>JBBEEF010000121.1:0-13827 GCA_040880915.1 Pirellulales bacterium
GGTATTGTGGGGCGGATGGCGAAATGCTACAAACTGCGGCGTTCGACAGACTCTCGTCCGCACGCCCGTCCGTTTGGGAACTGAGACCTGTGCTCAGGCGAAGGTCGACGTAGTCGATTCGGTTGGTGAATCAGTTCCCGCTTTTCTCGAGGTTGAGAGTTTATGTCCCGGAAGATTTACGTGGGGAACCTCCCCTGGTCCACCACGTCACAGGATTTGGAGGCGATGTTCGCACCGCACGGAGCGGTCCGAGCCGCCGAGGTGATTTCGGACCGTGAGACCGGCAGGTCTCGCGGCTTTGGGTTTGTGGAGATGGAGACCGACGAGGGACTGCAGGCCGCGATCTCGGCGCTCAATGGGCACGAGATCAACGGTCGTCCGTTGACGGTCAACGAGGCCCGTGAGCGGACGCCTCGTCCGGGTGGTGGTGGTGGTGGTGGCGGCGGCGGTGGCGGCGGCGGCGGTGGCCGCGGCTACGGCGGTGGTGGTGGTGGCTACGGCGGCGGCGGCGGCGGTGGCCGTGGTGGCTACGGCGGTGGCGGCGGTGGTGGCCGTGGTGGCGACCGCTACTAAAAGCTCCCGCAGACATTCAACATGCATCACGGGAGCCGGGGATTGTTGACCCCGGCTTCCGTGATCATTATTTGACGGTATCATCCACGATTGCGGTTTCTGTCGATTCGTTTCGTCCTTTCGTTCACAACGACCGACCTGAAGAGAGAGTTATGAGTTTTGCCGGTGCCCGTCAAAAGACCGCCAAGATGGCCCGTAAGAAGGCCAAGCCGAAGCCCAAGGTTAAGCGGCGCGACCCGATCTTCATTGATGGCGCCCGGCCGCGACCGATGTATGTCGATTACAAAGACCTCGAACTCCTGGGCAAACTCGTCAACCGGCAGGGCAAGATCATTGGCCGCCGCAAGAGTGGCTGCACGGCCGCAAGCCAGCATGCCGTGACCCGGGCAATCAAACGGGCTCGCTTCATGGCGCTCCTGCCGTACGTCTCGGATTGACCATTCGAGAGTGGGGCAGGCTTCCAGCCGGCCAATTGCTGGTTCCCGCAGTGCGTATAATTGCCACTCCGGAGTTAGCCCCTCATGCCCTTCACGACCCGCCGCCGCGTTGAGTTTCGTGACACCGACGCCGCGGGCATCGTGCATTTCTCAGCCTTCTTCGTCTGGATGGAGTCGGCCGAGCATGAACTCCTGCGGGCAGCCGGCGTGCCGGTTGTCGAGCGATCTGCCGACGGCGTCGATGCGAGCTGGCCGCGGGTCTCCGCCTCCTGCGACTACACCGCCGCCGTTCGCTTCGGGGACGAGGTCGACATCGCCGTGGCGGTTGAGACGGTCGGCCGAACGAGCGTGACGTATGGCTTTGGGTTTACGCACGCCGGGGTCGCCGTGGCCCACGGCAGGATCGTGGCTGTCCGCTGTCTGATGCATCCGGGCGGCCGGCCGGAGCCGGTGCCACTCCCAGCCGAAGTCGTCGACCGGCTGGCGACCTATCGGAATGCGGCCGACGCAGGCGGGGCGTGAGGAGAGCGGCATGCTCGTGGTCGACGGTGTTTCGAAGTCCTACGCCGGTGGCACAGGCAGCCTCCGAGTGCTCCATGAGGTTTCCTTCACGCTCTCCCCGGGGGGCAGGATGGCGATCATGGGGCCGTCCGGATCCGGCAAGAGCACGCTCCTGGCGATCATCGGCGTTCTCGAGGAGCCGTCGGGCGGCGGCATCCGGCTCGACGGCGTCGATCCCTTCGCGGGATCCGCCGGCGACCGGGCCGCCTTCCGCAACCGCCGGATCGGCTTCGTGTTTCAGGAACACCACCTGCTCGCCGGCTGCACGGCGCTCGACAACGTGATCGTGCCCGCCCTCGCCGCCGGACGGGCCACTCCCGAGATCATCGCCCGTGGCCGCCGGCTCCTCGAACGCGTGGGCCTGGCCGGCCGCCTCGGCCATCGCCCCGGCGAACTCTCCGGCGGCGAGCGGCAACGGGTGGCCGTGGCCCGGGCGCTTGTGCTCTCTCCCCGCCTCGTGCTCGCCGACGAGCCGACGGGACAGCTCGATTCCGAGACCGCCGCCGAAGTCGCCGACACGCTCGTCGAACTCACCGCCGAAAGCGGCGGCATGCTCGTGGTTGTGACCCATGGCGACACGCTGGCAGCCCGGGTCGGCGGCGTGCGGCGACTCGTCGACGGATTGCTCGAACCATGAGCAACCACAGCCCGCCGCCGGTGGGATCGCTCGGCCGCTTGGCGATCACGCTGGCCCGGCAGTGGTGGCCGCAGGTGGTGGCGCTGGCGGCCGCCTGTGGCGTGGTGGCCACGACGATCACCGGGGCGGTCTCGGTTGGCTCGTCTCTCGAGCGGGGTCTGCGGTCGCTGGCGCTCGAGCGGCTCGGCCGCGTCGAGGCGGCGGTGGTGGGTTCATCGTTCTTCACGGCCGGTCTCGTGGAGCGGCTGGCAGCGGCCGCGGCCGACGGCGGTCCGCGGCACGTGGTGCCCGCGATCGTGATGCCCGTGACCGTCTCCGACGGCCGGGGCGGCACGTCGCGGGCCATGCTCTTGGCCTGTGATGATCCGGCAGCGCTCGGCTACGAGCCAGCACCACCGCCGCTCGCGGCCGATGCGGTGCTCGTCAACGGGCCGCTGGCCGACGCGGTCGGGCTCGCGCCGGGCGACCCGCTCGTGCTCCGGCTGCCGCGGCGATCGAGCGTGCCGGCCGACAGCCCGCTGGGACGTCGGACCGGCGGGTCGGATGGCAGGCGGCTCTCCGTCGCGGCCGTGCTCCCCGACCGCGGCCTCGGCCAGTTCTCGCTGCGTCCGGTGCAGGCCACCGGGCCGCTCGTCGTGACATCACTCGCGACCGCCCGCCGCATTCTCAGGCGCGACGACGCGGTCAACGCCGCCTTCGCCGTCGGGATGCCGGCCGGCATCGACGCCTCCGACTGGCTCCGCAGCCACCTCGAGCCCACGCTCGCCGACTACGGCCTCGCGCTCGAGCAGGCAAGCGCAGACCCGCCGAGCCTGCGGCTTGTCGCCGAGCGGCTCATCCTCTCGCCAGAGGTTGACGCAGCCGCCGCCGACGTGCTCGAGCCGCTCGGCGGACAGCCCACGCTCGTCTTCCTCGCCAACGCCCTGGCAGCGGGCAGCCCTGCGGTCACGGGCCAGGGCAGCGTGCCCTACTCGACCGTTCTGGGGATCGACACCACGTCGCTGCCGGTCGGTGATCTCCTCGACGACGCGGACCGACCGCTCCCCCTGCCCCCCGACGACGGGATCATCATCGACCGCTGGA
The DNA here is from genome assembly GCA_040880915.1 of Pirellulales bacterium. Lineage (GTDB taxonomy): Bacteria > Planctomycetota > Planctomycetia > Pirellulales > UBA1268 > QWPN01. The sequence goes on from JBBEEF010000121.1 coordinate 3,292, forward strand.
TGGCGGACGATCTCGCGGCCCAAGGACGGCCGGTGGCGGTCGGTGACCGGATCAGCATCACCCTCTTTGAGCCGGAGACCGTGCACGGACAGGTCGTCGAGTCGACCACCGAACTGACCATTGCCGGAATCGCTGCGATGCGGTCCGCAGCGACGGCCCGCGAGGTCGTGCCCGAGGTCGAGGGCATTACCGACGAGGCTTCGATCGCGGACTGGGATCCCCCCTTCCCTTTCGACGCAGCCCGCGTCCGGTCCTCGCCGCCAAACGACGAGGACGATCGCTACTGGAAGCAGTACCGGGCCACCCCCAAGGCGTTTGTCACGCTCGCCACGGCCCGGCGGCTCGCGGGCAGCCGCTTCGGGGCCACGACCACGTGGCTCGTTCCCGCCGGGTCGGTCCTCGATCCGGCCGCGACGGCCGCCCGCCTCGCCGCGTCGCTGCGACCCGAGCCGATGGGCCTCACCATCACACCATTACTCGCCGAGGCGCTCGAGGCGTCCCGCGGATCAACCCCATTCGGCAGCCTGTTTCTCGCGCTCTCGAGCTTCGTCGTGGCCGCCGGTCTGCTGCTCACGTGGCTGCTCTTCGGCCTGCTCGTGGCGGCCCACCGCCGTGACCTCGGCATCCTCGCGGCAGTCGGCTGGAGCCCGCGGCGGCTCGTGCGGCTGCTCGTCAGCGTGGGTGGCCTGGCCGCAGTGGCCGGCGTGGCCGTTGGCACGCTCCTGGGCCCGCTCTGGGCCCGCGTGCTCCTGGCGATCCTCGGCGGCCGCTGGGAGGCGAACGTGGAAGCGGGGTCGGCGCAGCTGTTTCTCGGGCCCGCACCGGCGCTCGCTCCACTGGCCGCGGGCGGGGCGGCCGCACTGGCTGTGTCGCTCGTGGCGCTGGCAGCAGCCGCGCGGCGGGCCGGGAGCACCCCACCCTTTGAACTGCTCCGCGGGGGAGAGCGACCGGCGGAGCCGCGGCCCCGCGGCCGCCGCTGGCTGGGACGAGCGTCGGCGGTCGCATGCCTCGCCCTCGCCATCACCATCGCATTGGTCGGCGGCAACGCGAGGCCGGAGGCCGCGGTCGGGCTATTTTTTGCGGCAGGCTTTGCGGGTCTCGCCGGGCTGCTCGCGGCAGGATGGCTCTGGCTTTCGGCCGCAGCAACATCCGCGCCGGTGCGAACGCTGTCAGGCCTCGCCCGCCGCAACCTCGCCTTCGCGCCCACGAGGGCCTTCTCGGTGGCGGCGATCGTGGCCGCCGCCACGTTTCTCGTGGTCGCCGTGTCGTCGTTCGCCCAGCGACCTCCCGTTGATCCGGCCGACCCCGCTAGCCCCACCGGCGGCTGGACCGAACTTGTGAGTTTCGGCGACGCCACTGGCGTCGATCCCTCGGATCCCGACGAGCGAAAGATGCTCGGCCTGTCGTCACGCCAGGAGGAGGTGCTGGCCGGCTGCGAAATCGCCCGCCTCCGCACGAGCAGCGGTGACGATGCCGCCTGCACAAACCTCTACGCCACGCTGCGGCCCACCGTGCTCGGCGTCGGCCCCGGGTTCCTCGCCCGGGGCGGCTTCCGGTTCCTCGATCATGCACCACTCCCGACTCGCCCCAACCCGCCGGGGCTCGACTCGGCCTGGCAGTTGCTTGTGCGGCCCCTAGCGACCGGCCCTGCCGCTGCGATTCCCGCGATCCTCGACCAGGCCACGGCCCAGTGGGGCCTCAAACTCGGCGGCGTGGGCAGCCGCTTCACGCTCGTCGACGACGCGGGAGAAGCGGTCGAGTTCGAGATCGTCGGCCTCCTCGAGCCGGGCATCCTGCAGGGATTCGTGCTCGTGGCGGAGCGGGAATTCGAGCGGGTCTTTCCGGACCGGTCGGGCTATGGAATGGCGCTTGTCGACTCAACCGGCGTGCCGGCCAACCGTCGCGAGGAGGTCCGCCCGGCGATCGCCGCCGCCTGGGCCGATGCCGGCACGACCGTCACGCCGGCGGTTCGCAGGCTCGCGAGCCTGCAGGCGGTGCAGAACACCTTCCTGGCGGGATTCCAGGCGCTCGGCACGCTCGGCCTGTTGCTGGGAACTGCCGGCGTGGCGGCCGTGCAGGCGCAGGGCATGTTCGAGCGGCTCGGCCAGCTCGCCGTCTTGCGAGCGGTCGGCTTCACGCTCGGCCGCGTCCGCGGGCTGCTTGTTCTCGAAACGCTCTCGATGGTCGGCCTCGGCCTTGCGGTTGGCACGGCCGCCGCCTGCCTGGCCGTAGCACCACCGCTCGCCGAGGGCCGGGCCAGCCTGCCGCTGATGTGGATCATGCTTGCCTGCGGTGGATCGCTCGGGGCTGCGCTCGTGGCGGCGGCGGTCGCCGCAACCCGCCACATGATTCCCAGCCGCCCGCCGGCGGAGTAGAAAAGCGCACCCCAGGAGAACCCATGATGAGCCTTACCAATCGTGTCGCGATCGTCACCGGAGGCAGCAGCGGCATCGGCCTGGGCGTTGCCTCCGCACTCGCCCGCGAGGGCTGCCGGGTAGTGATCGCCGGCCGCGATCCAGCCAAGCTCGAACGGGCGGCAGCGGAGGCGACGCAGGCCGGCGGCAACGGGGCGGTGTTGGGCCGGGTCTGCGACGTGACCGACCGCGAAGCCCTCGCCGATCTCGTCGCCTGGACGCAGACACACGCCGGCCCTCCGGAAATCGTCGTCAACTCTGCCGGCATCAATGTTATGCGGCGATCGATGGCCGAGCTTGCCCCGGCCGACTTCGATCGGCTCGTGGCGGTAAACCTCACGGGGCTCTTCAACGTGCTCCAGGCCGTGCTGCCGGGGATGCGGGCCCGCCGCGACGGGCTGATCGTGAGCATCGCCTCGATCGCGGGCCGGCGGGCCCTGCCGCTGGCGGGGCCGGGCTACTGCGCGTCGAAGTTTGGCGCGGCGGGCCTGGCCGGCACCGTGGGCATCGAGGAGCGGGCCCATGGGATCCGCGTCAGCTCAATCCATCCGGGCGAGGTCGACACGCCGATCCTCGAGCAGCGACCGGAGCCGGTGCCAGCAGAGCGGCGGGCGGCGATGGTGCACCCCGAAGACATCGCCGCCTGCGTGGTCATGCTTGCGAAACTGCCGGCCCACGTCATTGTGCCCGAACTCGTGATCACACCCACCTACCAGCCCTTCGCCTGACGGCCGGCGGCGGTCGGGTTTGGCTGCCGCCGCCGCCACTCGGCCATGCCGCAACCGGCTTTGCCCCGCGGCACAATGTGCCGTTACGGTACTGCGATGCAGATCGCGATCATCATGCCCCGCTGGGTCGGCGACGCCATCATGGCCACGCCGGCGGTCCGAGCGGTGCGGAGCCATTTTCCGGCGGCCCGAATCACCGGCGTGATGCGACCAGTGATCGCTGAATTGTTTACGGGATCTTCCTGGTTCGACGGCTTCATTACCTACGACCGACACCGCCGCGACCCGGCCGCCGGGTTTGCCGCCGCCGCCCGGGCCCTCCGGACCACGCGACCAGACCTGGCCGTGATCCTGCCCAACTCGCTCTCCTCGGCGGCCCTCGCCTGGCGTGGTGGAGTCCGCCGCCGTGTGGGTGCGGCGGCCTGCATGCGGCGGTGGCTGCTCACCGATGCCGTGCCGCCCCACCGCGATTCGCGAGGGCGGCCCGAAATCATCCCGCCGCCGCAGGCATTCATGGACGTGGCGGCGGCTCTCGGCGTCCCCAGGGGACCGCTCGACGTCGAACTCATCGCCACGCCGGCGGAGCTTGCTCGGGGCGACGCGGTGCTGGCGGACCTGTTTCCCGGCCAGTCGGGGCCGCTCGTCATCCTCAACGACAACAGCTCAAACGGCTCGGCTCGGGCCTGGGGCCACGAGAAGCTCGCCGCCCTCGCAGCCTGGCTTGCCGAGCGAATCCCGCTCGCGAGGATCCTCGTCCACTGCGGGCCCGCCGACCGCGATGAAGCCCGCGCCGTGGTGGGCCGAGCAAACCTGCCGACCGTCCGCGGCCTCCACGAGGTGCCCGACCTGCCGATCGGGCTCTCGAAGGGTGTCTTCGCCCGGGCAACGCTTGCCGTGTCGAGCGACAGCGGGCCGCGGCACATCGCGGCGGCCTTCAGGGTGCCGACGGTAGCGCTCGTTGGCCCCACAGATCCGCGGCTGGGCCGCTCCGATCCAGCCCGGTGCACCGAGCTTCGGCTCGATCTTGCCTGCTCCCCGTGCGGCAAGCCGGACTGCCCGCTGGGCCATCATGACTGCCTGCGGCTGATCACGGTCGAGCAGGTGGGCCGGGCCGCACTCGACCTGCTCGGCCGGTTCGCCGGCCGCATGACACCAGCGAGCTGACCGGGCGGCTTGCGGGCGATTGACCGCCGCCCGCGGCTGTTATTTGCTCACGAGCAAGACCGGCTCTCGCGCCCAGGTCACCCAATCTCAAACGGCGAAACCGCCCATGAAAATCCCAGAGCGACCCAGGCCCTCGGGTATGCTCTGGGTCGGAAACGATTCACCGGAGAATTCCTGATGACGCAGTTTTTCGGAATGCTGGCTGCGATCGCCCTGACAGCCTTGTGCTGGGGCGTGTACGGGCCGGTGCTCCACCTCGGCCGCGAGTCGCTCCACTCGGCGCTGCGGCCCTTTATGTGCGTCGGGATCGCGTATTTTCTGATCGCGGTGGTCGTGCCGGTGGCCCTGCTCGCGCGGGGCGGTGAGAAGGGAAGCTGGACGACGACCGGCGTGCTCTGGAGCCTGCTGGCGGGCACCTGCGGCGCGCTCGGCGCCCTCGGCGTGATCCTCGCTCTCTCGTTCGGCGGCCGGCCGATCTACGTGATGCCGCTGGTCTTCGGCGGCGCTCCAGTGGTGAACACGCTCCTGACGGCGACCATGAACCGCGCCTTCAACCAACTCAAGGCACCGTTCCTGGCGGGCCTGCTCCTGGTGATCACCGGCGCTGTCACGGTGCTCATCTTCAAGCCGCAGCCCCCAGCGCCCGCCGCCGAGCCGCCGGCGGTGAAGCTCGCGATGCAAGCCGCCGGTGATGCCAGCCCGCCCGCTGCGGCCGGCGAAGCGCCTGCTGCGGCCCGGCCGACCGAGAAGGGTGTGGAGCGGTTCGTCGAGATACTCCTGGCCATCGCCCTGACGGTGGTCTGCTGGGGCGCCTACGGGCCGGTGCTCCACCGCGGTCAGGCCGCCATGCAGGGAAGCCGGCTGCGGCCACTGCTGTGCATCGGAATCGCCTACTTTCTGATCGCCTTTCTCGTGCCCCTGGGCCTGCTTGGCCCGCTTGGCGACTCCGGCAGCTGGCATGCCGGCGGGATCGCCTGGAGCCTCGCTGGCGGGGCGTTTGGCGCGGTCGGCGCGCTTGGCACGATCCTCGCGTTCACCCTTGGTGGCAAGCCCTTCACGGTGATGCCGGTCGTGTTCGGCTGCGCACCGGTGATCAACACGCTCACGTCGAGCATGCTCCAGGGAGTCGCCCTCCGCGATGTGAGCCCGTTCTTCCTCGCGGGGATGTTGATCGTGGGCGTCGGTGCCGCGACGGTGCTTGCCTTCGGCCCGCGGGGCCACGCCCCCAAGCCGGCGTGAAAACGAAGACATCCCCGCTTCTCCGCAGGCTTGCGTCTCAGGCTTTGAGCGGATGATCAAAACCGTTCACGTGCCCCGGGCGTGGCCAAACCAGGCCACGTGGTGGCGGGGCGCGAAGCGGAAGCCGAGCCGGCGGCACTCCGGCTCGAGCCAGGCGGCCGTGCGGGCGAGTTCCTCGTCGCCGCGGCCCTGTGGCATGAGGCAGACCACGGCCGGATCGACGCCCCCCGTGGCAAGGCCCAGGTCGGCGAGCCAGCGGACCGCCTCAGCGAGGTCACCCCGCGAGTCGATCACAAACTTGAGCTGATGCGGTGCTGCGGCCATCAGCGCAAAAAGCACATCGTCCCGCCGTCGGTCCCGCTCATGCCGCTCCCGCCAGCCGCCGGGCGTCTCCGGAGCGGGCGTCGAGGAAGCGAGTTTAGGACTGATCGACATCAGGTCGGCAATCGGATCGGCCGCCAACCCCGCGGTATCTTCCGGCAGCACCGTGCCGGCGGTCTCGACCGTGACATGCCAGCCTGCCCGCCGCAGGTCGCGGCAGACTGCGACCGCCTCGGGAAAGAGCAGCGGCTCCCCGCCGGTGACCACCGCGTGCCGCGGCGAGAGTGATCGGACCCGCTCGAGCACATCGGCCACAGAGAGCGATTCCCCCTCCGGCTCCCAGGATGTGTAGGGCGTGTCGCACCACACGCACCGCAGGTTGCAGCCGCTCGTGCGGACAAACGTGCTCGGGGTGCCGGCCAGAAGCCCCTCCCCCTGCAGCGACGCGAAGATTTCGGCGATCCGCATCAACAGAGTTCCTGGCCAACGAGCCCCCACATCATAGAAGCCCCGCAGCGAGCCCGGGGACGGCGGGTCAACGAACCACCCCGCATACAAGGTGCAGCCAACCCCCCCGCATACAAGCCCCGGGCGCGAGCCCGGGGACGGCGGGTCAACGAACCACCCCGCCATTCACCCCGCCCATCACCCCACGCGGATCGACGAGTCCGGCTGCCGCAAAGCCCGCGGCCCGCAGGAGGCACGAATCGCACGCTCCACAAGGGCGGCCTCCGGGGGCTGGGTCGTAGCAGCTCGTCGTCAGCCGATAGTCAACGCCAAGCGCCTGGCCAAGGCGGATGATCTCGGCCTTCGACAGCGATACAAGCGGCGCGACGATCCGTGGTGCATGTCCCTCGACACCCGCCTTCGTGGCCAGCCGCGCGAGCGACTCGAAGGCGGCCAGGTATTCCGGCCGGCAGTCGGGATAGCCGCTGTAGTCGATCGCATTGACCCCCAGCACGATCGCCTCGGCACCGCGGGCCTCGGCGAGCGCGAGCGCCAGCGAGAGAAACACGGTGTTTCGCGCGGGCACGTAGGTGGCCGGGATGCCATGGGCGATCTCGGCGTCGCTGCGGCCCTTGGGGACGGCGGCGTGCAAATCCACCAGCACGCTTGCCCCGAAGGCGGCGAGGTCTACCGCGAGTTCGACATGGTCGACGATACCCAGCGACCGCGCGACGTCGCGGGCCGCCTCCAGCTCGACGGCATGCCGCTGGCCGTAGGCGATCGACAGGGCCGTGAGCATGAAGCCCTCGGCAATCGCCCAGGCGGCCGCCGTCGCCGAGTCGAGGCCGCCCGACAGGAGCACGACCGCCCGCCGGGTACCGGCGTCGACCGCCCCACCCTGCCCGGCCGCGACGCGGGTGTCTATCGGGGGAGGGTTTTTCATGGCACACTTCCCTTCATCATGACGCACCAACCGCCTTCCCGCGACCAGCTCGAAACGTTTCCCAACCGGTTTCCGGGGCGAGACTACACGATCGAGCACATCTGCCCAGAGTTCACAAGCATGTGCCCAAAGACCGGCCAGCCCGACTTCGGCACGCTCACCTTCCGCTACGTTCCAGACACGATCTGCGTGGAGCTCAAGAGCCTCAAGCTCTACCTCCAGGCCTTCCGCAACGAAGGGATCTTCTACGAGAACGTCACCAATTCGATCCTCGACGACCTCGTAGCTGTCCTCCAGCCGCGGCGGATCACGCTCCTGGCCGAGTTCACGCCCCGCGGGGGCATCCGCTCCCGGATCGCCGTGTCTCATCCGGCGGGCGACCACCTGGCGCCCGTTCCCTGACCTGTCGCCTCCCGATCACCCCGCGTTTTCCCCGGAGCTTCCCATGCCCCAGCCCCAGGTCCTGCTCTCGGCGCTTGCCGACGAGGCCGCGTTCAACCTCACGGCCGTCGAGCAGTTCTCGGCCCTCGCTGCGCTCGGCCTCGAGTATTACTCGCTCCGCCACATCGACGTGGGCAAGGGCATCAAAAACGTGATGAAGCTGACGCTTGGGGAAATCCAGAAACTCCGCCACCTCGAAAACCAGTACGGCCTCAACGTTGCCTCGATCGCCTCGCCGATCGGTAAGGTGAAACTCGTCGACAAGGCCGACGGCACGAAGAACGCGTATGTACCCTTCAAGCACTACCTCGCCAAGGACGTGACGCGGGCCTGTGAATTGGCCCACGCCTTCGAGACGAAGCTGATCCGCGGCTTCTCCTTCTATCCGCCCCGAGACGCCGACCCGGCCGACCACCTCGAGCAGGCGGTCGATCAGATCGGCCGGATCGCCGAGGCCTGCCACCGCTCCGACCTCACCTTCGGCCTCGAGGTCGAAGCCAATCTCGTGGGTCGCACCGGGCAATTGCTCGGTGAGATCTACCGCCGCGTCAACCACCCGGGCCTCGTGCTCGTGTTCGACGCGGCCAACCTGATCGCGCAGGGCTTCTCGACCGCCGACGTGTGGAAGCAGTGGCTGGCGATGAAGCCGGGCCTCGGCTGGGTCCACATCAAGGACTACCGCCCCGTGAAGGCCTCCCAGCGGGGCAAGCACGTCGAAGAAGACAAGCTCACCAACTTTGTACCCGCCGACATCGGCGCCGGCGGCCACGAGAAAATTCTGGCCGACCTGGGCACCATGCTGCCCGCCCTCACGAAGAAACTCAGCCGCCGCGGCATCCCGGGCGTGTTCCTCGATCTCGAGCCCCACGTCCGCGGCGGCGGCCAGTTTGGCGGCACGAGCGGTCCCGACGGCATGGGCGTGGCCTTGCGGGGACTGTGCCGCGTCCTCGACCGCGTCAAGGTAGGCTATCACCTGCGGGATTACGCCGATCTGCTCGCCGCCCGCGGGCTGTAGAAGCCCGCGAACGGGGTGTTTCCCAACGCTCTTCAAGCGGCCGCCGATCCCGGCTTCCTCGGCACCCGCCGACGACGAAAAACTTGAGTCATGAGCGACACCACAGAGCCCGGCTCCTACTTCGTCGCCAACTACCCACCCTTCTCGCGGTGGACAACCGCCGCGGTGCCCGACGTGGCGGCCGCGTTCGCCGCGCCGGCCACCGACGCGGCGCTGGGGCTTTACCTCCACGTGCCCTTCTGCCGAAAGCGGTGCAAGTTCTGCTACTTCCGCGTCTACACCGACGTGGCAGCGAGCGACGTCGAGCGGTATTCGCTCGCCCTCGCCAGGGAGGCGGCGCTCGTCGCCGGCCAGCCAGCAGTGACGGGACGGACGCTTCGCTACGTCTACTTCGGCGGGGGCACGCCCTCGTTCCTGTCGGTCAAGCAGCTCGAGCGGCTCGTAGCAGGCATCCACGAGAGCTTCGGCTGGGACGACGCCGAGGAGGTCACCTTCGAGTGCGAGCCGGGCACGCTTTCGGAGCCGAAGGTCAAGGCGCTCAAGGCCCTGGGCATGACACGGATCTCGCTCGGGGTCGAGAACTTTGACGACCGGATTCTCGAGGCCAACGGCCGGGCTCACCTCTCGGCCGAGATTCTCCACGCCTGGGACTGGATCAAGGCGGCCGGGTTTCCCAGCACAAACGTTGACCTGATCGCCGGCATGGTCGGCGAGACGGCCGAGTCGTGGCGGCGGACGGTCGAGCGGACGCTCACCCTTGAGCCCGACAGCGTGACGATCTATCAGATGGAGCTCCCGTTCAATACGGTCTTCGTTCGCGACGCGAAGGACGGCGGCAGCACCGTGCCCGTAGCCGACTGGCCCACGAAGCGGGAATGGGTGGGCTGGGCCTTCGACCGCTTCCTCGAGCAGGGCTACGCCATCTCGAGCGGCTACACGCTCGTCCGCGACCCGGCTCGCGTGCACTTCAAGTATCGCGACATGCTCTGGGAGGGAAGTGACCTCGTGGCTCTCGGCGTGGCAAGCTTTGGCCATCTCTCCGGGGTCCACTACCAGAACGAGCCCCACTGGGATCCCTACCTCGCGGCGGTTGAGGGGGGCCGGCTGCCAATCCACCGCGGGCTCGCGGCCACGCGACGGGACCTGCTCGTGCGGGAACTCGTGCTCCAGCTCAAGCGGGGGCGGCTGGATACCACCCGGCTCCACGCGAAGTACGGCATCGACCCGCTCGTCGAGTGGGCCGCCGCGTGGGAGTCGCTGCGGGCGGCCGGCCACCTCGAGCGGATCGCACCGAGCCCCATTCTCAGCCGGCAGGGTCTTCTCCAGGTCGATTCGCTCCTGCCGGCCTTCTTCGGGTCGCCCGCCTAACGTTCGGTTTGCGGCAGCTATCGTGTTTCGCGGTAAAATCCCCGGGCTCGCGCCCAGGGGCTTCTATGCGTTCGCTCGCCCCGCCCAATCACTGGTGCCGTCCCCGGGCTCGCGCCCAGGGGCTTCTATGCGTTCGCTCGCCCCACCCAATCACTGGTGCCGTCCCCGGGCTCGCGCCCAGGGACTTCTATGCGTTCGCTCGCCCCTTTCGCAATACAAGCCCTCGGCGCGAGCCGGGGGACTGCGACGTGGCGCACCGATTGGCCGCGCCAGCCACGCTCCGGTCGCCCACGATCGGACGAGATGGCCAGCAGGACGGCCCAATCACCCGCCGTCCCCGGGCTCGCGCCCAGGGGCTTCTATGCGTTCGCTCGCCCCACCGCTGAATCCGGCGCCACACCGCCCAATCACCCGCCGTCCCCGGGCTCGCGCCCAGGGGCTTCTATGCGTTCGCTC
>JBBEEF010000121.1:13927-22642 GCA_040880915.1 Pirellulales bacterium
GCCCCTTTCGCAATACAAGCCCTCGGCGCGAGCCGGGGGACTGCGACGTGGCGCACCGATTGGCCGCGCCAGCCACGCTCCGGTCGCCCACGATCGGACGAGATGGCCAGCGGGACGTAAACCCGGTAATCTGCCGCCAGTGGAGCCTTTTTTCAGGCATTTGGTACCCTCGGGGCCCCAAGGCCCGAGCGGCCGTGTGGGTTAGCCCCAGCCAGGAAATCCGGTTCTCATCTCTAGTTCCCGCCACTCCTCCGGGCTGGCGCTTCCGGGTCGTTTCGAAGGTATCACGTGCACAAATCCGCCTCGCCGCTACCGGCAGCCCCTCCGACTGGCGAGCGACTCGCCTGCCCAGCCCCCCGGCACGTGCGGGAGCGGCTGCGGGCGATGGCGGCCGACCTCGTGGCCTCGTGGCGAGCCGAGGGCATGCCCGGCGAGGTCCGGTCGGCGGCAGGCTTGCGAGAGCAGGCCCGGACCCTGGTTCGCAGGGCCGGCGCTGGCGGCGACGCCGTCGGCTGGACAATGGTCACGGTCGTATCGGAATTCTGGCGGAGCCGGCTTGCCGTCGGAGCGTCGGGGCGGCGGCTGTTGCTCCTGCCTGATTGCCCCCTCTCTGGCCCAGCGGCTCTCGTCGCCACGGGCGTGCCCCGCACCTGCGGCGCCGGTTGCGGGATTGCCACGATCTGGGCCGCGGCCCGCGACAGCGGCTGGACAGTCGAGTCGACGTCACGCGCGGTGGCTGCCATTGGGTCGCTCCTCACCGGGCAGTACGACGGCGTCCTCGGCGTCGCCCGGCTGCGGGATCTGGAAAAAGCATTTGGCATGGTGCCAGCCTTCGCCCTGCCGGTGGCGGCCGTACCGTTCGAGCCGCTTCCTGCCAACGCATCCAGCCCCGGTTCCTGCGCAAAAGCACTCGAAGCCTCGGCGATCGACGTTGAGTGGGTGCTCGGCCTGGTGGGCGTGGCCGGCGGCGCGGCGGCCCCTGTGGGTGATTACCTGCCCCTGCTCCGAGAGGCAGCGGAGATGTTTCGGCCGACCGCGCTGGCAACGCTCGCCGAGAGCATCGGCCAGCCCGGCCTGCTCGGCAACGGCACCGAGGGGTTTGCCGCCGACTCGATTTCGCCACTCACGGCCACGGCTGAAATGTCGGCCGACTTCCTCGCCAGAGGAGGCAAGTTCCTGCGGCCGTTCGTCACGCTCGCAGCCTTTGACGCCGTCATCACCGACCTCCGCGAGCGACGGGAGGCGTTGGCCGTCACCGGCCAGGCGTCGCGAGACGCGGCCCGCGCTGCCGCGGTCGCGATCGAGATCTTCCACAAGTCTTCGCTCGTCCACGACGACATCGAGGATGACGACGCGATGCGGTACGGCCGGCCCACGCTCCATCGGGAACGGGGGATCGCCGCGGCCCTGAACGCCGGTGACTACCTCCTCGGCGCGGGCTACCGGATCGTCGCCGCGCTGCCGGGCGTTGAGGCCGCGACCCTGAAAGACCTCGTGACGATCTTGGCCGACGCCCACGTGCGGCTGGCCCAAGGTCAGGGGGCCGAACTCTGGTGGCGGGATGCCGCCGACAAGAGCCTGCTGCCCGCGGAGGCGATCAGGATCTATGGCCTCAAGACCTCGCCCGCCTTCGAGGCCGCCATCGCGATGGGCATCCGGCTCGCCGGCGTGCAGCCCGCGGCGGCCGCGGCGATCGATCGCTACGCCCTCCACGTGGGCACCGGATTCCAGGTGCTCAATGACCTCAAAGACTGGGGAGGCGATCTCGAAAACGACCGGCGGGCCGCCGGCGACCTGATCGGTGGGCGGCCGACGCTCCTCTGGGCCTTGGCGCTCGAGCGGCTGCCGGCGTCCGCTCAGGAGCGGCTCCGCGGGATCGCCGCTGCGGCGGCGCGTCCTGCTGGGGAAGCCGACGCGGGCGGACTGCTGGCGGAAGCCCGCGGTCTCTACGAGCAGGCCGGCGTTGTGCCCCGGGCAATCGAGGTCGCCGCCGAGCAGCGGCGGCTCGCCTCCCTTGCCCTGGCCGAGTGTCGGCTGGGCCGGCTCCGCGAGGTGCTCGAGTTTCTCCTTGACCTGGCCGTGCCCGACGGGGCGACGGGCGGCTGATGGCCTGTGCCGCTCCCGATGCCGTGCAGAGGGCCCGTGAACTGGCTCGCCTCTTTCACGAAGACCTCGACGCGTTTGCCCGATTCGCGCCGGCCGCTCCTGAGGAGTTGCCCGCCGGCCCCCGACAATTGCTCGACCATCCGAGCCACATGACGGTGGCGATGGAGCGGTTTCACGGCGGCCCGGTCGGTCTGGTCGTGGCCTCGAGCCGGCTCGGCGATGACGGCCGCTACGCCCGAGAGATTCTCCTGACAACGCCCGCCGGACGCATCGTGCAGCACGGCGTCGTGCGGATCGATCTCGCGCGACTGCCCGCCGTCATGGCCGAGGCAATCCGCCGTGAAACCACGCCGCTGGGTCGGATCCTTCTTGCAGCGGGCCTGCTCTGCGAGGTGCACGACGTGTCGCTGGTGCGAATCGCAGTCGGCCCCGAGCTCGCGGCGCTCTGCAACACCGCAGTTCCCGCAGAAACCTTCGGCCGCGTTGCCACCATCACGCTCGACGGCCGGCCAGCCATCGAACTTTTGGAGATCGTCGCCTCCGGCTCGGCGGAACTCACCTAGGTGCGTCCAGGTCGGCACATGGCTGGGCGGGGGGCTGGGCAGACGCGGTCGACAGGGTTTTTCGTACGTGTCGAGCGGAATGACGCAAAGTCTTATGGGCCTGGCATTTACGGCAAGCGAGTCGATATTGACTCGCCGCGGAAACACCCTGTAGAGTTGGGTTGTCTGGCAAGGATGGCACGCAGGGAAGCGGTCGGAGGAACGGAAATCCTCCTTTCCTCCCCCGCCCCACCCCGCGGGTCCCCCTAGCCAGCAGGATTTCCGGATTTTCGGCACTGCCGAGGGCATCAACTGCGTTGGCACGGAGTGCGACGGGGTTGACGGCCACCGGGTAATCCAGGGCGTTCATTCGTGGCAAGGAGGCCTAGGCGTTCGGGACCGCTTCTCCGGTGAGGAGGGCCCGGCCGCTGTTTTTGACTGGTCGCACCGTGGCCAGGGAGAGGGTGTAAAGCACATGCAGAAGACCGTGTACACGACCGGCGAAGCCGCCAAGATCTGTAAGGTGAGTCAGCAGACGATCATTCGTTGCTTCGACTCCGGACAGTTGAAGGGATTTCGGGTGCCGGGCAGCCGGTTCCGGCGAATCCCGCGTGATCAGTTGTTCCTCTTCATGAGAGACAACGGGATTCCGACCGACGCGCTCGAGAGCGGCCGGCGGAAGATTCTTGTGGTAGACGACGATCAGGATCTTGTCGAGCTGATCACCGACGTTCTCGAGCGGGACGGCCGTTTCGAGACGCGGAGCGTCAACAATGGCTTTGATGCCGGCATGATGGTGAAGGACTACCGTCCCGACCTGATCGTGCTCGACGTGATGCTGCCGGACATCAACGGCAAGGAGGTCTGCCAGCGGGTTCGCAGCGACGCGACCATGGACGAGGTGCGGATCATCTGCATCTCGGGCATGTGCGAGCCTGACAAAATTGAGGACCTCAAGGCCTCGGGGGCCAACGAGTTTCTTCAGAAGCCGTTCGAGGCCGAGATGCTTGTGGATCGGATCTGCGGCCTGCTCGACATCGAGACGGGCGTGGCCGGATCCGGCTCGGGCTCCTGACGAGTGGCACCAGCCGCACTGCGCAACCGCCCGCGGGCCAGCCTAGGTCCGCGGGCGGTTGCATGTTCCGCTCAGTCTTCACAGGGAGTTTTCCGCGGCCCATGATTGCCGGTAGCGAACAGGAAGCGGGCGTTCGGCCGAGGGATTCCGGCCTGGCACTCTCAGTTTCCGGCGGAGCCACACTCCTGCCGGTCTCGCCGGCCGGCTGCCTGCACCTCGCCCACGCGGTGCTCGCCTCCCTGCAGGCTGCCGAAGCCGGCGTGGCAGAGGCCTGGTTACGGGCCGCTCTGGATTCGGCTGTCGCCGCCTGGCTGGCTGCCGAGCGACTGGCCGCGACCGGGCATTCTCACCCCTCGGCTGTTTCCCCGGCGGCGTCCGCGGCTCGGTTGGGAGCGGCGGTGAGGACGACGAATGAGGCAGAGGCGGCACGTTCGCCCGAGGCCATTGTCTTGCTGGGGGCTCTGGCGGCGGCCGAGGAGCTGCGCGGCCTGCGGGGAGAGTTTGCCGCCCGTGTGGCGGAAGCCAGGCTCGCAGCCCTGCGGGAGTTTGCCTACGGCGCCGGTCACGAGATCAACAACCCGCTAGCGAACATCGCAGCGCGGGCCCAGGCCCTCCTGCTCGACGAGCAGGACCACGAGCGCCGGCGGCGGCTCGCCACCATTGTCGACCAGGCCTTCCGGGCTCGCGACATGATCGGAGGCCTGATGATCTTCGCCCGGCCCCCGCTTCCTCAGGCGACCACAAACTCCGTTGACGCGGTCGTTCGCCCCGTCGTCGAGGATCTCGTTCCGCAGGCCGTCGCCCGGGGCATCCGCCTCGAGTACAGCCCTTCTCCAGCGCCGCTCTCCGTTCACGTCGATGCGACGCAGGTCGGGGAGGCGGTGCGGATGCTGCTGGTCAACGCCCTGGAGGCTGTTGCGGATGGCGGTCGCATCCTTGTCGAAGCGGGTCGGGATCCCGGCTCCGATCAGCCCCGCATTCTGATCGGCGACGACGGCCCCGGCATGGACCCCGAGACGGCCGCCCGGGCCGGTGACCCGTTTTTCAGTGGCCGCGAGGCGGGCCGGGGAATCGGGCTCGGTCTCCCGAAGGCCCGCCGGCTCATCGAGTCCAGTGGAGGCAGTCTCGCGATCGAATCCCGCCCGGGGCAGGGAACCCGCTGCCTCGTCGTCTTGCCCGTGGAAGCCCCCGCCTCCTAAGCGGGCAGCCTGCGACGGCCGGCGTCAAACTCGGCCCATGTTTCCTGGCGTGACGCCCGATCGTGCTGCCGCGGCACTCCGACCATGACACGCGGCCTCGGTACTTGTCGCTGCCGACGCGTTTCTCTATCCTCCGTGACGCTTTCTACCGTGCACAAGGCGACGGATCGCCCGCGGGTGCCGCACCACAGGGACGGATGCATGACCTTCACCGGATCGAACCTGGAACAGCCGCGCGGTGCGGCCCAGGTGCTCGACGCGGCGCCGGCCTCGCTCTGGCATGGCTCTCATGCACGTGTCCTGGAACTGCCCCCGCAGCAGTCCGCCCTGGAGAACGGCCAGGCAACGGTCGCTCAGGCGACCTGGGCCGCCCTGCGGGTTGCCGAATGGCTGCGGCTCCGGCAGGCCGACGATGGTCACTGGCGGGGGCCGCTTGAGGGCGACACGATCCTCGAGAGCGAATACCTGCTGATTCTGGCATGGGCCGACAGGCTCACCGGCCCCGGCGTGGAGGCCGCCGCCCGCCGGATCCTCGCCGAACAACTACCCGCTGGGGGCTGGGCGATCTACCCGGGCGGCCCCGTCGACGTCAGCGCGAGCGTGAAGGCCTACCTCGCCCTCAAGATCGTGGGCCAGGACCAGGCATCTTCCCCGATGGTGAAGGCCCGGCGGGCGATCGCAGCTGCAGGTGGGCCCTGGGCCGTCAACAGTTTCACAAAGTTCTATCTTGCCTTGCTCGGGCAGGTGCCCTACTCAGCCTGCCCGGCTGTGCCCCCGGAGATGGTGCTCCTGCCCGACTGGTTTCCGGTCAACCTCCACCGCGTCTCGGCCTGGTCGCGGACGATGATCGTTCCCCTGTCGCTGATGTGGGCCTTCAAGCCAGTGCGGAATCTGCCCGCCGGCCGTGGCATCGCGGAACTCTTCACCGCGGATGCGCCGCGGACGGCACCGCGGGAGGGAGGCTGGGCCCGATTCTTCCGCGGCGTCGACCGGGTGATGAAGGCCTGCGAGCGGCTGGGCATCGCCCCACTGCGAGCGCGGGCCGTGCAAGCCTGCCGCCGCTGGATGCTCGAGCGGTTCGACGGCAGCGACGGCCTCGGCGCCATCTTTCCGCCGATCGTCTGGAGCATCGTTGCCCTGCGGGCGATCGGCTGCGACGACGATTCGCCCGAGGTGCAGGAGTGTTGGCGGCAGCTCGACCTTCTCATCGAGCGAGAGCCGGACGGCACCGTGCGGGTGGAGCCCTGTCGCTCGCCGGTGTGGGATACCGCAATCACCGCGATCGGCCTGACCGAGGCGGCGGCCCAGGCAACGGGAGCCGTCGACCGGCGGCTGCTGGAGTCGGCCGCGCGGGGTATCGACTGGCTGCTCGACCACGAACTCCGCGTGCCGGGCGACTGGGTGAGGGGAGTGCCGGATGCCGCCAGCGTGCCTCCGTCGGGCTGGTGCTTCCAGTACGCCAACCGCTTCTATCCCGACATCGACGACACGGCCATGGTGATCGTGGCTCTGGCGACCTGGCAGCGGCAGGCGGAAAGGCGGCCTGAAGACGCAAGCGTGGTTCGCCCCGCGCGGCTGGCCGCCGCGATCGCCCGCGGCCGTCGTTGGCTCGAGGCCATGCAGGGCTCCGATGGCGGCTGGGCGGCCTTCGATCGCGACAACACGATGGAACTGCTCTGCAAGGTGCCCTTCGCCGACCACAACGCCATGATCGACCCCAGCACGCCCGACATCGCCGGCCGGGTGCTCGAGGCGATGGGCAAAAGCGGCCTGGGCCGCGGCCAGCCCTCCGTGGATCGCGGGGTCGAGTATCTGCGGCGATCACAGGAACCGTCCGGGGCTTGGTTTGGCCGCTGGGGCGTCAACTACATCTACGGAACCTGGCAGGCACTCGAGGGGTTGCGGGCCATCGGCCTGTCGCCGGACGATCCACTGGTGGCCCGGGCCGCCACCTGGCTCGATGCCCACCAGCAGGCCGATGGCGGCTGGGGCGAGTCGCCTGAGAGCTATGCCGACCCGACGCTTGCGGGCGTTGGACCAACCACGGCGTCCCAAACCGCCTGGGCGATCGCCGGCCTCGTGGCCGCCGGCCGAGCCGACTCCCGGGCCGTCGAGCGGGGGATCAGCTGGCTCACCGACCGCCAGGAGGCCGACGGCTCCTGGGCCCAGCGGGAATTTACGGGCACAGGATTCCCGCAGGTCTTCTACCTCCGCTACCACTACTACCCCATCTACTTCCCCCTTGTCGCGCTCTGCCGGACCGTGGCGGCCCGCAATCAAGAAGGCACCACATGAGCGTACCCGTTGGACAGATGATCGCGGTGCTCAGGCACCTGGCGGTGCAGCGACTGCGGGGCAACCGCCGGTATCCGCTTGTGCTCATGCTCGAGCCGCTCTTCCGTTGCAACCTCGCCTGCGGCGGCTGTGGCAAGATCCAGCATCCAGCCGAGATTCTCCGCTCACACCTCACGCCAGAGCAGTGCCTCGCGGCCGTCGACGAGTGTGGGGCGCCGCTTGTATCGATTCCCGGCGGCGAACCGCTGCTGCACCCGCAGATCGTGGAAATCGTCGCCGGCATCGTCGCCCGGAAGCGGTATCTCTATCTCTGCACCAACGCCCTCAAACTCGAGGAGATGCTTCCTCGGTTCACCCCCTCCCCCTTCCTCGCCTTCTCCGTGCACCTCGACGGCCCCAGAGAGGAACATGACCACGCCGTCTGCCGTGAGGGGGTATACGACCAGGCCGTGGCAGCGATTCGGGCCGCCCGCCGGGCCGGCTTCCGTGTCACCACCAACTCCACACTGTTTGCCCAGGCTGATCCCGTCCGCTATCGCGAGTTCTTCGACGATGTGATGGACCTCGGGGTCGAGGGAATGATGATCTCGCCCGGCTACTCCTACGCCAAGGCGCCCGACCAAAACCACTTCCTGCCGCGGGAGCGGAGCCAGGCGCTCTTCCGCCGGATCCTCGACCGGGCACCGGGGCGGTGGCGATTCAACCAGTCGCCGGTGTTCCTCGAATTTCTGAAGGGCAACTGGGATCTCGAGTGTCGCCCCTGGGGCACCCCCACCTACAACCTCTTCGGTTGGCAACGCCCCTGCTACCTGCTCGACGAGGGCTATGCGAAGACGTTCCGCGAACTGATGGACGAGACCGACTGGGAGAGCTACGGTCGTGCCAGCGGCAATCCGAAGTGTGCCGACTGCATGGTGCACTGCGGCTATGAGCCGGCTGCCGTGGAGGCCACGTTCGGCTCCCTGCGGGGCTTTCTGGGCACGGTCCGCCTGGCGCTCTTTGGGGCCCCGAGGCCGCGTGGACGGGCGGCAGAGCCACTCCCCGTGCGGCTCGTCCCGGCTCGTTCCGGCTTGAGCCTGCAGCCCAACGGCCTGCCGGCACTCCCCGTCATCGACCGGGTTATCTGAAAAGAGCCAGTCGATACCCGCCCGCCTAGCGCTTCTAGGTGCGAGAGGGGGAGGGCCAGCCCGTGCCAATCTCGCCGGCCTTGCAAGCGACCGCAGCGGCGGATCGCAATCCTATTCGGCACGGCCTATGCGCCAATAAAAGCCCCCAGCGCCAGCTGGGGGACTGTGACGTAGCGCACCAGGTGGACAAAAGCCAGGCTCGAGCGGTGTCGTGTATGTGGGGCGGTGTGGCACGCAGGGTGGCCTTTGTTCCCGCAGTCCCCGGGCTCGCGCCCGGGGCTTCTATGGGCCAGCCCGTGCCAATCTCGCCGGCCTTGCAAGCGAGCGAGAGGCAGGATGCCCGTAGCGAACGTCCGGCGAGATGGCACGGG
>JBBEEF010000122.1:0-3451 GCA_040880915.1 Pirellulales bacterium
CGATCCCGAGCATGATCCAGTAGGCCTTCATGTGGTCGAAGTTGTCGAGCACGAGCCGGCTGATCGCCATCGTCCGCAGGCTCATCGCCGAGGAAGGCTTGGAGAGGTGCGATAGCCGGGTGTTCTCCGGATGAAAGGCGAGCGGGATGAAGGTCTGGAAGCCCCCCGTTTCATCCTGGAGCTCGCGGAGCCGCAGCAGGTGGTCGGTGCGATGAAAGCCGTTCTCGATGTGGCCGTAGAGCATCGTGGCGTTGCTCCGCAGGCCGAGTTCGTGTGCGGTGCGGTGGATCGTGAACCACTCTTGGGTGTCGGCCTTGTGCTCGCAGATCTTGTCACGGACCTCGGGGTGGAAGATCTCGGCCCCACCGCCGGGGAGGCTGCCAAGCCCGGCCTGTTTAAGTTCCGCGAGGATGTCGCGGATGCTTCGCTTCGTGAGGTGACAGAACCAGTTGATCTCGACCGGCGTCCAGGCCTTCAGATGGAGCGCTGGATACGCGTCGTGCAGAATCCTGATGATGTTGAGATACCAGTCGTAGCCCTTCTGGTGATGAAGACCCCCGACGATGTGCATCTCGGTCGAGCCCGCGTCGACCGCCTCCTGACCGCGGGCCAGGATCTGCTCGTCGTTCATCACATAGCCGCGGGCCTCGCGGAGATCGGCCCGGAAGGCACAGAACGTGCAGCGATAGACGCAGACGTTTGTGGGATTGAGATGGGTGTTGATGTTGTAGTAGGCAAAGTTGCCGCTTTTCCGCTCGCGGACGAGATTGGCGAGTTCCCCCAGTTCGTGAAGGTCGAGGGCCGGATCCCAGAGCGACTCAGCCTCGGCGGCAGTGAGCCGAACGCCAGCCTCCACCTTCTCACGGATTGGATCTAGGGATGGGGTAACGGCTCGAATCATCGGGTGAGCAAACTCCTCAGGATCGAATCGCCCGGCCGTTTCCCGACCTTGGCTCTACCCAAGAAACCGCACCGGGCCCGATTCGGCAACCGGAACGCGGCTCAGAGCCATAAATCCACGGCGATCGAGGCCAGCAGCACGATCCCGATCGCGGCGTTGGCCAGAAAGAAGGCCTGGTTGACCCGGGAGAGGTCGTCGGGCCGCACAATCGCGTGCTCCCAGGCAAGCAGGCCCGCGATCGCCGCCAGGGCGGCCCAGTAGATCCAGCCGAGTTGCGGCACGACCGCCGGCAGGAGGGCGAGCAGGAGGAGCGTGAGGAGATGGAGCCACTTCGCCCGCCGGAGGGCCCGCGGCACGCCGAGGCGGGCGGGGATGCTGTGCAGGCCGTGGGCGGCGTCGAAGGCGGCGTCCTGGCAGGCATAGATGATGTCGAAGCCGGCCACCCAGGTGGTCACGGCCAGGCCGAGCAGTGCTGCCGGGAGGAGATCTACCGGATCGCGGAGCAGCGTCTCGCCCCGCAGGGCGATCCAGGCGGCTACCGGCGTCAGGCCGAGTGCAATGCCCAGCCAGACATGGGCCAGCGACGTGAACCGTTTGGCGAACGAGTAGCCGAGCAACCAGGCGAGCACCGGCACCGAGAGCACCAGTGGCAGCCAGTTGGGTAGAAACAGGAGCGTGGCGGCGATGAACGCGGCCGATGAGAGCACGACGAGGCCGAGCACCTCGCCGATGCCCACCTCACCCCGCGGCAGGTGTCGGGAAGCGGTCCGAGGGTTCTCGGCATCGATCGCCCGGTCGACGAGCCGATTGAAGGCCATCGCCGCGGTGCGGGCTGCGACCGTGCAGGCGATGATGCCGAGCACGGGCTTCACGAGCGACCACGGCTCCGCGGGCGACCAGCGGCCGTCACCGCCAAACCGGACCGCGATCAGAGTGGCCATCACGGCGAAGGGCAATGCGAAAATCGTGTGGCTGAACCGCACGAGTTCGAGGTAGGTCCGCAGCCGCGAGGCGGGAGAAGGGCCGCCTCCCCGTTTCTCCGGAGCACCCTGGGCAGCCTTGCGAACCGAGTCGGTGCCAACCGCTGAAGCCGGAAAACGAGAGATGTCCCCTTGATCGCTGATCATGCCTCCGCGCCCCAGCGGGGAATGAGCGCGTTGGCCACGCCGAGCTGGTCGCAGATCCGCGCCACCACGAAGTCGACCAGGTCGGCGACAGTCTCCGCCCGGGCGTAGAAGCCTGGCGACGCCGGCAATACCACGGCACCCGCTTCGTGGATCGCCTGCATGTTTTTCAATTGCGGCAGCGAGAGGGGTGTCTCACGGGGCACGACCACCAGTTTCCGCCGCTCCTTGAGATGGACCTCGGCGGCCCGGTGGATGAGGTTCTCCCCCATCGCATGGGCCACGGCGGCGAGCGTGCTGCCACTGCACGGGCAGATCACCATCCCGGAGGTCAAAAACGAGCCGCTGGCGATCGGGGCCATGAGGTTCTTGTAGTGGTGATAATGGAGTTGGCCGGCGCGAGGGGCGGGGCTCCCGAGCAATTCCGCCACATCGAACCGCTCCAGCCCGACCCGCCGGCCCAGTTCCTCTTGAATGACCGCCTGCCCCGATGGGCTCACCGAAAGATGCACCTCGCGACCAGCCGCGAGCAGCACCTCGAGCAGTCGCACACCATAGATCGCACCCGAGGCACCGGTGATCGCGATCACAAGGGGCGGAGTATCAGCCATGCGGCACGTCTCCCACCGGGCTGGACGTCTCCGCGCCCACGCGCGTGGCGATGGTGAGCGCGGCGATCCCGAACGTGAGCGGGACCGACTCGACCTGCTCGTAGCCCGCCTGCTGCACGAGGGACGCCAGCCGCTCGCCCGAGGGAAACTCCTCGACCGACTCGTTGAGGTAGGTGTAGGCGTCGGAGCGGTTGCGGGCCACGGCGTTGCCCAGCCGCGGCAGGACGTTACGGAAATACCAGAGATAGCCAGAGCGGACAACCGCCGACCGCGGCAGCGAGAACTCGAGGATGGCCAGCCGGCCGCCTGGCTTCGTGACACGGGCCATCTCGGCCAGGCCCCGCGCCGTGTCGGCGATGTTCCGCAGGCCGAAGGCGACCGTAACCAGATCGAACTCGGCCGTGGCGAAGGGCAACTCCATGGCGTCGGCCTCGACCCACTCGATGGCCCGGCCGGCCTTCACGCCCTTCACCTCGCCCCGCTCGAGCATCGGCCGGCAGAAGTCACTGGCTACGAGCCGCACGTCTGGGCTGGCCGCGGCGGCGTAGGCGAGTGCGAGGTCGCCTGTGCCACAGCAGACGTCGAGGATCGCTCCGACGGGTGGAGGTGGGGCCCGCCGGACGGTCGTTCGCCGCCAGAGCACGTCGATGCCGCCGGACAGGAGCCGGTTGACAAGGTCGTAGCGGGGTGCGATCTCGGCGAACATCCCGCGGACACGTTCGCCGCTCTTGTCGACGCCGTCGGATAACGGCGAACCGACGTGGTCAGCCCGGAGGTGGTCAGCCCGGAGGTGGTCAGCCCGGAGGTGGTCAGCC
>JBBEEF010000123.1:0-3442 GCA_040880915.1 Pirellulales bacterium
AACGAGAAGACCAAGAAGCTCGGGATCAAGAACAAGCGGCTTTCAGCAGGCTGGGACGATCCCTACCTCTTCAAAGTCCTTTTCGGCACGTGACGTATGGTGCAATCGCCCTGGCTTCGTCACGAAGGCGGTCAATTACGCCGATCTCGTGACGGCGATCCGCACGGTGCACGCGGGGGGCACGTTCATCTCGGAGCATCTGAAGAAGACTGTGGCGGCGGGGATCGTCGGGCAGGCTTTCAAGCCGCTCACTGCCCGCGAGCGGGAAGTCTTAGGGCTCCTGCGGCAGGGCTTCACCAACGCCGATGTCGGCCGGCTCCTGGTGGTATCGGAGCGAACGGCCCGAGCGCACGTGGAGTCGATCAAGGTGAAACTCCGCTGCAACCACCGTGCGGAGGCCGTAGCCCGGGGGTTCGAACTCGGCATCCTCAAGGTCCAGCCGGGCCGCTGACGGCCGCCTTTGCCGATTCCGCCAAGGTCGGGTGGCCGCAGTCCGACGCGACCAGCGGATCAACGACTTTTCACGCCTCCTTCGGGATCACTCGCCTGAGCCGCCAGGGCAGGCTGCCGGAAGACATCGTGATCAACAACACGCAGGACCAGCCGCTGCTCATGAACACGGACTTTTGGAGGCGGCATGCAGTTCCGCGTGACGATCACGCTCTCGAAGGCCCAAAGGCTCACGATTACAGGGTTCAACCGTTCGATGCCTGTCTTGTCGAACACACTCACACGCACGCGATCGACAGGCACACGATCGACTGGGGAGTGGACTCAACAGGCGTGTCGTGAGTAGCGTTAGGCGACGAAACCATAAACAGGATCAGAATCGTCATCTGCCGCGAGAACGGCCTTTCCTGGCAGGCTTCTGAGTGTATCGATGGATCAACCGCCCACTTCACTGTCGGCCGCCGCGCTGGCCCGTCGCAACGTGCCGCTCTTCGTGGCGTTTCGAATCCTGTTCAACATGCGGTTTTATTATCCCGTCTTCATGATCCTGTTTCTCGATTTCGGGATCACACTCGAGCAGTTCGGGCTGCTCAACGCCGCATGGGCGGCGGCGATCGTGCTGCTGGAGGTGCCTTCGGGAGCGCTGGCCGATCTGGTCGGCCGGCGACGACTGCTCGTGGCGGCGGCCAGCCTGATGGTGGTTGAGATGCTCCTGCTCTGCCTGGTGCCGGTGCCGTCTGTCTGGGTCTTTCCCGCGCTCCTGCTCAATCGGATCGTGAGCGGTGCCGCCGAAGCCTTTGCCTCGGGTGCCGACGAGGCGCTCGCCTACGACTCGCTCCAGGCCGCCGGGCAGGCCGCCCGGTGGCCGCGGGTGCTGGAACGCCTCATGCAGGTGGGAGCCGTGGTGACGATTGCAGCGATGGTGACCGGAGGGCTGGTCTATGATTCCCGGCCACTCAATGCGGTGGCGACGGCGCTCGGCCTGCCAGCCACCCTCACGGCAGCCGACACGTTTCGGCTGCCGGTGTGGCTTACGCTCGGGTCAGCTCTGGGAGCCGTGGGCGTGACGCTCGCGATGCGAGAGCCACCTCGGGAAGGCCCTGCCGCGGCGTGCGGCCTGCTGGGGCCGTTCCGGCAGACGATCTCGACCGCCGGCTGGATCATTTCTCATCCGCTTGTGCTCGTCGTGATCGTGGCTGGAGTGTTGTGCGATCAGCCAATCCGGCAGCTGCTGGTCGTCTCCAGCGAAATCTATCGGCAGATCGAGATTCCCGTGCCGGCCTTCGGCTTCGTCGGCGCGGGATCGGCGACGTTGAGCCTGCTGGCTGCGGGGCCGATCCGCCGCCTGGCGATGCGGACCGATGCCTGGAAGAATTTTCTCGTGCTCATCGCCGTGACACTCATCGGCCTCGTAGGCACCGGCTGTTTTGTGCCGTGGTGGGGTGCGGTGTTCACGATGCTGCTCTCGCTGGTCATCAGCATGGTCAGCTTCCTCCAGAGTCATTACCTCAACCAGATCGTCAGGTCTGATCGGCGGGCAACGGTACTCAGCTTCCGCGGACTCGCGGTCAACGTGAGCTACGGCCTGATGAGCCTCGCCTTCGCCGGCGCGGTGGCGGGGGTTGAGGCGGCCGGTCTAACCGGCAGCCAAGCCACGGCCGCGGGTGCGGCTCCTGAGATGCCCGCCTTCCGGTTTGTGGTCGGCCTTCTGCCGGTCTTTTTTCTCGTCACCTGCGGCCTGTTTCTCATCTGGGCGTTCCGCACCGTCCGCGACCGCAGCCCCTTCCGCCGCGCCGGTGGCTTCGGCGTTGATCTGGAGGCCTGAGAAAGTAACCGCGGGCACTCGTCGGGCTATGTCAAAAGTGCAGCAACGCTGGCCGCCGCGGCAAGCCCCTTCACGAGCGGCTGGGGGATCGGGGCGGATGCGGCAAGCAGGCTGCCGACAACGGCGGCACGGTGGCAGTTGTCGCCGCCGCAGCGGGCGTTGGCCACGACGCCGGCCGTGAAGTCACCGGCGTGTCGCCAGGCGAGCGCGAGCGCCGCCGGGAAAGCATCGTCGATGTAGCAGGCGCTCGAGAGCGTGCCTCCCACGAGCTGTCGGTCGGAGAGCCGCTCCCAGGCGGTGAGCTTCGCAGCGGAGATCGAGTCCCGGCCGTGCTCGAGGATCGCGTCGCGGGTGGCCCTGGCATCCTCGGCGGCGGAGCGGGCCTCCATGTCGGGCCGGGGCAGGGCGGCGACGAGGATCTTGACCAGTGCGTCGGCGGCGGCGAGCACGTCGGGATCCTTGTGTGTGAGGCCGACATGGATTCGGACGATATCCCGCAGGTCGGGGTGGCGAGATCCAAGAGCCGCCACGAGCGCGGGCACCGGCGCGAGGCCGCCGATGTGGACGTCGCGGACGCCGCAGTTGATCGGCTTACGGCCGGCGGCGAGGTTCGTGAAAAAGTGGCGGTGATACTCCTCAACGTAGGTGTCATGGTGCCAGCCCGGCTCAAGCATGAGCGTTATGTAGCGGTCGAGCCACTTCTCGGGGTCGTAGCCACGATCGCGGCGCACCATCTCGAAGAGTTCGGTCGCGAGCCGGTAGTTGACCGTGTTTTCGCCGGCCGCGAGGAACTGGTGGTAGTGAACGCCGTGCTGTCCCCAGAACGCGGCCTGCTCGCGGAGGATGTCAAACTGTGGGCTCGGCGGTGTCCATTGGCTCCGCCAGAGGATGCTGCCCGAATGCGGATTGCGTGGGGCGAGATAGAGCCGGCAGCCGGCCGACGTTGCTTCTGCGAGCTGGGGAGCCGACGTTGCTTCTGCGAGCTGGGGAGCCGACGTTGCTTCTGCGAGCTGGGGATAGTCGCGATCAAGCGCCACCTGGTCGTAGTACCAGTGGACGGGCATCGCCACTGCATCGGCGACGAGCGAGCCGAGAAAGGGAGCCTGGTCTGTCGGCATGGTCACCTCAGCGGGGGAAAAGGGAAAACGTCGGTATCTGCATCACGAC
>JBBEEF010000124.1:0-11510 GCA_040880915.1 Pirellulales bacterium
GGCCCGCCTGGGTGGCGGCCGCGGCCGCGGCCACCGCCACGCCCACGAGCAGATAGCCGGCATGGGCGATCGACGAGCAGGCGAGGAGCCGCCGCAGGTTCTTCTGCCACAGTGCCATGACGTTGCCAACTGTCATCGTCACCGCCGCGAGCACAGCGGCGAGTTGCCAGAACAGGTCGAGGTGGGCCTGTGCAGCCGGGCCGATGTCGGCGGCGGCCGGTTCGGCCGTGATCCCCAGGGCAAGGAGGCGGCCGAGCACCACAACGCCTGCGAGTTTGGGGAGGGTCGAGAGCAGGGCGGCGTTGGCGGGGCCGGTGCCCTCGTAGACGTCTGGGGCGTAGAAATGCATCGGCACCGCCGCCAGTCGGAAGGCTGTGCCCACCACCGCCATGCCGAGCGCCACCGGCAGGAGGATCGTGGCCATCCCGGAGATGCCCTCATCAGACGACTGGAGGGCCGCGGCGATTCCCGCGAGGCTCGTCGTGCCGGCGATGCCGTAGAGCGTGGCGGCCCCATAGAGGAACACCGCCGAGGCGATGAGCGACAGGTAAAAATACTTGAGCGCTGCCTCCTGGCCGCGGGCGTCGGTCCGCTTGAGGCCGAGCAGGATGTAGGTGGGGATCGAGACGAGCTCGAGACCTGCGAACAGCAGCACGAGATCCCCCGCCACGCCGACGAGCGAAAGGCCGGCGAGCATCACGAGAAACGTGCCGGCCTCCTCGCAGGTGCCGCCACGGTGCAGCCCCGGGCCACGGCTCGAGGCGGCGGTGAAGATGTCGCCCGACTGCACCAGCGCGAGCAGGGCTCCGACGGCCAGCACCGTCCAGCGGACGAAAATCGAGAACCCATCGATCGTGATCCCGCCGGCGGTGATCACCTCTCCATCGGCAGGCTGGCCGCCGGCCACCGCCATCGCCGTGGCGATGCCCGCCAGGGCCACGAGCCAGCCGTGCCGGATGCCCGCGAACCCGCCGCCGAGGTAGGCGACGAGGGCCGCGACCACGAGCACGATCTCGGGGGTAACGAGCGCAAAGGATTGGAGTGACGTCATCGGGCGGCGGTGCGGGGTTCGGGGGAAGCGGACGGGAGGGCGACGTTACCGGCCGCGGGCGGGTCGGCCATGCGGGCAGCGAAGGCGAAGGCGGCGTTATCGGAGGCGGCCCGCACAGCTTGCGATACGGGAGCGAGGAACGTGCCGGGCACGAGGCCGATCCAGACGACAAACACGGCCAGAGGCGCAAGCGCCGCCAGTTCGTGCCAGCGGAGATCGAGGTTGGCCCCGTCACCATGACCATGTTGACCATGGTCGCTTCGCGGAGGCTCTCGTGAGGGTCCGAAGAACACCCGCTGCACGGCCTGGAGCATGTACCAGGCGCCGAGCACCACGCCTACCACCGCCATCAGCGACATCGTGAGGTAGTAGGTTTGCCAGGCCGCCGAGACGCCGCTCCAGGCCCGCTGGAACGAGCCGGCCAGGATCATGAATTCCCCCACGAAGCCGTTGAGGCCGGGCAGACCGATGCTCGAGAAAGTGAACAGCATGAAGAACGCGGCCAGCCAGGGAGCCCTCGTGGCGATTCCCCCGAGGTTGGCGATGCTGCGGGTGTGGAACCGCTCGTAGATCATTCCCACGATCGCGAACAGGCCGGCGGAGGCGAGGCCGTGGTTGATGAGCTGGAGATTCGCCCCCTCGAGGGCCACCGGTGTGAGGGCGAAGAGCCCCATCACGACGTAGCCCATGTGGCTCACCGACGAGTAGGCCACCAGCCGCTTGAGATCGGTCTGCACCAGCGCCACCAGCGCCCCGTACACGATCCCCACCGCGCCCAGGCCGAATAGCCAAGGGGCGGCGACGGCCGTGGCCTCGGGCAGCATCGGCAACGAGAACCGCAGGAAGCCGTAGATCCCAATCTTGAGTAGCACGCCAGCCAGATCGACACTGGCCCCCGTGGGAGCCTCGACATGGGCTAGCGGCAGCCAGGTGTGCAGGGGCACAATCGGCACCTTGACCGCGAACCCGGCCAAGAGAGCCAGGAATACGACCATCTGCAGCCAGCCCCCCTCGGCCGTCATCGGCAGGGGGTGGAGCATCGTGGCGTCGGTGAGCCGCTCGATGTCGAAGGTCACGATGCCGGTCTGGGCGGTGTTCCAGAGCACGATCACGAGCAGTCCCAGAAATGTCAGCAGGCTTCCGGTAAGCGTGTACACGAAGAACTTGACCGCCGCCTTCCGCCGCTCCTCGTGTCCCCAGATACCGATCAGAAAGAAGAGCGGCACGAGTGTGAACTCGAAGAAGACGTAGAACAGGAGCAGGTCGCGGGCGGCGAACACGCCGAGCATCGCCGACTCGAGCACGAGCAGAAGCACATAGAAGCCCACCGGCCGGTCGGTGATCGCTTCCCAGCTCACGAACACGGCCGTGACCGTGAGCAGGGCCGCAAGGCCGAACATCCAGAGCGAGAGGCCGTCGAGGCCGAGGGCCAACCGAACGTCGAAGAACCCGCCGGTGAGCCAGGGCACCTCAATCCGGGCGAAGGGAATCCCGGTGGCCGTCGTGGGATCGTTCAGGAAGCGGGTGATCAGCCAGCCGGTCAGGCCGAGGGTAGCCAGAGCCGTGACGGCGGCGCTCTGCCGCACCGCTGCCAGGCCGCGGGAGCCGAGCGCCCAGGCCACCACCGCACCGACCAGCGGCGTGATGATGACCAGGAGCAGGTGGGTCTGGGGGCTGAAGCCGTTCATGGAGTATAGCGGAGGATGAGGAGCGGTCAGGGCCGGAGCCGCCAGGCGAGGGCGAGCACCACGACGAGGGTGCCGATCGCACTCGCGACGGCGTAACGCTGGAGGAGGCCGGATTGAAGCCTGCGGATCACGGCCCCGGCGGCCAGCGGCACACCCGCCACGAATCCCACCAGGCCGTCGATCACATGCCGGTCGAAGAGGGCAGCGAGCATGGCGACAAACTCAAGCGGCCTGACGACGAGCGCTGTGTAGATCTCGTCGCAGAAGAAGCGGTTGGCAAGGATCGGCCGGATCGGACCCAGAAACCGCTCGAGCTGCGGGCCGTCGCTGCGGCGGCCGAGGTAGCCGATGGCGGCCACGACGATGCCGATCGCGGCGGCGAGGGTGCCCTGGAGGGCGAGGTCCCAGTGGAAGACATGGGGCACGGCGGTGGCGGCCACGGCAGGGGCTGCCAGCGACGGCGTGGCCGCGAGAAAGTCGGCCAGCGCGTGGGTGGAGAACAGCCACCAGCCGCTCACGGCTGCGGGAACGGCGAGGATGACGAGCGGCCAGGTCATCACCGGCGGTGACTCATGCGCGTGGTGTCCGGCCTCGTCGGGCACCCGCGTGGGACCGGTGAACGTCATGAACACGGCGCGGAACGTATAGAAGGCCGTGAGCGCGGCTGTGACGAGGCTCATCCAGTAGAGGACGCGGAAGGTTGGTGCGGCGATCGCGTCTGCCTCGGCTCCGGCGACCGGCTCGCGGAAGGAGACCAGCCGGAAGGCGGGGCTTCCAGCCGCTTCCCGGGGAAGCGGGCGATGGGCGTGGGTCTCGTGGGGGGCGGCGTCGTGATGCTCGGCATGGGCGTCGGGCCAGCCACGGCCATGGAGCGCGGCCAAAACCTCGTCTTTGCTGAAAAAGCCAGCGAAGGGGGCCACGCCGGCCAACGCCAGCGAGCCCACCAGGAACGTGGCCGCCGTGATCGGCATCACCCGCCGCAGGCCGCCGAACCGCCGCATGTCGATCACGCCCCCCATCGCGTGCATGACCGAGCCGGCGCCGAGGAAGAGCAGAGCCTTGAAGAAGGCGTGGGTCACGAGGTGGAAGATCGCCGCCGTGAAGCCAAGGAGCGTGCCGGTGCCGAGGCTCGCGAACATGAAGCCGAGCTGACTGATGGTCGAGTAGGCAAGCACCCGCTTGAGGTCGTTCTGCACCGTGCCGATCAGCGCGGCCACGAGGGCCGTTGTCGCCCCCACGATCGAGACGATCGTGAGCGCGGTCGGGCAGGCCATGTAGAGCGGGGCGCAGCGGGCAATCAGGTAGACGCCGGCGGTCACCATGGTGGCCGCGTGGATCAGGGCGCTGGCCGGCGTGGGGCCTTCCATGGCGTCTGGGAGCCAGACGTGCAGCGGCAACTGAGCGCTCTTGCCGCAGGCCGCCAGGAGCAAAAGCAGGCAGATCGCGGTACCGACCGCGCCGCCGACGTAGCCGGCCGCATCCCCCAGCCGCGCCTGCCCCAGGATGCCCGGCAGTGGGGAGCCGTCGGCCAGCAGAGTGTCGTGGAAGTTGAGCGTGCCGTAGGTCATCCAGAGGAGGAACACGGCCACTGCGAGGCCGAAGTCGCCCACGCGATTGACGAGGAAGGCCTTCTTCGCCGCGGCGGCCGCAGACGGCTTTTGAAACCAGAAGCCGATCAGCAGGTACGAGCAGGCCCCCACCGCCTCCCAGAACACGTAGACAAGCAGGAAGTTGCTGGCCGCCACGAGCATCGACATCGAGAACACGAAGGCCGCGACGAGGGCGAAGAACCGCGGGTAGCCGGGGTCGTCGTGCATGTAGCCGATCGAGTAGATCGCCACGAGCAGGCCGACGCAGGTGATGACCGCGAGCATGACCGCCGTGAGCGGATCGAGCCGCAGGTCGATCCCAATCGAGAACGGCAGGGCCTGCGGAAAACCGGCGGACCGAGCGGCGAGATCATCTCCCACGTCGAGCGACGAGCCGGCGGCCGGCACGTAGGCGTCGGGAATGCTCGCCCACTGCCAGAGCGTGGTGACCATCTCGACCGGCTTGGCATGCCCGTCGGCGTGTCCGGTGCCGATCCCTGTTTCACGGCCGAGGCCCACGAGGAGCGTCACGGCCGCCACAGCCCCGGCGGCGATCGAGAGAACAGCCGGCCAGTGGGCCCGGGACCCGAGCACGCGGCCGAGCAGAATCGTGAGGATCGCGCCGGCCAGCGGCAGGGCGGGCACGAGGACGAGGAGCGTGGCGAGGTCGAAGTCAGGCATGGATGGAGAGCGGGGGCGGGGTCAGGGTTAGGGGTGGGGGCGGGATCAGACGTGCTCGCGCTCGAGCAGAGCATCTTCGTCGGCTTCCGGCTCGATGCCGGCCGGCGTGAGGTGGGGAAACGTGAGGGCCTCGGCGTCGCTCGCCGGTAGTTCTCGGTCGATCGACCGGGGCAGGTTCGACTCGCGGAGCGACTGCCAGGCGGCGGCGTCGAGCCGGCCCGTGCGGGCGAAGGCCTGGAGCACGAACACGAGGGCCACCGCCGCCTCGCAGGCAGCCACCGTGAGGACGAGGATCACGAGCACGTGCCCTCCCCAGTCGCCGTGGTGGCGGCTCCAGGAGACGAGGCTCACGGAGACACCCTGGAGCATGAGCTCGGCCGAGAGAAACATCACAATCAGGTTCCGCCGGGCGAGGATGCCGACGAGACCGATCGCGAACAGCATCCCGCCAACGACAAGGCCGTTGAGCACGAGGGCTGAGGGTGTCATGGGCCGAGCCTCTGGGCGGCGAGGTCGAGACGCTCTGCGGGGGGCGTGCGGGAGACGATGGCGATCGCACCAACGAGGGCCACGAGCAGAAGCACGCCGGCTGCCTCGACGGCGAGGAGATGCCGGCCGAAGAGCTCGCCGCCCAGCCGGGCCACGTGGTCGGCCGCGAGCGGATCGACGGCGGGGGTGGGCTCAGGCGCGACCGGGGCTGCCGGGCTGCCTGCGAGCGCGGCGGCCTTCGAGGGCGGATCGCAGCAGGCGGCCGGCCCGGCCGAGAGCCGGCCGATGAAGAGCGTGAGCAGGCCGAGCAGGACGGCCCCCGCCACGGCCGAGAGGAGGGGCTCGTTCGAGACCCGGTCGTAGGAGGCCATCCCGGTGGGCTGGGCGAGCATCAGGACGAACAGGAACATCACGAGGATCGCTCCGGCATAGACGATGATCGTGGCCACGCCCAGAAACTGGGCCCCGAGCACGAGCAGCACCCCCGCCACGCCAGCGAGCGCCAGGGCAAACCAGATGGCCGAATAAACCGGCGACCGTGTCACGACCGTCGCCACCCCGGCAATGACAGCCACGAGCGAGACGACCAGAAACACCATCTCCTCGCCGATGCCGCCGAGCCGATGGCCGGTGGCCACGAACAGTGACAGTGACACTGCCCCCAGGAGCATGCCAAACCGTCGGGCCGCCCGCTCGCGAGCGCCGCTCTCACCCCGAGGCAGGAGCAGCCAGATAGCCGCCGCAGCGCAGCCAACGGCAACTGCCAGGAGCGACCCGGTGGAGGAGAGGCTGCCCTCGGGGTTCACAGCGTGCCTCCCAGGGCGGCCGACTTCATCGGCTCAGAGTCTTTGGTCATGTCATAGACGCTCAGGAGCTTTTCCTTGTCGAAGATCATCTCCTCCCGACTCTTGCCGGTCAGATCGAGCAGGCTCGTCAGCTCGATCGCGTCGACGGGGCAGGCCTCCTCGCACATCCCGCAGAAGATGCATCGCAGCTCGTCGATCTGGAAGGCCTCGGGGTATTTCTCGCGGTCTGGCCAGGGGCTTTCGGTTGCCACGATGTCGATGCAGTGGGCCGGACAGGCGGTGGCGCAGAGAAAGCAGGCCACGCACTTCACGCGGCCCTCCGCGTCGCGGTTGAGCCGGTGGACGCCCCGGTAGATGAGGGGGTTGCCCACGGTGGGCCGCTGCTCGGGGTAGCTCACCGTGACCTTCCGGCTCACGAGGTGCCGCGCGGTCGTGGCGAGCCCCTGGACGAACAGCGGCAGGTAGAGCCGTTCGGCGAGGCCCAGCGGCTTGTCCTCGAGCCAGGTGATCCCGGGATCAGTCGGCTTCATTTCAGACCTCCACTAGTTCGTGCTCGATGTCGAGCGGGCCGTGGGTACGAATCGGGGTGTTGTCGGTGCCCGAGGGGGTCAGCAGGCCAGCTGCGATCCAGCCCAGGAAGAACACGCCCCAGGGCACGAGCGCCGCGACCCAGCCGGCGGTGCCGGCGCCGAGCGCCGTGACGAGCTGCGGCCGGAACTCCTCGATCGTTGCCACGGTCACCAGGTTGACCAGGCCCAGGGGCAGCATCACCTTCCAGGCCAGGCTCATGAGCTGGTCGAACCGGAACCGCGGCCAGCTCCAGCGGACGAGCATGAAGAACAGGATTACGCCGAAAATCTTGGCCGAGAGCACGAGAAAGCGGACCAGGGCGATGCCCCAGGTTTCGACGGCACCCGACCCGGTGATGCCCCAGAGGTGCCAGCCGCCAAGAAACATGATCACGATCAGAAAGGCCGCCGTGACCATGTGGAGGAACTCGGAGACAAGGAACAGGAGCAGCCTGATCCCTGAGTATTCGGTGTGGTAGCCGCCGACGAGTTCCTGCTCGGCCTCGGGCAGGTCGAAGGGGAGCCGGGCCGCCTCGGCAAAGCTCGCCACGAGAAACACGAGGAACCCGAGCGGCTGGGAGAAGGCATACCAGGTGCCACTGGAAGCCTGAGCGTCGATGATCCGGTCGAGCCGCAGCGAGCCGGCCGCGAGCACGACGCCGAGGAGGCCGAGGCCGAGGGGAATCTCGTAGGCGACGAGCTGGGCGCTCGACCGCAGGCCGCCCAAGAAGCCGTACTTGTTGTTGCTCGCCCAGCCTCCGAGCAGGACCCCGTAGACCGCGATGCTCGAGAGCGCGAACACCCATAGCACCCCGATGTCGAGGGCAGGGGCGACGAGGAGCGGCTCCTCGCCGGTGAGGCCGAGCGCGGGAATCGGCGGCAGCGAACTGCCGAAGGGAATCGCCGCGAAGATCGCCAGCGAGGCCGCCAGCAGCATCAGCGGCGCGGCGACATAGAGCACCTTGTCGACATGCCGTGGCGTGAAATCCTCCTTGAGGATGATTTTGAGGCCGTCAGCGAGCGGCTGGCCGAGGCCGAAGAGCCGGATCTTCGTGAGCGGAATGCCCACGCGGTTGGGGCCCTTACGGTCTTGCACCCAGGCGGCCATCCACCGCTCGACGAGCACGAGGTAGGCAGCGGCCGTCATCAACCCGCCGATCAGCAGGCCGATCTTCACAAGCGCGATGATCGTGGCGGAGGAGGGGAGGAGGGAGTTCATGCCAGTTGCCTCACGCGGAGGTCGACGCCGGTCTCGGGCATGTCTCCGCCGAGCGCCGCGAAGGCGGGGGATGATTCAGCAAGCTGCCGCCGCACCGCCACCGGATCGTAGAGGCCGCGGCGGCCGAGCATGTTCCAGTAGAGGCGGCCCTCGGGCCAGACCCCGGCGGGTGGCCGGATCGCCTGGCGGAAGCTCTGGGCGTGATGCGCGACGTTGATCCAGGTGCCGGCCCGCTCCGCGAAGCCCGCGGCCGGCAGTTGCCACGTGGCGTGAGCGGTGAGCGGCGAGTCGAAGAGATCCTGCACCACGAGACACGGCAGGCCGGCGAAAGACTCCGCGGTTGCCTCGTCGATCCAGGCGGCGGGATAGCCCGCCGTGATCCAGGCGGCGTCGGCATGGCCCGAGGCCACGTGAGCGAGCAGGTCGTTCCAGGTGCGGCCGCCCGCACCGAACACGGCCAGCACCTCCTCGACACCCTTGCGGTTGGGACACTTCTCGCCCCGGATCGTGAAGCCGCCCGGGAAAGATTCGTCGCCGCCCCTGATCGGCACGTAGCTGAGGGCTAGGAACGCTTCGGAGTCGATCGAGCGGGCCACGCCGCAGAGCATCCAGGCCTCTTCCACTGTGAGCATCGGGGAGACGGCCACGGTGAGCCGCCCCGCCTGCTCGAGATCGGCCCGCAGTCCCGTGACGACATCGGCCCACTCGACCGGTTGGAAGGCCTCAGTGTGGCCGTGGCTGTGGCCCATGGGCCGGCGGCCAGCGGCGAGGATGCGGCTGGAGTCGTGGAGGTGGTGCCAGCCGTAGCGGCCCTCATCGCAGATCCACCACGTGTTGACGTGGGGGTTCTCGCGGGGCTTGAGCCGGTAGACGGTGTCCTGGTTGTGCTCGGTGTGGATCGAGCAGCCGGCGGAGCAGCCGCCGCACACGTTCGCCTCCCGCTTCAAAAACCAGACCCGCTGCTGGTAGAGGAAGTCTTTGTCACCGAGGGCTCCCACCGGGCAGAGGTCGACGACATTACCTGCGAGCTTGTTGTCGAGGGGGAACCCCGGGAAGACGTCGATCTCCTCCTTCGCGCCGCGGTTGGTGACCATCAGCTCGCCGGTCCCCGACACCTCGCGGGTAAACCGCACGCAGCGGGTGCACATGATGCAGCGGTCTACAAACAGGCTGATCGTGGGGCCGACCTCTCGCTTGCGGCTCGTGAAGGCGTGGATGTCGGCCCGCCGTTCGGCCTGGCCGTGGTCGAAGTGGTAGTCCTGAAGCAGGCACTCGCCCGCCTTGTCGCAGATTGGGCAGTCGATCGGGTGGTCGATCAGGAGCGCCTCCTCGACCCGCGCCCGGCTCTCCTTCACCGCCTCACTCTCGGTGACGATCACCGTGCCGTCCCTGACGGGCGTCTGGCAGCCAGGCACGAGCTTGGGCACCATCGAGACCTTGCCCGTCGCGGGATCCCGCTGGCCCGTTTCGATCAGGCACATCCGGCAACTGGCCACGACCGAGAGGCCGGGATGCCAGCAGTAGTGCGGGATCTCCTTGCCGGCCCGCCGCGCGGCCTCGATGCAGTTGAGCCGCTCGTCGGCCCCGATCTCGACCTCGTGTCCGTCGACGATCACGGTGGGCATCAGTGGGCTCCCACGATCTGCAGAGCGGGCACGGGGTCGGTCACCATCCAGCCCTCGGCGTTGGTCCGCTTGATGAAGTCCTCGAACTCGCCGCGGAACTTGTTGATCGCATTCTTGATCGGCCAGGCGGCACCGTCTGCCAGGCCGCAGATCGTGGAACCGGGCATCATGCCCATCGTGTTGCCGATCTCCAGAAGAATGTCGAGATCCCTGAGTCGTCCCTTGCCCGCCCGGATCCGCTCGAGCATCCGCAGGCTCCAGCTCGTGCCCTCGCGGCAGGGGGTGCACTGGCCGCACGACTCGTGGGCGAAGAACCGGCAGGAGTTATGGAGAAAGTCGACGATGCTTGTCTGGTCGTCGATGACCACGACTGCCGCCGTGCCCAGGCCGAGGCAGCCCACCTTTCCCGGACCGGCGAAGTCGAGCGGCGTATCGAACTCGGCCTCCGTGAACAGGCCCATCGAGATCCCGCCGGGGATCGCGGCCTTGGCCTTGCGGCCCTTCCAGACGCCGCCGCCATGGTGGTCGATGAGTTCGCGGAGCGTGATCCCGAGCGGGGCCTCATAGCAGCCCGGCTTCTCAACATGGCCGGAGAGGCAGTAGAGCTTGGGACCGTATGAACCCGGGTCGCGGGGGTTGTCAGGGTTGGGCGGCACGCCGATCGACTGGAACCACTCGACGCCCCGGCGGGCGATCTGGGCCACGCAGGCCAACGTCTCGATGTTGTTGACGACCGTCGGCTTTTTGAACACGCCCTCGATCGCCGGGAAGGGGGGCTTGATCCGCGGCCAGGCCCGCTTGCCCTCGAGGCTCTCGATCAATCCGGTTTCCTCGCCGCAGATGTAGGCGGCGGCGCCGCGGTGGAGGTAGATGTCGAGCGAGAAGCCGCTGCCCTGGATGTTGTTCCCAAGAAGCCCCGCGGCGTAGCACTCGTCGATCGCACCCTGGAGGCGATGCCACGACTGCGGATACTCGTAGCGGAGGTAGATGTAGGCCGTGGTCGCCCGCGTGGCAAACGCGGAGATGATCGTCCCCTCGAGCACCTGGTGCGGGTCGTCCTCCATCAGAATTCGGTTGTTGAACGTACCCGGCTCGCTCTCGTCGGCGTTCACGCAGAGGTAGATCGGCCCGGGGTGGTCCTTGGGAAGAAACGTCCACTTGAGGCCCGTCGAGAAGCCGGCCCCGCCGCGGCCCCGGAGGCCCGACGACTTCACCAGCTCAACAACCTCTGCCGGCCGCTTTTCCCGGAGGATTTTTTCCAAGGCCGCGTATCCGCCGCGGGAGCGGTAGCTGGCGAGGGTGTAGCCATCGGGCACGCCGACGGCCTCGAGGAGCACAGGCTTGAATTCCGTCATCTCAGGTGGCCCTCGCACGCGGCTTGTTGAGTTCGGCCTCGGCGGCCTCGGGGGTCATGTTCCGGAGCAGGTCGTCGTTGGCCAGGATGCAGGGGGCGAAGTCGCAGGCCCCGAGGCACTCGGCCGGCTCGATTGTGAGTTTGCCGTCGGGCGTCGTGCCATACGGCGAAATGCCGTTAGCCCGGCAGAGGTGTTCGAGCAGATCGTCGCCGCCACGGAGGGCGCAGGAGATCGAGCGGCAGACAAACGCCCGCACCGTGCCGTGCGGCTTTGCCTGGTGGAAGAACTCATAAAAGCTGAGCGTGTCCTGAACCTCGGCCGGCGGCAGGCCGAGCACCGCTGCGATGTCGACGACGGCGTCAAGCGGCACGTGCCGTAGTTCGCGGTTGACGATGTGAAGCGCCGGCAGCACGAGCGCCCGGCGGTCCGGGTACCGAG
>JBBEEF010000124.1:11610-17172 GCA_040880915.1 Pirellulales bacterium
CGGTTGACGATGTGAAGCGCCGGCAGCACGAGCGCCCGGCGGTCCGGGTACCGAGCCGCGAGCGCCTCGATCGCGGCGACCATCTCAGGCGTCAGGCGTCGGAAGGCTTTACTGATCATGGGGAGGTCAGGTGAGGTAAAAACTAGGAGGAAGGGGGACTGTCCCCCTTTCGCGGCAGGAAAGGGGACTGTCCCCGTTCGGGGACTGTCCCCCTTCGGCGATCTGCGGTGCAGCGATGCTTGTCATCGATCCAGCTCCGCGGCGATGATGTTGAGGCTGCCGAGCACGGCCACGACGTCGGAGAGCGTGTGGCCCCGGATCAGGTGCGGAAACATCGCGAAGTGGAGCACCGACGGCGGCCGGCAGCGAGCCCGGTAGGCCGTCTCGTTGCCGTCACCGGCGATGTAGAAGCCGAGTTCGCCGTTGGGGGCCTCGATCGCGGCGTAGATTTCCTCGCAGGGCACCTCGAAGCCGCGGTTGCTCATCGAGAGCTCGAAGTGCGAGATCGTGCCCTCGATCGTCGAGTAGACCTGCTGCTTTGTGGGAAGGGTTGTGCGCTGGCCGATGCCGACGTTGACCGGCCCGGCCGGGATGCTCTCCACCGCCTGGGCGACGATCTTCAGGCTCTCCCGCATCTCCTGCATCCGCACGAGATACCGGGCGTAGCAGTCGCCGGCCGAGGCGCAGCAGACCTGGAAGTCGTAGTCGGCGTAGGCCAGGCAGGGCTCGTCCTTGCGGAGGTCGCGGGTCACGCCGCTGGCCCGGGCCACAGGACCGGACGCGCCGCGGTTGATCGCCTCCTCCTTCGTCAGCACCCCCACTCCCTTCGTGCGATCAACGAAGATCCGGTTTCGCGTCAGGAGCTTCTCCATGTCGTCGAGCGTCTTGGGGAAGGTCTTCACGAAGGTGCGGATCTTCTCGACCACCAGCGGTGTCATGTCCTGCGAGAGGCCGCCGACCCGGGTGTAGGAGTTGGTGAACCGGGCTCCGCACAGCGTCTCGAAGATGTCGTAGATCACCTCGCGCTGGTAGAAGGCGTAAAGGAAGAACGTGAACGCCCCCGTGTCGAGGCCCACTGCGCCGTTGGACAGCAGGTGGTCGCTGATCCGGGCGAGCTCTGCGATGATCGTGCGGATCACCTTGCAGCGGGGGGTGAGTTCGATGCCCAGCAGCGTTTCGACCGCGTGGTGCCAGGCCACGTTGTTGGCCATCGGCGAGATGTAATTCATCCGGTCGGTGACGGTCACGTACTGATTGAACGTGAGGTGCTCGCCGATCTTCTCGAAGCCGGAGTGGAGGTAGCCCATCTCGGGCATCGCGTCGACCACCCGCTCCCCCTCGAGTTTGAGCACCAGCCTGAGCGTCGTGTGGGTGGCAGGATGCTGGGGCCCGAAGTTGAGGGTCCAGAGGTAGTCCTCGCTCCGCGCGGCCGCCGCGGACCGCGGCGTCGATTCGAAGGTGGGGGGAGCGATAGACATGATCGTTGGGATGTTCCTCTCTCAGCGCTCGTTCCGCGTGATGACGGGGAAGTTGTGTCGCTCGCCGCGGCCCTGGAGCGGGTAGTCCTTCCGCAAGGGGTGGGCGGTGAACTCCTCGGGCATCACGAGACGCCGCAGGTCGGGGTGGCCGGTGAAGCGAATGCCGAACAGGTCCCAGACCTCACGCTCGAGCCAGTTGGCGGCCTCCCACAGGGGCACGGCACTCGCCACGGCGGGTTCGGGATCGTCGACGAACACCCGCACGGTGAGCCGCTGGTTGGTGGCGGTCGAGGCCAGCAGGTAGACGAGCCCGTAGCGATGGCCGGCGCAGGCCGGCATCTGCATCGGCGGGTCACGGTAGTCGAGGTAGTCGACGCAGGAGATGTCGACCAAGAGGTCGAGGCCGCGATCCTTGAGAACCGACAGCACCTCCGGCAATCGCTCCGCCGGCACAACCACCCGCGTCTGGCCACGGAAGACAGACGTCTCAAAGAGACCGCAGACTTCGGTCAGGGCCGCGAGCAGGGTGTCGACGGATGAAGTGGCGGAGGGCATCGGGCGAGGGCTGGTCTTTTTTGGGGTGGGGAGGGGTCTTGGGGGGTCAGGAGCGGCCGGCGAACGACTCGGCTTCGGCAGTGAGTTCCCGCTGGATGACCGGGTTGCGGGAGGCGTCGATCATGCGGGGGTCGGCGATCTCCACGAGGGCCCGCTTGCGGGCCTGGCGGCTGACGGTGTCGAACTCGCGGCCGGTGATCGTGCCCTCCCGCTGGATCTTGTCCTGGAGGTCGATGATCGCCTGGATCAACTGCTCCGGCCGCGGCGGGCAGCCGGGCACGTACATGTCAACCGGGATGAATCGGTCGACGCCCTGGACCACGGCGTAGGTGTCGAACACGCCGCCGGTACTCGCACAGGCGCCCATCGAGATGCACCACTTCGGCTCGTGCATCTGCAGCCAGATCCGCTGGAGGACCGGCAGCATCTTCATCACGACCCGGCCGGCCACGATCATGAGGTCGCACTGCCGCGGACTGAAGCGGAACACCTCCGCCCCAAATCGTGAGAGATCGTGCTTGCTCGCCCCGGTGGCCATCAGCTCAATGCCGCAGCAGGCCGTGGCGAAGGGCATCGGCCAGAGGCTGTTCTTGCGGCACCAGTTGGCCAGCGCGTCGAGCCGGCTCACAACGACGTTTTCTGGAAGCTCAAGCTTGCCGAATTCAGTTACCGCCATCGGAATACCCCCTTGCGCCAGTCGTACGCGAAGCCCACGACCAAAAGCCCAGTAAAGGCCATCACACCAGCGAACACGAGACCGCGGGAGGAGACGAGCCCCTCCGCCACCGCGGCGTCGAGGCCGGCCGGGGAGCGGCTGGCCACGGCCCACGGGTAGAGAAAGAGCAGTTCGACGTCGAACACGAGGAACGTGATCGCCACCAGATGGAACCGCACATCGAACCGCCGCCGGGTGTCATGGACCGGATCCATGCCACTCTCGTAGGGCATCTCCTTGACGGCCCCCGAGCGGCGGGGGCCGATCAGGTCGGCCACCACCACAAGCCCCACCGATACGGCCGCCGCAATGGCGACAAACAGCAGAACCGGCAGGATGGCGTCCATGGAGGGGAGCTGGTTCGGGGATGCGGCGGAGGTGGGAGATTCACGAAATTCGGCCGCGGAAACCGACTTCGTGAAATTCGTCACGAAGTCCGGCCCGAAAAAAGCCGGGGTGCTTGCGGCACCTCCGGCCGGCTGCCTGACGGCACACTAGTTATACAGACGTGGCCGGCCCGCGACGAGCCGGACCTTTTTTGGCCGGAAAGTCGGTCTGAGCCGGAAAGCTGGCCTGAGCCAGAAAGCCGGGCGGGGGGCTCAGCCGCAGCGGGCGACGTGATCGGCGACGAGACCGAGGTCATAGGCCGATCGCGCTTGCAGTTCGGCGAGCACGCGGCCGAGATCGAGCCCGTAGTGGTTGACCCGGAACAGGCCCACCTTGAGGTAGGGCACGCCGGCGTCCCAGAGCCGCCACCAGACGAGTTCGCTGGGATTGTGTGGCCGGCGGCGACTCTTGCGAACGAGCCGCCAACTCCGCCGCGGGTGCCATGGCGAGACGTGGGGCCAGACCTCGCGGAGCGATACGGGCGGGGCTGTGGTGGCATCGTAGAGGCCAGCCACCCGGAAGCCGGCCGCGGCCATCCGGGCGGAAAACCCAATCTCGTATTGCTCAACCACTTCCCGCTTCGAGCCCAGGGGCTTGACGCTCCGCCAGAAGGCGTCGCAGGCATCCGATTCCAACAGCGGGCGGCGCAGGCCGAGAAACCAAGACTGGAGGTGGGGAATCCGCGGGGCCTCCCGGCTGGTGTTCTGGTCGGAGAGCACCATCCCCCAGAGGTCGGCCGCGGCCACGCGGTCGTGGTCGAGCGCGCCGGCGAGGTCGAACAGCGGGCCGAAGACGCTGTCGTTGACGCAGATCACCTCGTCGTGGTGGCCGGCCGCGAGCGTCGCCAGGCCGTCCCGCCAGGCGGCGAAGTCATAGCCCAGGTTTGTCCGTGGCACGAACGCGTCGACTTTGCCCGCAAGGGATGCCGGCAGGCGGCGGGCGGAGTTGGACACGACAACGAGGCTCTCGGCGACGCCTCGGTAGGCCGCCAGAGCGTGGTGGACGTAGGGGGCGAAGCCGCCGCCGGCATCGAAGTGGGCGAACACCACGGCCCGGCGCGGGCGTGACGGTGGCCGCAGCGGTGTACCTGGCTCTGCGACTCTCATCGAGCGGGTCTCCGGCAGCCGTCAGGCGGCGCGGCGATGGAGGCCGTGGCCAACCCGCTGCCGCAGGGTCGCCAGCCGCCGGAACGTGGTCATGCTCAAGGGCTCGTCATCGAGCAACGCCAGCATGGCCGGCACGTGGCCGAGCGTCACGGCGGCCCGGCCAAAGGCACCGGCCGTGATCTGCCGCTCGGCGGTCCGCATCGCCGAGGCGGCATACCAGCGGACGCTGGCGGCGAGCGTGCGGCCACGAATTTCGGGGGGCAGCGAGCGGGCGTTGATCTCGATGGCGTGGGCCATGTCGGGCCAAGCTGCACCACTGGCCATGAGCCGGGTTGTTTCGTTGGCGGCGTGCCGCCGGTACGCCGCCAGCGGTCGCGGCTCATACCACACCGGGAGCGTGGCCGCGATCCGCACCCACATCTCCCAGTCGAGGGCCAGCTGGAGGTCGGGGCGGTAGCCGCCGAGCGTCTCGTAGGTGCTGCGGGCCACAACCACCGACGGGGTCTGAATCCTCTGCCGCTCGGCGATCCGCGGCAGCCAGTTGGCCAGCACGCCCGCCAGCCACTGCTGCCTCGAGATGGTCTTGAGGAGATTATCGCCGGCATCAACCAGCCGGGTGCGGCAGAACGCCATCCCGATTTCGGGCGCGCGACGGAAACCGAAATCCATCCGCTCGTAGAAGCCCGGCAGCACGTAGTCGTCTTGATGGAGGAGGTGGATGAGTTGTCCACGGGCGAGGGCAATCGCCCGGTTCCAGTTGCCGCACAGCCCGAGCCGGTCGCTGTGTTCGAAGAGTTCCACGCGGCCCCGCGGGTCGACCTGCTCGACGATTTCGCGGACGAGCCCCGGCCGTGAGCCGTCGTCGACGACGGCGATCTGCATCTCCGCCTCCGCTGGTGCTTGCTCGAGGACCGAGGCGAGCGCCTGCGCGAGCATGCCGTCGGGCTCGTACGTCGGCAGCATCACCGAGAACCGGGGTCGGGCCGGTGGCTGGTCGCGCGGAGCGATCGGTGGCGGGTCGCCGGATGGCATGGCTGCGGGGCGTACGGGTTGTGGTGAGATCGGGAAGATCCCTCGGAATAGCGATCTGTAGCAAAAACACCTGCTGGCCGACAGGCCGATTCCCGGCCAGGCCTACCCCAGTTCCCCCAGCGTGTGCTGGGGGCTTCTATGCCGCACACGCCGGGGCGAACAGGTTCGCGGTCCTCCCCTGCGCTCGCTTGCAAGGCGGGCTCGATTGACCGAGCTCTGCCCCATACAAGCCCTGGGCGCGAGCCCGGGGACTGCGGGAACTTTCGCCACTCCGCATCCACGCAGAGCA
>JBBEEF010000124.1:17272-22325 GCA_040880915.1 Pirellulales bacterium
GGGCGCGAGCCCGGGGACTGCGGGAACTTTCGCCACTCCGCATCCACGCAGAGCACGACTACCTGAAGGTCCGGCCGGAGGTGCGGCCGTCTACCTAGAACGCGCCGGCCGAGAAGCTGACGTATGCCCCAAATGGTCCGACGCCGACGTTCATGCCCGAACCCTTGACGTCGGAAAACGGAACACTCCCGCCTGCCCCGCCGCCTCCGCCACCACCACTGCGGTAGGGGGAGAAGGACGCGCTGCCGCGGGTCTGCGCCATCGCGGCGGCAGCAGCGGACGCCGTCTGCTGGCGGTTGGTGGCCGCTTGCTGCACAAGCGCGTCGCGGCCCTGATCAAACGCCTGCTGCCGCTGCTGGAGCGAGGACCGCTTCCGCTCGATCCGGTCGATCTCCTGCTGGAGCTGGGCCGAGGTCATCGTGACCACGTCGGGCACGTCTCGCAGCGCCTCAGAGCGGCGCTGATCGCTCATCGCGGCGAGATACTGGCCGAGCCAGGCCTTGGCATCGTGGGCTTCGGGTGTCTCGAGCACCTTGAACTTCGCGTCGAGGTCGTCGAGGAGATAGTCGAGATCGTACGACGACATCCCCGCCACCCGACGGTTGAAGTCGGCCTTGATGCGGTTGACTTCCTGGGGCGTGTAGATCGGCTGGGCAGAGAGCCACTCGCCGAGCTCGAAGATCGCCCGTCGCCACCGTGGGCTGCTCATGATCTCAGCCTTGCGGGCGATGTCGTTGGCCGGCTCGGCTTCCGACGTCTTCGGGTTGGTAGTCGCGGCGGGCGGGTCGGCGGCCAGCCCTGCTGCGGCCCACGCGAGAAGGATCAGGGCGAGGGCAGCGGCGGATGGGAGCCTCGTCGCTCGCAGGGTGCGCGGAGTGGCGGTCATCGGTTCCTCTGCGGCTGCTCGCCGCCGGCCTTGGGTGTGCGGATCATGGTCATGTTCACCGGCGGCACGTGCTCGCTGCCTACGTGGGTCGGCAGCGACCGCCAGACGCAGCGGTCCTTGCCGTCATAGGTGTAGATGTTGAGCGACGTTGACTGACTGCCATCGGGCAGGATCGCCCGCGCCTGGGCAACCCATGAGCGGCCGTCGCGGGTCCAGTCGGCTTCGCCGTGGCTCCCGTCGGAGCCGAAGGCCCAGGAGTGGATCGAC
This sequence comes from Pirellulales bacterium, assembly GCA_040880915.1. Taxonomy (GTDB): domain Bacteria; phylum Planctomycetota; class Planctomycetia; order Pirellulales; family UBA1268; genus QWPN01. The sequence goes on from JBBEEF010000124.1 coordinate 18,426, forward strand.
TTCGACTGGGGTTCCCAGCCGATGTGCTGCGTGATTTCGAGCGGTGGCGCGTCGGGCGAGTGGGTGATGGTCATCGTGCGGATGAGGTAGGTCCGCGAGGTATTCCAGCGGGTAGCGACCTCAATCCGCGGCTTGCCCGGGTCGGCGGCCCGGTCGGGATCGTCTACGACGAGCCAGTCGCCCACCATCCAGTCGAGCTCGGCAAGCGCCGCGGCCGCGATCGGTTCTTCGCCGCGGGCCTCGCGAAGGGCGGCGAGCTTCCAAACTCCCGCGTGCCTTACCCAGGTCGCGGAGAATCGACCGTTCAGGGGCAGGCCCGTCGGCGGGATCACTTCGACGCTACCGTCCTCGATCGCCACGTCGTCCGCGAGAAATCGCAACTGTGTTTCCTGAATTCGGAACTCCGGGCGGGTCGCGGAATCCGGCGGTGGCACGTCATCGAGCGACAAGGCCGCGCGGCCGGCCATCACGTGGCCCCCCGCGTCGATGATGTCGCCATCGGGCGTCCAGAGCGCGGCGAGTGCCGCGGCGTCTCCTTTGTCGAGCGCTTCCACATACGTCTTGGCCGCGGCCCGGATGGCAGCCTCGTCTGCCGCGCGGGCGGCAGGCAGGGCCTCAGCCGCCACGCGGGATCCGGTCATGATTGCGGTGGTCAACAGACCGGGGAGCAAGACCGCCACCGCGGCAAGCGGCGATCGGCACCGGACGCAGGGCATCATGGGGTCGCTCCAAAACAACAGGAAGCCAGCAACAAGAGGAAGCCAGCCTATTCGAGTGTCAGGGTACACCGTCTACTCGGCTCGAGAAGTTTACCCGCGGCCGTGGATACAGGAAAGAAACCGGCCCGGTTTGGTAGGATACGAGGTAATGCCAGCCCGCGATCATGTATCCCTGCTTGCCGATCTTGTTCGCCGCCCCAGCGTCAACCCTATGGGTCGAGACGTGTCGGGCCCTGAATATCTCGAAGGCCGGGTCGCCGAGTTTCTTGCTCAGCGGCTCACGGCCGCTGGAATTCCCTGGGCCCGTCATCCGGTCGCCCCCGGCCGCGACACGATCGTCGCCCGGCTCGAGGCGACGACGCCCGCCGCGCCGGTGATCCTCTGGGATGCCCACCAAGACACCGTGCCCGCCGAGGGGATGACGATCGAGCCGTTCACGCCGCTGATTCGTGACGGGCGGATGTATGGCCGCGGCACCTGCGACGTGAAGGGGGGGCTGGCGGCGATGCTGGCGGCCCTCGAACGGCTCGCCGCAGAAGACGGCCCCCGGCATGCGACGGTGGTCTTGGCAGCAACGGTCGGAGAAGAGTTTGGCTTCCTCGGAGCGCTCGCGCTCAGTCGACTCTGGGGCGAGGCCGCCGCGGATAAGCCGGCAGACGTCGCCGCCCGCGAGCTTCTGGGGGGGCGGCCGGCCGTGGCGATCGTGGCCGAGCCGACCGAACTCGACCTCGTCGTGGCCCACAAGGGGTCGCTCAAGTGGCGGCTGCGGGTGCACGGCCGCGCCTGCCACGGTGCGTTTCCCGAGCAGGGGGAGAACGCGCTCTACGCGGCATCCCGCGCGGCACTGGCGCTTGAATCGCTCTCGGCCGAACTGCTCACGCGGCAGCCCGACCATCCCTGCGGCCCCCCCACGCTCAGCCTGGGCACACTCCGCGGCGGGACCGGCGTGAACCTCGTGCCCGATCTGGCTGTGCTCGAGATCGAGCGGCGGCTGCTGCCCGGCGAGAGCCCCGCTGCGGCGAGGCTCGAAGTGATCGCCCGGGTCGCCGCGGCCTGCGGACACGCCCGGATCGAGCACGAAGAGCCCTTCAACGACGCCTTCGGACTGCCAGACGGCACGGCCGATCCCGTGGCGGCCCCATGGGTTACGGCCCTGGCGCGGGCGGCAGCCACCCGCGGGGGCGGCCGGCGGCAAGCGGCCCGCTACGGCACCAACGCGGGCGTGTACGCGGCGGCGGGCGTGCCGAGCGTCGTCTTCGGGCCCGGTTCGATCGCCCAGGCCCACACCGCCGACGAGTGGATCGACGTCGAGCAGGTCGGCACCGCAGCCGACATCCTGGCAGCAGTTGTTACCACCGGGGCGGTGTGACCGACGCGACGCTGTTGGTACAACTGCGGCCGGTGTGACATGGGCGGAAGTGTCACGCGGTTTTTCACCCCGGCCGCCACCCGCGGCCCGCCCTCCGGAGACGACACGCGACATGGCAGGCAGGATCACCGTGACAGGTCCGGTCGTCGACCTCGACGGCGACGAGATGACGCGGATCATCTGGCGGTTCATCAAGGACCGCCTCATTCTTCCCTACCTCGACGTCAACCTCCGTGAGTTCGACCTCTCGATCGAGAACCGTGACGCCACCGGCGACCAGGTCACGATCGACGCGGCCCACGCGATCCAGGAGTGCGGCGTGGGCGTGAAGTGTGCCACGATCACTCCCGACGAGGCGCGGGTCAAGGAGTTCAACCTCCGGAAGATGTGGAAGAGCCCCAACGGCACGATCCGCAACATTCTCGGCGGGGTGATCTTTCGCGAGCCGATCATCATCTCCAACATCCCGCGTCTCGTGCCGGGCTGGACAAAGCCGATCGTGGTGGGCCGACATGCCTTCGGCGACCAGTACCGCGCAACCGACGTGCTGATCCCGGGCCAGGGCCGCCTCACACTCACGTTCACGCCCGCCGACGGGGCGGAGCCGATGGAACTGCACGTCTACGACTTCCCGTCTCCGGGCGTCGCCTTGGCGATGTACAACCTCGATGACTCGATTCGGGACTTCGCTCGGGCGAGCTTTCGCTACGGCCTGGCGCGGAACTACCCCGTCTATCTGTCGACCAAGAACACAATCCTCAAGGTCTACGACGGCCGCTTCAAGGACATCTTCCAGGAGATCTTCGACGCCGAGTTCAGGGGAGAGTTTGCCGCCCGCGGAATCACCTACGAGCACCGCCTCATCGACGACATGGTGGCGAGCGCCCTGAAGTGGGAGGGGGGCTACGTCTGGGCCTGCAAGAACTACGACGGCGACGTGCAGAGTGACATCGTGGCTCAGGGATTCGGCTCGCTCGGCCTGATGACGAGCGTGCTATTGACGCCCGACGGCAGGACGGTGGAGGCCGAGGCGGCCCACGGCACCGTCACCCGCCACTACCGCCTGCACCAGCAGGGCAAGCCCACGAGCACCAATCCGATCGCCTCGATCTTCGCCTGGACCCGGGGCCTGGCCCATCGCGGCAAGCTCGACGGCACGCCTGAGGTTGCCCGCTTCGCCGACACGCTCGAGCGGATCTGCGTCGAGACAGTGGAGGCGGGGCAGATGACAAAGGACCTGGCCCTGCTGATCGGCCCCGAGCAGCCCTGGCTCACCACCCAGGACTTCCTGGCCGCAATTGACGAGCGACTCGCGCGGGCAACCCTCGACGGGCTGGGGTGAGTTTCTCAAGGGCGGCCGGGGCGGTCGTACCGGTTTTTCCGTCAAGGCCGGTCGTGCCGGGGTCCGATACTCTTTCAGGGGTTCGGTTTTTCAGGGGGACATTCTCATGGCACGGCATTTGTTCGCCGCTGGGGCGGCGAGCGCTCTGTTTCTGTTCGCGGTCGTGGACGACGCGGCGGCCCAGCCGCCCACCGCGGGCCAGCAGGCCTACGGCGGCCAGTGGAGCCAGTCCTACACCGGCCACGACTGGAATCGGCTCTACCACTACCCGTATGTCTGGTATCCGCAGAACTTCTACGCCGATGGCTACATGCAGTCGGCCAACGACCTCTACTACCGCTATCCGCAGGAAATGCGGGTGCCCGTCTACAACCGCGCCTGGCAGAACTACTACCCGAAGGGCCGCCGCTGGCATCAAGGCCATCACTTCAATCTGGACGTGTTCTAGTTTCACGGCCGCAGGCTGGAGC
>JBBEEF010000125.1:0-3427 GCA_040880915.1 Pirellulales bacterium
CATTCCGGCCTGCGCTCACTCCGGAAACAGCCGCGTCGAGAGGTATCGCTCGCCAAGGTCGGGAAGCACCACCACCACGAGCTGGCCGGCATGCTCCGGGCGGCGAGCCACCTGGATGGCACCCCAGGCGGCGGCCCCACAGCTGATTCCGCACATCAGTCCTTCCCGCTTGGCCATCTCGCGGGTGGTCTCCATCGCGTCCTCGTCATCGACCTTCACCACCTCATCGATCACGTCGAGGTTGAGGATGTCGGGGATGAAGCCGGCTCCGATTCCCTGGAGCGTATGCCGACCTGGCCTGATCGGCTGGCCGGCAAGCTTCTGGGAGATCACCGGGCTATTGGCCGGCTCGACCGCCACGACCTTGATCCCGGGCTTGCGGCTCTTGAGCGCCTCACCGACGCCGGTGATCGTGCCGCCGGTGCCGACGCCGCAGACGAGGATGTCCACTTGCCCCTCGGTGTCCTCCCAGATCTCCACCGCAGTGGTGCGACGATGGACCTCCGGGTTGGCCGGGTTCTTGAACTGCTGAGGCATGAAGTATTGGCTGCCGGAGCCGGCGATGTCTTCGGCATGGCGAACGGCGCCCGGCATGCCGTCGGCAGCCGGCGTGAGCACGAGTTCGGCGCCGAGGGCCTTGAGCATCCGCCGCCGCTCGAGGCTCATGCTCTCCGGCATCGTGACGCGGAGCTTGTAGCCACGGGCTGCGCAGACATAGGCCAGCCCGATGCCGGTGTTGCCGCTGGTGGGCTCGATGACGATCGTGTCGGGGCCGATCCGGCCATCCCGCTCGGCCGCGTCGATCATCGCGCAGGCGATCCGATCCTTGACGCTCCAGAGCGGATTCATATTCTCGATCTTGCCGACCACCGTCGCCACACAGCCCTCGGTCACCCGCCGCAGGCGGACAAGCGGCGTGCGGCCGATGCACTGGGTGATGTCTTCCCGGATGCCGGCCGGAAGCTTGGTCGCGTTCATAACCCCACCTCTTCGTGTTCAGCTCTGATTCCTGGCCGGTCCGCCGCCGGCTCAATCGGTATTATCGGCATAAACAACCGCCAAGTTGAAGGGTCGTGTCGCGGGCGGCAGGCAGCCTCCCCTCGGCCGGGAATTTACGGCCCGGCCGCCAGCGGCCGGTTCCTTGCGGGCGGCGTCCGAGCCCACTACAACACGGTCTTCTGGATGGCAAACGGGTGTTTCCTGTGGGAAATATCTGGCGATCCGAATGGTCGCCACGGACGGCGGAAGGCGATCTCTTCTGGACGCACGTGGTGCGGACAAAACTTTTTTGGAGCAACAGCATGAATATTGTGGATTTGATTTCCAGTCAGTTGTCAGGTGACGTGCTCGGCAAACTCGCTGGCATCGTAGGCGCCCCGCAGCAGCAGACGCAGTCGGCGGCCGGAGCGGCTGTGCCCGCCCTGCTTCAGGTCTTCGGCAAGCTCGCCTCGTCGAAGGGGGGCGCGGAGAAGCTCAGCGGAGCAATGGGAGGCCTCGATCTCTCCACGCTCGGCAATCTGGCCGGCCTGCTCGGCGGCGGCAACGCCTCGAGCCTGGGGAATATCGGCGGCAACATCCTCGGCCAACTGCTCGGCGGCGGCGGGGGCGGCGGCGGCGGCCTCACGAGCCTCGTGGGCACGATCGCCTCGTTTGTCGGGTCGCAGCCCGAGATCATGAAGAAGCTCCTCACCTACCTCGCCCCGATCGTGCTCGGCGTGGTGGCCAAGCAGTTCACTGGCCGTCCCGATGCGTCGGGCGTGCAGCGGCTCTTCTCCGAGCAGGCGGGCAACATCTCGGCCGCGATGCCGAAGGGGCTCTCGCTCGGTGATCTGGGCTCGCTCCTGCCAGCAAACTCAGGTTCGGCCTCCCGTGGCCCGAGCCACGAGCCGGCCCCGGCCGGTCTCCCGGGCTGGCTCTTGCCGCTGTTGGCCGTTGCAGCCCTCGGTGTGGCAGCCTATCTCTGGACACGGCCCAAGCCCGAAGGGGCCGTGATCGTGTCCGAGACGAAGGATGGCCCGATCACCGATCGGGTCACCGAGGTGATCGAGGTCGAGGGCAACAGGATCATCGACACGGTCCAAGAGGTGATCACGATCGATCCCAGGTTTCTCGAGGCCGTCAAGGTGGGCACCACGGCGACCGAGCTGTTCTCGGGCCTGACGAAAACGCTCTCGGGCGTGACCAATGAGGCGACGGCAAAGGCGGCTCTGCCCGAGCTCGAGAAGTTTGCCCCGCTGCTCAAGACGCTCGAGAGCGAGGCCGGGGAACTGGCGGCCGAGGAGAAGCCCGCGCTGACCGAGTTTCTCGGGAAGAACCTGGGCCTGCTCCAGAAGGTGATCGACACCGTGATGGCGATCCCCGGCGTCAAGGATGTGCTTGGTGCCGTCGTGACCCCGATGGTCGAAACCCTCACCAAGCTGGCGAAGTAGTTCACTCGCCCTGGTGCAACGAGACGTCCCGGCCGGGGGGGGCCCAGCCGCCCCCCCCCCCCCCCCCCCCCCCCCCCCCGGCTCATTACCGATCAGATGCCACCCACAGCTGGGCTGGCGGTTCAGATGATCGCCAGCGGGTCGCGACGGCTCTCGAGGGTGCCCCGCGTCACACCCACACGATTGACCGCCGCGAGCTGCCGCCAGACTTCGAGACCGGTCGTGCGGCCGGCGAGCAGGTCGCGGTAGGCCCGCACCACCCGGCCGATCTCGGCGGCCGGCTCGGTGAGAAACTCGATCCGAAACTGTCGCACGCCCGCGGCCAGCAGAGCCGGCACCGTTTCCGCCCCGCTCTGGGGAACGGCATTGAAGAGGGTGTTGCGGCAGCCGACGTCGGCGGTGAGCGGGTGTTCCATGCCGATCCGGTCGCGGAGGGCGACGGCGTGGTCATCGCAGGGGCGGCCGCAGTTGGTCTTGTCGGTGCCGGGGGAGAGCACGGCACAGAACACACAGTGCTCCATGTGGAACATCGGCATGTGCTGGTGAACGACCACTTCGAGCCACTCCGGCGGCACGGCCGCCACAAGGGCCAGCAGTTGCTCCCGGTTGAGGTCGTAGGAAGCTGTCACCCGCCGGCAGCCGGCCTCGAGGAAGAAGCCGGCTGTGACACGGTTGGCGACATTGAGCGAGAAGTCGCCCACCACCGGGATGCCCCGGTCTTGGAAATACACCAGACCCGACCAGGTGCGGGCGAGCACGCCGTCGGGCTCTTGCTTCTCGAGCAGCCCGAAGATCCCGATCTCACCCGGCTTCTGGATCCGGGGCGTAGCCAGGTAGATCGCCGCCCCGACCTGTCGGCAGGCGGCGACCGCCTCACGATACTGACGGATGTCAGCAAAATCGGTGGCGATCGACCGCTCGCCGAGCCCGAGCACAGCTTCGAGCTGGGCGAGCGAGCGGACGAGGACATGGAGCCGTGGCAGGCCGGAGAGGTCGTT
>JBBEEF010000126.1:0-5515 GCA_040880915.1 Pirellulales bacterium
GGAGCTGATCGGTGGGCGTTGTCACAGTCCCCCGGCTCGCGCCGAGGGCTTCTATCGTGGCAGTCCACGCCCAATGGTCGAACCACGCCGCGGACTGCACGCATTGAACCGCCCGAAGGAACTGCCCGGGCAGACTAGGGGGAATGCGGGGGTGGCGATCGACGTTGACCCGATTTTTCCCGGCTCGTAGAGTGCGGCGGTAGATTTTGGTGCGGTTGTGTGCCGCACGTTGTTCTCCCTCCGGAAACGTCCCCAGTGCACCCCCAGCAGGCTTCGGTGAGCGGGCGGGACGACATCAAAGAGCGGGTGCGGGACGCCATCGACATTGTCGACCTGGTGGGGGCATACATCGCACTCAGGCGCCAGGGCAAGGGCTTTGTCGGGCTTTGCCCGTGGCATGAAGACTCGCGGCCGAGCTTCCAGGTCAATCCTGAGCGGCAGACCTACCGCTGTTGGGTCTGCGATGTCGGTGGTGACGTCTTCAATTTTCTGATGCGGATGGAGAAGCTCGAGTTTCGCGAGGCGATCGAGCAACTCGCTGAACGTGCGGGCATCACGCTGGCCCGCGGGAGGTCAGCCGCCGCAAACGACGATCGGGCAGCGCTCGGCCGCACCCTCGAGTGGGCTGCCACCCGGTTTCGTGAGTGTCTTGTGTCGACTGACGAGGCCGCCGCCGCCCGGGCGTATCTCGCAGAGCGCCGGCTTACGCCATCCTGCCAGGAGCGGTTTGGGGTTGGGTTTGCGCCCGAGTCGTGGGACTGGCTCCTGCGGCAGGCCGCCGCGGCCGGGATTCATACGGGCTTGCTCGAACGCTCAGGCCTTGTGATCAAGCGAGACGACCGGCCCGGCCACTACGACCGGTTTCGTGGCCGCGTGATGTTTCCCATCCGCGATCCGCTCGGTCGCTGCGTCGCCTTTGGCGGCCGGATTCTGCCCGGTAGCAAGGTCGATATGGCGAAGTACATCAATTCCCCGGAGACGCCGCTCTTTTCCAAGAGCTCCACGCTCTACGGCCTCGACTCAGCCCGAGAGGCGATCGCCGTTTCCCGGCGGGTGATCGTGGTGGAGGGCTACACCGACTGCCTCGCCGCCCGGCAGGCCGGCTGCGACGACGTGGTGGCGGTGCTCGGCACGGCCCTCGGAGAGCGGCACGCCAAGCTCCTGCGGCGGTATGCCGACCGGGTGATCCTCGTGCTCGACGGCGACGAGGCGGGCCGCCGCCGGGCAAACGAGATTCTCGGCGTGCTGCTCGCCGAGCCGATCGACCTGCGGATCGCCCGTCTGCCGGCGGGCCTCGACCCCTGCGATCTGCTGCTCGCCGAGGGGCGGGAAGCGTTCGAGGGGGCGGTGGCCGCTGCCGTCGATCCGCTCGACTACCGAATGGACGAGGCGTTGGCGTCGCTGCCGTCCGATGCCGGCGACGACGCGGCGCTGGTGGCCGTGGAGAGCGTGCTGGCCGCCCTGGCCGCCGCCGTCGCTACTGAGAGCTCCGAACGCCTTCTCCGGGAGGATCAGGTGATCGGCCGGCTTTCCCGCCGGTTCGGTCTGGCGCGGGACGTGCTCCGCACACGGGTCAGTGAACTGCGACGCCGCGTGGTGCCGTCGCCAGCGCGTGCCGCAGGAACGCCAACCGCACCGGCGACCCCGCGGCTGCCGGCCTGGGACCGGGAGGTGCTCGAGGTGCTCTTTTGCGTTCCCGAGGGAGCCGGGCTGGTGGTCCGCGAGGTCCGCCCGAGCGATCTCGACAGCGACGCCGCCCGCACGGTGGTCGAGGCGGCCCTGCGGTTGCACGCTGCTGGGCGGCCGGTCGGCCTCGCCAGCCTGCTGATGGAGTTGCCCGACCCGCTGCTGCAGAGCCTGCTCGTGGCGGTCGACGAGGCTAGCGCGGCCCGGGCCGGGACCGACCCCGGCGAGCGGGTCGGCCACTTCGCCGACGCCCTCCGCCGCCGATCCGCCGGCCGCGTGGCCCACGCCAGCGCCCGCGCACTCAAAACAACCCGCCTCGACTCCCTGGCCGAGGCTGAATTGTTCGAACGGCTCGTCGCTCAGCGGCGGGTCGCCCAGGGCATGTCCGATCCCAAGGATGGGTGAGGGTGCCCGACTCGTCGTTGCAGTCGGTACGGGAGACACTCCTTTCCCGTGCCGGGGGGCGGCGTGCGAGTGACGATGGTATGGTGAAGGAGAACCAAACGATGTCCAGTACTGAGAAGCCCACCGCCGCCGATTCCCGCGCCGCTTCGGCGGACGGAGCCTGTTTGCCGCGGCTCGCTGTGTTCCCTGCGGTTCCGGAATTCGAGACTGGTGCCGACCTCGCGAAACTCGTCGCGCTCGGTGCTTCCCAGGGCTATCTGACCTTCGATCAGATCAACGAATATCTGCCCGACGAGGCGGTCGATCCCGAGAAGATCGACGGCTTGTTGGTGACGCTCGAGGAACAGGGCATTGAGCTGGTCGACACGCCGCCGGAGCCGGTCGTGGCCGGTTCGCAGCCGCCCGCCGTGAAGGCCCAGCCTGTCGCGAAGCGGCGGGACGAGGCGATCACAACGCCCCCCTCGAACGCGGGCAACGATCCGATCCGGATGTATCTGGCCCAGATGGCCGAGATCCCACTGCTCACGCGGCGGGAGGAGATCTCGCTGGCCAAGCGAATCGAGGTGACCCGCAAGCGGTTCCGGCGAGCGGTCCTGGGCTGCGCCTACTCCCTCCAAACGACCGTTGACACGCTGCGGAAGGTGCACGAAGGGCACCTTCCGTTTGATCGCACGATCAAGGTGTCGCTCACCGAGCGGCTCACGAAGGAGCAGGTTCAGGCCCGGATGCCCCACAACCTGGCCACGCTCGACCGCCTGATGGCCGAGAGCCGCACCTGCTTCCGCGCCCTGATCAGCCGCCGCACCAACCCCGACGAGGCCCGGGCGGCCCGGGCCCGGTTCAAGCGGACCAGGGCGAAGTCGCTCCTGCTTGTCGAGGAATTGAGCCTTCGGACCCGCCGGGTCCAGCCGCTGGTGAAGCTGCTGCGGGGCATGTCGACACGGATGGACGAGCTCCAGCGGGAACTCAAGGCCATGAAGGATGGTCAGCGGTCGTGCGACGACCGGGCCGACATGCGGAAGGAACTCCGCGACCTCATGCTCACCACGCTCGAAAGCCCGCGGTCGCTGCGGACGCGGGTGACCGCGCTCGAGAAGCTCCGCGAGGAGTACGAAACGGCGAAGCGAAACCTCTCAGCGGCGAACCTGCGGCTCGTGGTCTCGATTGCCAAGAAATACCGGAACCGCGGCCTCTCGTTCCTCGACCTCATCCAGGAGGGGAACACGGGGCTCATGCGGGCGGTCGATAAGTATGAATACCGGCGGGGGTTCAAGTTCTCGACCTACGCCACCTGGTGGATCCGGCAGGCGATCACCCGTGCGATCGCCGACCAGGCCCGTACGATCCGGATTCCGGTGCACATGATCGACGTGCTCTCGAAGCTGCGAACGACTGCCAAGAAGCTGCTCCACGAGCTGGGTCGCGAGCCGGCCGTCGAGGAGATCGCCGAGATGGCAGGCGTGCCGATCGAGGAAGCGCGGCGGGTGATCGATATGGGCCGGCAGCCGATGAGCCTCGACCGGCCGGTAGGGGAGAGCGAAGACGCCAGCTTCAGCGAGTTTGTCGAGGACGTGGGCGTGATGAGCCCCACGCAGTCCACGACGCACGGGCTGCTCCGTGATCGAATTGATTCCCTGCTCAAGACGCTCACGTATCGGGAGCGGGAAATCATCCGCCTCCGCTACGGCCTGACCGACGGCTACACCTACACGCTCGAGGAGGTTGGCCGGATCTTCCGGGTGACCCGCGAACGGGTGCGGCAGATCGAGGCCAAGGCGGTCAAGAAACTCCAGCATCCTGTCCGCTCGGGGCAGCTGGAGAACTTCCTGGAAAACGCTACCAGCTAAGCCCGTTCTCGCCGCACGGCGGAGGCCACACGTGGCCGTGGTCCGCCGGCAAGGCTGTGCTACACTCTCCGGCGGGGCGAAAAGCTCGTCCCGCCGGAGATTCTCATGCCTGTCGCCGTTGCCAACGGAACGCTTCGCACCCTGCACCGGATGTACCGGCAATTGGAGGATCTCCAGGGCCGGCTCGAGTCGGGCCCCCTCCGCCTAGCGGTCTTGGAGGCGGGGGTCCGGGCCGCAGAAGCGCGGCGGGTAGCTGCCCAGGGGGCAGTGAAGCAGGCACGGCTTTCGGCCGACGGCAAGCAGCTCCAGCTCAAGAGTGCGGAGGCAAAGATCGCTGACCTCGAGGGCAAGCTCAACGCCTGCAAGACCAACCGCGAGTATCAGACGCTTCGCGACCAGGTGGCCGCCGACAAAATGGCGACAAAGGTTCTCGAAGACGAGATTCTCGAGGCCCTCGAGCGGATCGACGGCCTCAAGCCGGCGGTGCCCGAGGCGGATGCTGCGATCGCCGTCTCGAAGCAGACGCTCGCCGCGGAGGAGACCCGCGTGCGTGGTGAAAAGGGGCAACTCGACGGCGAGGTGGCCCGGATCCGCGGCGACCTCGAGGGCGTTGAGCGGGAGCTGGCAGAGGATGTCCGCGAGCGATACGAGCGTGTCGTGCGGAGCAAGGGGGCCGACGGCATGGCACCGGTCGACGGGCGAAGCTGCGGCGGATGCCACCAGCAAATCACCAGCAACATGATCTCCGAATTGCTGGCGGGCCGGATCGTCACCTGCCGCAGCTGCGGCAGGCTTCTCTACACCCCTGAAACGGCGACCGGGTAAGCGGGCCATTGCCGCTTTTCCCGCCTCTTCTTTCCCGTGGAAACCATCGATGTCCGACCGTATCCCCATGACCCGTGCCGGCTACGACAAGCTCAAGGCCGAAGTCGACCAATTCGAGACCGTCGAGATGCCCATGCTCGCCCAGCGGGTGGCGGCGGCCCGCAGCGAGGGAGACCTGAGCGAGAATGCGGAGTATCACGGGGCCCGTGAGAGCCAGGGCCTGCTCCAGGCGAAGATCAACCTCCTGCGAGACAAACTTGCGCGGGCGGTGATCGTGGAGCGGGCCAAGGAGGCCGGAGATGAGGTGGTCTTCGGTGCCACGATCCGCGTCAAGGACCTGAAGTTCGGCGACGAGGAGGAGTATGTGCTCGTCGGTGCCGGCGAAGAAGACTTCGACGCCGGCCGGATCAACGTCGCCAGCCCGCTGGCCCAGGGGTTTCTCGGCCGCCGGGTGGGGGAAAAAGTCGAGATCGATGTGCCTGCCGGGACGCTCAAATACGAGATTCTCCAGGTGCGGTTCGACTGAACACACGCCCCTGATCGCCTCGGGGCAGTCCACCTCTTCTCCGCTCACGCGTCGGGCGGACTGGGCTGGGTTTTCCGGTATTTCAGTGGAAAGGCAACCTCGGCCGGCGGTCGAGCTTTGTGCAGAAGAACGAGATCCGGGTTCTGGAATTCTGGACCTTCCGGGATTCGTGGGTGCGAGTTGCGGGGTGGTCCGGGATTCGTGGGTGCGAGTTGCGGGGTGGCAT
>JBBEEF010000126.1:5615-22174 GCA_040880915.1 Pirellulales bacterium
GGGTGCGAGTTGCGGGGTGGTCCGGGATTCGTGGGTGCGAGTTGCGGGGTGGCATCGGGATTCGTGGGTGCGAGTTGCGGGGTGGCATTTGTTCCCGCAGTCCCCGGGCTCGCGCCCGGGGCTTTTATTTGGGCGAGAGCGCGGGTGAGGAGCGCGATCCTGTTCGCCATGGCGTGTGCGGCAATAGAAGCCCCCAGCGCGAGCTGGGGGACTGCGACGTGGCGAGCTTGAGTTAGCGGGCGATGCCCTCAAACAGGGCCGAGCCAATGCGGACGAGTGTTGACCCCTCGAGGATCGCCGCCTCGAAGTCACCGCTCATCCCCATCGAGAGGTCGCGGAGCATGGTGGGGTCGGCCAGCGTGGCGGCTAGGTTGTCACGCAGGGCCCGCAGCCGGGCAAAGTCGCGACGGGCGTCGGCCGCGTCTGCGTCAGGCCGCCCGGCCATGCCCATCAGGCCGCGGAGCCGCACCCCGCGGGAGGCCGCCGCTGCCGCGACCAGGGCCGGCACGTCGGCCGGCATGGCGCCCGAACGGCCCGGGTCGTCTGTGAGGTTTACTTCGACGAGCACATCGCAGCCGGTGGTTTCCCGCCCCGCATCCGCTGGCTTGAGCGCATCCGCTGGCTTGAGCGCATCCGCTGGCTTGAGCGCATCCGCTGGCTTGAGCGCATCCGCTGCAATCGCCTCGAGAAGCCGGATGCTGTCGAGTGATTGCAGCACACCCAGCAGCGGCAGCGTGCGGCGGATCTTGTTCCGCTGCAGATGACCCACCAGGTGCCAGCGGGCCGCGGGAGCAACTCCGGCGAGTGCCAAAGCCTTGTCCCAGAGCGATTGGGGGCGGCTCTCGGCCAGATCCCTGCAGCCCGCCTCAAGCACGAGCCGTGTCACGTCGGCCGACACGTATTTTGTCACCGCCACGAGCGTGACGTTGTCTGCCGTGCGGCCCGCCTGGCGGCAGGCCGCAGCGATCCGCTCACGGACAGCCTCCAGATTGGCCTCAACCCGCTCGCGGACCACCTCATCCCCGGGAGCAAGGGGGCCGGATGCCATCATGAGATTTCCAGCGTGCGGCGCACGGTGCCGTCCGGCCGGACGCGGCCAAGCAGAAACTCGCACGACACGTTGCAGCCGAGCAGTGTCCGGTTGCGGGCCGCGTCGAGCGTCCGGTAGAGCAGCCACTGCTCCAGTCCAGACTGCACGCGGAAACCGGCGGCCTGGTGGGGCGGCAGCATGATCCGCGTGTCGGCCACTGTGAGCTGTCGCCAGGTCAGCGGCCGGCCGACCCGGGCCGAATCAAAATCGAGCCACAGCGGAGCATAGAGCCGGCGTCCCAGCGTCTCCTGCACGATCGATAGCCCGTCGGGGCTGGCGGTGAATCCTCCGCGGCCGGCGGTTCGCCACTCCGGCAGACCGAGCGGCAGGGCCATCAAACGCATCGCGGTGTCGAAGGCCAGGATTTCCCGGGTTTCGGCGGCCAGTTCGGTCTCGAGGCCGGCCGCTAATGGCACGGTCGCTGAATACCGCAGGAGTCCCAGGGGAGAGTTGGTCCCGTTGGTCCCCTCCCCGTTGGTCCTGTTGGCCCCGGCCGGAGCCGCTGGGGTGATTCCCGCAGCGGGTGTTGTTACCGCATCGGCCAGGAGCAGGATGCGTTCCCGCCTGAGCATCACGAGGTGCCGCTCAAACTGTCTACCGCCGGGAAGTGGCGTGGTGATCTCGAGGAAGGCGGCATTCTGGTCCGACTCCCAGCAGGAGACGCTCCACGGCCCCTCGGCCTCGAGGGGACGGCCGCTGTCGGTGAGCGTCCACTGCCACGGCCCATCGACGAGCAACCGATCACCGGCGGCGATTTCGAGGTGTGGCATCGGCTGCCGGTAGTCGATAAGCACCCGAATGGCAGCGGCATCCCAGCCGCTGCGGATCACGGCCACCGCCGCGGCGGCGTCGTGCAGATCCCGCCGGATAAGCCGCCGCGGCTTGCCGGCGTCGGTCCGCGGCCGCAGCACAGCCTGAACCGTTCGCTTCCGCTTCCGTCCGAGCATCTCGACCGCGTCGAGCAGCGGCTCCGTGAACCGGGCCGGCAGCAGTCCCGCCGACGTGATCCTGCGGCCCCGCTGGCCGAGCAGCCGCACAGCGTTCGTGGCGGCCTCCCGCCAGCGGCGGTCTGTGACAGCCTCCCAAGCTGCCTCACCGGTCCGATGGGCGACCTCGCGGAACCGGCACCAGCGAACGACCCGCTCCACCATTTCGCCGCTGCCCGCCACGCAGACCGTGCCGCAGACCGACACCAGCCGTTCGATCTCCGCCACAACGGCGGCCGTAGCAACGGCCTCGAAGCGTCGGCAGGCCTCGACGTCGCTGAATAATCGCGCGAGCGTGAACACGAACGTCGCCGGCAGCGTCTCGCCTTGCTCGAGCAGCGGTGTCGCGGCAGTGGCCTGCTGCACGAGTCGCTCGAGCAGCCCGCCGGCGGACCCGCCGGCCCGGGTGGAACGGGCCAACCAGCCGAGGGCCCAGGTCGCTGCTTCGCAGTTGAGCCACCGCTCACCATCGTCTTTTGTGGCGGCCTCGTCCAGACTCTCCACGATCGCGGCTTCGACGAACTCGGCACGCTGGGGATCGCCCGCCCCGGCAGCGACGCTGTTGGCCAGGCGTCGGAGCCGATCCCGTGCGGGCCACGACATCGACCGCTCGGCGGCGTCCCGGATCCGCCGCGTGACCTCCCGCCGGCCAGGCCGCAGCGGAGCGGCGGGCCTGTTGGTCCGGGGGGCAGGCAGATGTTCGGCGGCGGGCTCAGCGGCCGGTGGCCCGCCGCGAGCGGCCGAAGGGTCGGCCTCGCTCGCATGGAGCCGCGATTTTTTCCCGGAGCGTTTCTCCGTCTGAATGTCGGTGTCGGTCGGCATGAGCCTGGAATCCTGAAGCTGGGAGCGAGCCGTCCGGAATGGGCACCTGGGTGCCGTGGCGTCGCGGCGGTATCGTACCCTAGGGTTCGCATCAACAGCCACGAGCTCATTTCGCTGCGAGGATTCCATGCCCACGCTGCCGCCGTCACGCCGGGCTCTCTGCCGCCATCTGCCGGGTTTCTTGTTTTCAGCGGCCGTAGGCCTCGCACTCGCCTGCTGGGGGCTCGCGGCCGGGGCCGTGGAGCCGAATCCGGACGCAATCGTGGCTCGTGATCGCTACCCCGAACTCAAGCGGCTCTCGCCGACCGACGAGATCTGGCTTGACGTAAACCGCAAGGAAGTAGTCGTCGGGGGCGCGGTGGCCCTGGCAAAGGGGGAGATCGAGGTTTTCGCCTGCCCGAAACTCTCCAAGGAGCATGAGGCGATTCTGGCCACGCGATGTCCTGCGCGGCTCGTGCACGCGGGGCTGTTGGCGATCGGCCTCGAGCCGGGCCGGCCGGTCTCGTTCGATCCCGAATACGCCCCTGCCCGGGGGCCGAAGGTGACGGTGCGGGTTCGCTGGAAGGACGAGCAGGGCCAGTTGCAGGAGCGGCCGGCCCAGGAGTGGGTGCGGAACACGAAGACCGGCCGGCAACTGGATGCCGACTGGGTGTTTGCCGGCAGCGGCTTCTGGCAGGATCCGGCCGATGGCTCGCAGCATTACGAGGCCGACACCGGCGACATGATCTGCGTCTCAAACTTCCCCACGGCGATGCTCGACCTGCCCATCGCTTCGAGCGACTCAAACGAAACGCTGCTGTTTGAGGCCTTCGAGGGTCGCGTGCCACCACCGGACACAGTCGTCGATCTCATCCTCTCCGCGGGCGAATGAGCCCGCAGGCGAATGACTCGCTCTCTCGCTGTGCTCAGCCGGCGGTGAGCTGGCAATGAGCCAGGATCTGCTCGGCAGTGGCGACGTAGCCGGTGTAAAAGGGTCCGAACTCGGCATAGCGGGCGCTCGCCTCGTCGAACCGCATCGTGTAGACGATCTCCTTGAGAAAGTCGGGCCGCCGCGCCCAGAGCGTCACGCCCCACTCCCAGTCATCGAGGCCGACCGCCACCGTGATCAGCTGCGTCACGCGGCCACCGAAGGTCATGCCGGTCCTGCCGTGTTCGGCCATCAGCCGACTCCGCTCGGAGAACGGCAGGGCAAACCAGTTCTCTCCGACCTTCCGCTTCTTGTTCATCGGATAGAAGCAGGCGTTGGGCCAGGGCGGGAGTTCCGGTTCCAGCCGGGCATGTCGCATCGCATCCTCACGGCCGGCGTAGCCCTGCACCTTGGCCTTCCAGGCCGGGCTGTCGGCGGCCACGCCCTCGGCGATGAGCCGCTGTCCAAACTGCTCCACCGTCGGGACATACTCGCTGACCTCCGTGAGGCTCACAAACGAATACGTGGGCACGATCGCCCCCCCGAGCGGACCGGACAGGAGCCGCTGGTGGACCGCATCGACCGCCAGCGGGGAGGGATCCATCACGACGACCGCGAACTCCGCCTTGTGGCCGGGCACAAGCCAGGTCTGGAGGCGGGTTGGGGCATCGGCACCGGCCGGGTCGAGGGCCGCGGTGAAGGCGGCAGCCCCGATTCGACGCTCCGCCTCCGAGAGCCTGGCCAGCCGCTCCCGATCGAAGGCGTAGAAAAAGTGGCTCACGTGCCAGCCGGAGGAGGGCTCAATCGAGGTCTCAACCGCCTCGTGGGCTGCCGGGGCATGGGGGCTGGTTGTTGGCACGGAGGGAGCGGAAGATTCTGCCATCGGGGAGCGTGCCTCGGCGGGTGACGGGAAACACCGGAACTCGCTCCGAGTCTACGCAGGACCGAGGTTTGGGCGACACGGCCAGTGTCCAGATCGGGGGATTTCGGGGTAGAATACGCCGAGGCGACCGGCACACGAACAGGGCACGAGGGGATCTCCATCATGGGACAGGCAATCGTCGATCCGGCTGAGTTGCGGCGGTTCGCGGGTAGTCTGCGGACGTTCAGCGAGGAGGTCACGGCCCACATGCAAATGGTGCAGCGGCAACTCACTGCCCTGGGGTCGACCTGGCGAGACCAGGAGCAGCAGAAGTTTGCTGAGGAGTTCGAGGCTCAGCTCACCACGTTCAAGCGGTTCGCGGAATCGACCGGCGAATATGTGCCCTACCTGATCCGCAAGGCGGAGCGGGTCGAGGAATATCTTCAGCAGCGTTGAACCGGGGCGGGCCCAGAGGCCGGAGGGAGTGAGGCATGTCGCAGCAGGCAGACGTCAAGTCGATCGAGACCCTGGCTTTCGTGCGGACGGCCTTTGCGGCCTTCGCCCACGAGAGCGGCCAGGCCCTCTCCGAGATCGAGATCCAGGGCCAGCGGACGGTGGAGTGGATCTGCGTCGACCGGGCAGCCCACTGGAAGGCCGAGATCCGCCGGATGAGCGACCTGGTCAACAAGGCCATCAAGGACGTCGAGCACTGCCGCACGTTCAAGAAAGTGGGCGACAACACCCCCTCCTGCATCGAGGAGAAGAAGGCGCTCGAGAAGGCCCGCCAGAGGCTGGCTCGGGCCGAGGAGAAGGCGGAGGCCGTGCGCCGCTGGACCCCCATCGTGCAGCAGCAGTTTCGTGAAACATGCGTGCGGCTCGTCCGGTTTCGCGACGTGATCGACGTCGATTGCCCGCGGGCCATGGCCCAGCTCGAGAAGATGCTGCGGGCGCTTGATGCCTACCGGCAGGTCGCCTCCCCCACGGCCGACGGCGGCGACGGGGGGGCGGGCGGTGGCCAGAACATGACCCGGCAACTCGACGAATCGGCAGCGGCCGGCCCGAAGCAGGCGACCGCCGCCGCAGAAACGGAGCAGTCATGAGAGTCGGTGATCTCTCGAGCGGTGCGTCCAAATTGGCGAATGCACTCAAGCAACTCAACCTCAAGTGGGACGCCGCCACCGACACCTGGCAGGACGCTCGGGCCAAGGCTTTCCACAAGGACAACGTCGAGCCGCTGTTGCCGAGCGTCAAGGAGACGCTCGACGCTCTCGGCCGGCTGGCCGAGGTTTTCGACCGCGCCGCGCGGGATGTCGGCGACTCCGACGCCTGCTAGCCGTTCCCCCGCGTTTTGAGCCGTGCACCCCGAGGAGCTTCCGTGAGCACCGCCGTTCCCGATTCCGCGTCCACTGACTCCGTCGTGCACGGCGGCCCGGCGCCGGCCTACACAGCGCCCGTGCTTCGCGACCAGATGGCCATCCTGCGACGGGAATCGGCTGTCCGGGCGGCTGCCGAAAACGAGATCACAACCGAGCACAACGACGAGACCGCCGCCGCCCGCGAGGCGGCCGACAAGGCCGTCGCGGCAACCCGCAAGAAATACGCAGCAGAGATCGAGGCCACGCAGCGGGAATACGCCACGGTGGTCCAGAAGGCCGATGCGTTTCTCGCCGCCGAGCGGAAGAAGCTCGACGACGCCCGGCAGGCGAAGGCTAAGTCGATCACCAACGGCGGTGCCAAGCAGCTGGCTGACCTCAAGGAGGAGGAGGGCTTCGACAAGCTGCGGGAAAACGAGACCCGCAAGCAACGGGTTCAGCAGCCGAAGCTCGGGCACGCCAAGGCTGAAAAAGACATCGCCCGCATGCTCGCCCAGCTCGACGAGGCCGTGGCCCAGTCGGCAAGGCTGCTGGCCGCTCGTGGAGCGAAGGGGGCGACCGAGCCGCAGGCGGCTGCCGGGAGCGAGGCGGCCGCCGAGACGACAACCAATCCCCTCGCGGCCCTTGCCGCGGCCCGGGACGCGGCGGTTGAGCAACTCAAGGCGATCGGTGAAGTTCCCGCCGTCAAGGCGGCCTTCTCCGGCGGGCTCCAGGGGGGCGTGATCGCCGGGCCGCTCGTGGCGGCGCTCGCTCTGGCCGCAGGCCTCTTCTTTCTCGTCCCCGGCGACATGATGCTCAAAGCCGGCGTTGCCGGCGGGGTGGCGGCGGTCGTCGCCGGCCTGGGGCTCGGGGGCGGATTGTGGTTCGTGGCCGGCAAGCGGAAGGCCGCGCGGACCGAACTCGTGGCGACGCATGACCGGCTCCTCGCCATGGTCGCCGATGCCAAGGGGCTCGAGCAGCCCTGCCGGGAGGTCGCCAAGAAGCGACGCGATGAGCAGGCCAAGAAACTCGACGAGCAGTTTCGGGCGGAGAGCGGTCGCCGGGGGGCGGAGTACGAGACCAAGCGCGAGGCCGTGACGGCCAAGCGGGACGCCGCCCATGCCGAGCTCGAGCTCAAATACAAGGAGGGCTGCACGCTCCTCGCCGCCAAGGTCACCGCGCACAAAGACGCCGCTCATGCGAAGTATCCGCCACGGCTGACGTCGCTTGAGGCGGCGGTTCAGGAGGACGTGGCGACGCTCGAACGGGAACGTGACCAGCGGCTCGCCACTGCCGATGCCCGTCGGGAAAAGCAGTGGGCTGCCATGACCGGGCGGTGGCGGGAGGCCCGAGAGGCAACAGCTGCTGTCTACGACGAGGCCTGCCGGCTTGACGAGACGGCCTTCCACTCCTGGGATGAACTCGCCGCCGACGCCGTGCCGCTGCCGAGCGAGCCGCCGCCCGGCCTGCGGTTTGGCGACCTCGCGGTTTCGCTCGAGCGGGTGCCGGGAGGAGTCTCGGCGTCGGAGGAGCTCAATTCCTTCGGCCCGGTCGCGTGGCGGCAGCCGGCCACGGTGCCCTGGCCGGTCGGGGCTTCGCTTGTGATCAAGGCTGCCGCCGACGAGAAGGAAGCCTCCTCGGCCATGATGCAGGCCCTGATGCTGCGGATCGCCACCGGCATTCCGGCAGGCCAGAGCCGGTTCACGATCATCGACCCGCTCGGCCTCGGCAAGCAGTTTGCCGGCTTCATGCATCTGGCCGACCACGACGAACTGCTCGTCACCAGCCGGATCTGGACGGAGCCGCAGCTCATCGAGCAGAAGCTGGCCGACATCACCGAACAGATGGAGGTGGTGATCCAGAAATACCTGCGGAACGAGTACCCATCGATCGGCGCCTACAACGCCGACGCCGAGGTGCCCGAGCCCTATCGGTTTGTCGTGGTCGCCAACTTCCCAGCCAACTTCAACGAGACGAGCGCCCGACGGCTGGCGAGCATCGCCGCCTCGGGAGCCCGCTGCGGCGTGTACCTCGTTCTGTCGGTCGATCCCAAACAGCAGATGCCATCAGGCTTCAGCCTCGCCGAGGTCGAGCAACACGCCACCGTGCTGAACCTCAAAAACGGCTCCTTTTCCTGGGTCGACCCCGAATTCTCGAAGTGGCCGCTCACCGTTGAGCAGGCGCCCTCTGACGAGGTGTTCACCCGAATCATCCAGCGGGTTGGGCGGGCGGCGAAGGCGGCTAAGCGCATCGTGGTGCCCTTCGACCGCGTGGCGCCCAAGCACGAGGAGTGGTGGCACGGGAGCACGGCCGAAGAGGTGCTCGCGCCGCTCGGACCCGCCGGGGCGAAGAAACTGCAATTTCTCAAGCTCGGCAAGGGGACCAGCCAGCACGTGCTCATCGCCGGCAAGACGGGCTCCGGCAAGTCGACCCTGATGCATGCGATGATCACGAGCCTCGCCCTGCAGTACAGCCCCAATGAAATTCAGTTTTACCTGATCGACTTCAAGAAGGGCGTGGAGTTCAAGCTCTACGACCACTACGCGCTGCCGCACGCCCGCGTGATCGCGATCGAGAGCGAGCGGGAGTTTGGCCTCTCCGTCATGGAGCAGCTCGACCGCGAGCTCAAGCGGCGTGGCGACCTGTTCCGCGAGCTCTCGGTGCAGAACGTGGCCGGTTTCCGCCAGACGGGCCACCCCGAACCGATGCCGCGGATTCTCCTCCTGATCGACGAGTTTCAGGAAATCTTCGTCGAGGACGACAAGATCGCCCAGGACGCGGCCCTGATCCTCGATCGGCTCGTCCGCCAGGGCCGGGCCTTCGGAATCCACGTGCTGCTCGGCTCGCAGACGCTCGGCGGCTCGTACAGCCTGCCACGGGCCACGATGGGCCAGATGGCCGTGCGGATCGCGCTGCAGTGCAACGAGGCCGATTCGAGCCTGATCCTCAGCGACGACAACACCGCGGCCCGGCTGCTGACCCGCCCTGGCGAGGCGATCTACAACGACGCCAACGGCATGGTGGAGGGCAACAACCCGTTCCAGGTCGTGTTTCTCACCGACGAGCAGCGGGAGCAATACCTCGGTGATCTCCGAAAACTCGCCGATGCCCGCACCGACATTCCGCACCTCGAGCGGATCGTGTTCGACGGCAATCAGGCTGCCGACCCGGCCCTCAACCCGCTGCTCTCAGAGATGCTCAAGCAGGGCACCGTCGCCGGCCACGAACTGCTCGCACCACTGGCCTGGCTGGGAGACGCGATCGCGATCAAGGATCCCACCACGGCGATCTTTCGCCGGCAGGGGGGGGCCAACATGCTGATCGTTGGCCAGCGGGAGGACCTCGGCACGAGCCTGCTCGCGATCACGATCGTGAGCCTTGCCGCCGAGCATGATCCGCATCCTGGCGGCGGGCTTGGGAGGACGGCCCGATTTGTGGTGCTCGAGCCGGCAATCGCCGAGGAAAAGCCCGAGATCATGCTGGCGAAACTCGCCGACCATCTGCCCCATGAGATCGAGTTGGCTGGGCGGTTGGGCGTGGCGGCAGCGATTGAGTCGCTGGCCGTGGAGGTGAAGCGGCGGCTCGATGAGCAGGTGCTCGACGGCGAGGCGGTGTTTCTCGTGGTTCGCGACCTGGGGAGATTTCGCGAGCTTCGCAAGGCCGACGGCGACTTCGGCTTCGGCGGCATGGGCGGCGAGAAGAAGGCCAGTCCGGGCGACAACTTCCTGACGGTCGTTCGCGACGGCCCGCCGGTGGGCATCCATGTGATCACCTGGTGCGACTCGCTCACGAACCTGCAGCGGACTTTCGACCGCGGCGCGATCAAGGAGTTTGAGCTGCGGGTGCTCTTTCAGATGAGCAGCTCCGACTCGAGCACACTCGTTGACAGTCCGGTGGCGAGCAAGCTGGGGCCCAACCGCGGCCTCTTCATCCACGAGGAGACCGGTACGCTCGAGAAGTTTCGTCCCTACGCGTTCCCCACGCCTGAGTGGCTCGATGCCGTGGCGGCCCAGATGCGGGCCCGGCCGCAAGGCACTCCCGCAGTGCGGTCGGTGCCCAAGCCTCCGGCACCAGCCGCCGAGAAGGCCAGCGGATTTTCCTTCGGCGGCAGTAGCGACTTCAACTTCACAAAGCTCCTCGACGACGGTCCGGACGACGCTCCGGACAACGCCGAGCTGTGAGCCGAGTTGAATCCGGCTCCTTCGTAGCGCTCCGGTGGCCTCCCCCGTAGCCCGGTTCCTCCGGAACCGGGTCACCCAGGGCGTGGCATCCCCCGTAGCCCGGTTCCTCCGGAACCGGGTCACCCAGGGCGTGGCATGTCAAACGTGATCCGGTCACGGCGTGACCGAACTACCGGGGCCGGCGGCCGACCTTTACCGTGAGCGGCAGGCGGTTGCCCGCCCGGAGAATCTCGATCGGGACCTCGATGCCTGGCTCAGACCGCGTGAGCAGAAGGACGAGCGCCGTCGGAGCCGTCACGCTCTGGCTGTCGAACGACACGATCACGTCGCCGGTGCGAATGCCCGCCTCGAATCCCGGCGCCTTGCGGTCGGTAGCCATCACCAGCACGCCGGGGGAACCGTCGATCGTCCGCCGCAGGGCCAGGCCGAGATAGCCCCGCTCGACATGGCCGAGCCGGCGGATCGCCTCGGCTACCTCGCGGGCGGTGTTGCTCGGGATCGCGAAACCGATGCCGTGCGACTCACGGCCGGCGATGGCGGTGGTGATCCCGATGACCTGGCCGTTGACGTCGATGAGGGGCCCGCCGGAATTGCCCGGATTGATGGCGGCATCGGTCTGGAGAAACTCCTGGAGCGGGTTGCCGACGATCCCGCGACGCCCCACGGCACTGACGATCCCGTAGGTGAGCGTGCGGTCGAGGCCGAAAGGGTTGCCAATGGCCCACACCATCTCCCCCACCTCGATAGTGTCGCTATCGCCCCAGCTGGCGGCTGCGAGTCCCTGGGCTTCGATTTCGAGAACGGCCAGGTCGGTGCCGGCGTCGGCCCCGACCAGGGTCGCGGGGAATCGCCGCCCGTCGGCCAGGGTCACCACGATCCGGTCCGCACCGGCCACCGCGTGGTAGTTGGTCACGATCATCCCGTCGGGATCCACGATCACCCCCGAGGCAATCGACTCGTCGGTGAGGCCACCAGGGGGGAGGTCTCGCAGGGCGGCGATCTCGTCGGCCACCGGATTGAGCCGCCGATCGGCCGTGACATTGACGACCGACGGGCCGATCAGCCGCGCGAGCGTCGTGAACAGCTTGGCGACGGGCGCCAGGCGGGCTCCGGCGGCCGCATCGGCGATGGCAGCAAGCTCAGCGCGTGTCCGGGCGTATTGCATCCGGCCGACGAACGAGGGCCAGGCGATGAGTCCGACGAGGCCGACGAGCCCCGCACACAGGATCGTCGTTCGCCAGGCTGTCTGGGTTCCGCCCCGCTGGCTCATCACGCTCCTCCCGGCGACGTGGCCACGCGGAGGCGGAGGAGATCGACCGCCGCCTTGGCCGCGCGGATGCAGGCGAGTGTCGGCCCGCCGCCGAGGATGTGCTCGGCCGTCGCGATCCCTGTGGGCGAGACCAGTGCGATCATGACTGCCTGCCGGCCGTCTGCCACCGGCCTGATGGCCCCCACACCGAGGCCGAGATCGGCCCCAAACTCCTCCCGACAGCGACGGGCGAGGGCTAAAGCGTCGACCATGCCTGCGGCGGTCGCAGGGAGCACGGTGCCGCCGGTGAACACGGTCGGCAGGCCGGGCCGCCGTTTGGCGGCGGCGACGAGCGCGGCCACCCCGCCCGCCGTGCCCGCCTCGCAGGTTGCGAGCGTCAGCCCCGCGGCGGCCACCGCGGCCACGGCGGCATCCTCGAGTTCGTCGTCCTCGACACCGAACACGAGTTCGCCGAGGCAGTCGCGGATGACCTGCTCCGTGGCAGCGATCCGGCTGTGACAGTCGGCTGGGTCGCGGCCGCGGGCGGCGATGCGCAGCGTGATAGTGGCCTCGTGGGCGGTGATGCCGACGAGTGGGTCTCGACCCCTCCGGACGAGGTCGGGAAGCATCGCCTCGACCGCACTTTCGCCGGCACCGAAACACTTGATGCGACGCTGGAGGATCGTGGCCGCCTCGGGCAGGCTCGCGGCCAGAGATGGGGCCACGCTCGCGGTCCACATCGGCTTGAGTTCGGCGGGCACGCCTGGCAGGGCGATCACGCGGCTCTGGCGGGAGCCAACGGTCACGACCATGTCGATTCCCGGGGCGGTGCCGTGCGGGTTGGGGATCGGGCTGCTGCCCGCCGGAAAGAGCGCCTGCCGGCGGTTTGATTCGGGGCAGGGCATGCCGCGACGGGCGAACCGCTCCTCGACCGCGGCGAGGGCCGCCTGGGAGAGCTGGAGGGGCACGCCGGCGAGCGCCGCGAGAACGTCCCGGGTAAGGTCGTCGGCCGTGGGGCCGAGGCCGCCGGTCGAGACGACGACGTCGGCTCTGCCGCAGGCGAGCCGAAACGCCTCGAGTCCCGCTTCAAGCGTGTCGGCGGCGGTCGTGTGGAAAGTGACAGGGATGCCGAGCACGCCGAGTTCGGCCGACAGCCAGCGGCTGTTCGTGTCGAGACGCTGACCGGTCACCAGTTCGTCACCGATCGCGATCACTTCCGCCTTCATGTGCCGCTCCCGGGCTCTTGGCCCCCGAGATATCGAGGCCGCCACTGGGCCTCATCTATACTCCGCCCCGGGCTGCCGTGCCCAGCGGCCCCCGAAGATCTGGCTGGTCGGCAGGCCGCAGAGCGGAAACAATAGGGTTATGAAACTTGGCATCCTAGGTACCGACCAGCGGATCGCCGGCGTGGCGGCGGCCGCGGCGGCCAGGGGTGACGTGTTTGTTTCGAGCGTAGCGGGGGAGGGCCCGTCCGAATTGCTCGACCCCGCCAATTGCGACGCCGTGCTCGTGGGCTCAGACGGCTGGGACGCCGCTCGGGCCGAGGCCGTGCGGATGCTCGTCCAGACCGGGCGGCCGCTCCTGGTTTCTCAGCCGCTCGAGCAGTCGATGCTCTGGGCTTGGGAACTCGAGATGATCCGGCAGGACGCCGGCGGGCCGATCGTGCCCCTTCTGCCCGAGCGACTCCATCCGTTTCTACTCCGGCTCCGCCGGATCTTGGAGGCGTCGGTTGCGGGGGGCGGGCCGCTCGGAGGGCTCGAGTCGGTTGTCCTGGAACGCCGGCAGGCAGATCGCCGCCGCGGTGCGGTGCTCGCGACTCTGGCTCGCGATGCCGACTTGATCCGGACGCTCGTTGGTGAGCCGGCCCGGGTTTCAGCCCTCGGGGCTGCGGCCGAGGACCTCGTCTGGAACTCACTCACGGTCGGCTTTACCGCGCCGGCGAGCGTACCGGTTCGCTGGCAGATCGCGGGTGGTGGCGAGCCGCTCCTGCGAATCTCGCTGCTCTGCTCGGGGGGCGCAGTCGAGGTCGAGATTCCCGACGACTGGTCGCAATCGTGGCGGTGGCTGCAGCCGGGCGTGACCGTTGAATCGCCCCAGTTCGATCCGGGCGGGGCGATCCTCGGCGTGCTCGATGCGGCCCTGGGGCGAGACGCCGTGCCACCGGTAAGAGGAGAGGACGCCGTGCCACCGGCGTCAGGAGAGGACGCCGTGCCACCGGCGTCAGGAGAGGACGCCGTGCCACCGGCGTCGTGGGCCGACGCATCGCGGGCGATCGAACTGGCCGACACGGTGCCTCGCAGCCTCGCCAGGGGGCGGGGCATCGATCTCCATCAGGAGGAGTTCAGCGAACTCGGCACGTTTCGCGGCACCATGGCGTCGCTGGGCTGTGGGATCATTCTCGCGGCGCTGTTGCTCGTCGTGCTGGCCACGCTCGTCGGCGGCATCGCCAATGAGTTTGGCTGGGATTTCGGCGGCCGGCTTGCGGGAACCTGGCCGATCGTGGCCCTGGTGGTGCTCGGCGGCTTCCTGGTTCTGCAGTTTCTGCCCCTGCTTGTGGCAGGGTCGCGGCGGCATGAGTGAAAATCAGCGGCGCCGCACGTCCGCTCTGTCCCGCAGTCCGGGGCCGCTTACCCCGGCATTGGGCTCTGCTCCTGGAAAACTCTGCCGGGCTGCGGCCCTGGTGCTGAACCGGGGCCGGGGATCGGCCGATGCTCCCCTTACCGCGGTTGAGCCTGCGGGCGGACGTTCTGGGTTCTGGGTTCATCACGGGAGCGGGTGCCGATGCGGCTGCTGCAGGCCATCGTGTCGGCGACCGCCTGCCTGGCTGTATGCGGGCTGCCGGCATTGCTTCGCGGCTCCGAGGGCCGCCGGTCGGCCATTGTCGTGGCTGTTGAAAGCCAACGCGACTCGGTCGTCAATATCCACGGGCAGAAACTCGTGCCCTCGGGCGACGACACCGGTGGCGAACTCAAGCGGGTCAACGGCATGGGCACGGGCGTCGTGCTCGACCCCCGCGGCTACGTCGTCACAAACTACCACGTGGTCGAGGGCGTCAAGCGGATCGAGGTGACGCTCGCCAGCGGCCGGACAACATCCGCCACGCTGGTGTCACACGATCCCCGGACCGACCTGGCCGTCATCAAGATCGACTCCGTCGAGCCGCTGTCGGTGGCCCGAATCGGCACCTCGAGCGATCTCATGATCGGGGAGACCGTGCTCGCCCTCGGCAACGCCTACGGCTACGAACACACCCTCACCCGCGGCATCATCTCCGCGCTCCACCGCAACGTCGAAGTGAGCCGCACCCAGCGGTATGACGACCTCATCCAGACCGACGCCAGCATCAATCCCGGCAATTCGGGCGGCCCGCTCTTGAACATTGACGGCGAGGTGATCGCGATCAACGTGGCGGTGCGGGCTGGGGCCCAGGGGATCGGGTTTGCGATCCCGATCGACCGGGTGCTCGACGTGGTGTCGCAACTCCTCTCGGTCGAGCGGATCGGCCGCACCTGGCACGGGCTCGTCGTGCGGGCTGACGGACGTCGTGGTGCCGTGGTCGAGGCCGTTCATCGGCAGAGTCCCGCCGAGAGCGGCGGGGTGAGGACGGGCGACCTGATCAAGCAGATCGGTACCGTCACGGTTCTCCATCAGCTTGACATCGAGCGGGCCCTGCTCGGCTGCAAGGCCGGAGAGCGGGTGCCCGTCACGGTGGTCCGCGCCGGGGCCGAGGAGCGGATCGAGCTATCACTCGTCGCGACGCGGCAGGGCGGGGGCACGGTGGGGGAGCGGTGCTGGCGGGAACTCGGCCTGCGGCTCGATCCGCTCCAGGCGGCGGCTGTGCAGAAGCTTCAGTCGCGGTATCGAGGCGGGATGTTGGTCGCGGAGGTGCGGGACGGGGGGCCAGCGGCTGAACAGGGTATTCGCAAAGGGGACATCCTCGTGGGGCTGCATGTGTGGGAGACGGTCGGGGCCGACAACATCGCCTACATCCTCGACAAGGCCGAGCAGGAACACCTCAACCCGATCAAGTTCTACGTGCTCCGTGGCCGGGAGACGCTGTTCGGCCACATCGTGTCGGATACGTTGCGGCGGTAGCGGGCACTGCGGCAGCTGGCGGCGAAGTCGGACGTGGATTCTGCCCGGCTCGGGCCGCGGGGAGTGTGAGCCGGTAAACTGCGGCTTTCCCGGAGCGGCCCATGCCATCGGAGAGCGAGTTTGTAGCGGCCCTGGTGGCCACCCTGCCGGCCGACCTGAGGCTCGAGGTGCCCGCGGGGGACGACGCCGCTGTGCTTCGGCCTCCCGCCGGCCGCCGCACGGTCGTGACCGTCGACATGCTCATGGAAGGGGTCGACTTCGTGCTGAGCGCCGAGTGTTCACCTGAGGCGGTCGGCCACAAGGCGCTCGCGGTCAACCTCAGCGACCTGGCGGCGATGGGGGCCCGCCCTGAGGCGGCCGTGGTGGCCGTGGCGTTGCCACGGCACGGAGGAGAGGCGCTTGGCCGCGGAATCCAGGCTGGGATCGCCACCCTGGCGGCCACCCACAACCTGGCCCTCGCAGGAGGTGACACCAACACCTGGTCTGGCCCGCTTGTGATCAGCATCACGGCGATCGGCAGCGTGGCCCCGGGGCGAGCCTGGCGACGCGACATGGCCCGGCCCGGCGATCTGCTCGTTGCCAGCGGCGGCTTCGGCGGCAGCATCCTCGGCCGCCATCTGGCCGTCGAGCCCCGCTGCCGCGAGGCGGCCTGGATCGCCGAGTCGTTCCTGGTACACGCCGCGATCGACGTGAGCGACGGCCTGTCGCTCGATCTGGGGCGGATGATGGCCGCCAGCCGCACGGCCGGAGTCGTCGATCTGGATGCCGTACCGATCCATCCCGACGCCGTCCGGCTGGCCGCCCGCGACGGCCGTGAGCCGCTCGAGCACGCGCTCGAAGACGGTGAGGACTTCGAGATCGTCCTGGCGATGCCCGCCGCCGACGCCCGGCGGCTCGTGGTGGAGTCGGCCCGGCATCCACCCGGGACACGGTTCACCATCATCGGCGAGGTCGTTGCCGGCGCAGGGCTCATGGCCCGGTCGGCCGGCGGGCCGCTCTGTCCGCTCATCCCCCG
>JBBEEF010000127.1:0-11966 GCA_040880915.1 Pirellulales bacterium
CTCGAGGAGGTTGCGTCAACCGGGCGGGGTGGCAGGCGGGGTGGCCTTCATTCCCTCAGTCCCCGGGCTCGCGCCCGGGGCTTTTATGTGGGCAGAGGCGACGGAGGAAGACTCTCCCGCGGCTCGGCGGCTAGAAAATGCCCAGCGCTTCCAGCGAATATCGAACGATCAGGCCGGCGGCCACCACGCTCACCATGCTCATGAGCTTCACGAGGATGTTGAGGCTCGGGCCGCTCGTGTCCTTGAAGGGATCACCCACCGTGTCGCCGACGACCGCGGCCTTATGGGCATCGGTCCCCTTACCACCGTGGGCACCCCCTTCGATGTGCTTCTTGGCGTTGTCCCAGGCGCCGCCGGCGTTGGCCATGAAGACGGCCACGCAGAAGCCGGTCGTGAGGCCGCCGACAAGCAACCCCATCACGCCCGACACACCGAGCACGAGACCCACGATGATCGGCAGCGACAGGGCCAGGAGCGACGGCAGAACCATCTCCCTCTGGGCTGCCTTCGTGCTGATCTCGACCGGGGCCGCGTAGTCAGGGGTGTCGGTACCCTTCATGATGCCCGGCTTTTCACGGAACTGGCGGCGGACCTCCTCCACCATCCCCTTGGCCGCCCGGCCGACCGCCTTCATCGTGAGGGCACAGAACACAAACGTGCTCATGGCGCCGATGAACAGGCCCACGAGCACCTTCGGGTTCATGAGCGTCACGTCGTAATATCGCATGTAGTCGGCCATCCGGGCGGTCTTCACCGCCACGATCCGGTTGTCGTCTTGAAGCTCCTTGACAACGGCCATGTCGGGTACGACCTCGGTCACCTGGCGACGGCCCCGGGCACCGAGCCCGGCGATCACCGGCTCCCGGAGCACCTTGCCCTCGGCGTCGGTTCGCCCGGCGAGCACCTCCTTGTCGAGGACCATCCACATGGTGTTGGCCTTCCGCGTGTCACCCACCTGCAATGCAAGTTGGTCGGCGAGCTTCACCCACTCGCCGGCGACGAGCTGCCGCACCTTTCCGTCCACCACCACCTGCTGGCCGTCCCCCTCGGGCGCCTTCTCGATCACTGCCTCGCCCCAACGTTCGAAGCCGATCCGCACCTCCTCGACGTAGGCCGCCAACAGGGCCAGGGCCGTGAGGGCCGCCGATCCGATCGCGAAGCCCTTGCCGGTGGCGGCCGTCGTGTTGCCGAGGGCGTCGAGGGCGTCGGTCCGCTCGCGGACGATCGCCGGCATTCCGGACATCTGGGCATTGCCGCCGGCGTTGTCGGCAATCGGCCCGTAGGCATCGGTCGCCAACGTGATCCCGAGGGTCGAGAGCATTCCGACCGCCGCGATGCCCACGCCGTACAGGCCGAGGGCAAACTTACCGGGATCGGTGAAGTCGAAGCCGTTGGCGAAGCCGAAGGCAAACAGCGTGGCCGCACCCACGATCATCACTGGTGCCCAGACGCTCATCATCCCCTCGGCCACGCCGCCGATGATGATCGTGGCCGGACCGGTAAGGGCCTGGTCGGCCAGTTCCTGGGTCGGCCTGTACTCGTTGCTCGTCGAATACTCGGTCCACTTGCCGATCAACCAGCCGGCGACGAGGCCGACAATCACTGCCACCGACACGCCCATGTAGCTTCCTCCCAGCAGCATCCAGGTGAGCACGATCGCGGCCCCGACGACTGCGATCGTGGACATGTTGATGCCGCGGGCGAGGGCCGCCAGGAGCGTTTTCTGCGACGAGTCCTCCTTGGTGCGGACCTGATAAATGCCCCAGATCGAGAGCACGATCCCTACCGCGGCGATCGACATCGGGAGGAAGAGGGCGGCCAGCTGCATCCGCGGCACGCCGTGAAAGGCGGCCACGCCCAGGGCCGCCGTTGCCAGGATGCTGCCGCAGTAGCTCTCGTAGAGGTCGGCCCCCATCCCTGCGACGTCACCCACATTGTCACCGACGTTGTCGGCGATCGTGGCGGGATTGCGGGCGTCGTCTTCGGGAATGCCGTGCTCGACCTTGCCAACGAGGTCGGCCCCCACGTCGGCTGCCTTCGTGAAGATGCCGCCGCCAACGCGGGCGAAGAGCGCCTGGGCGCTGGCCCCCATCCCGAAGCAGAGCATCGTGACGGTGATCTCCTCGAGCGAGAGCGGTGTGGCGACGATCGGCACAAGCCAGTACAGGATCAGGAACCAGAGCATGATGTCGAGGAGGCCGAGGCCCACGACCGTGAGCCCCATCACCGCCCCCGAACGGAAGGCGACCTGGAGCCCGTCGTTGAGGCTCCGCTCGGCGCCGGCCGCCGTCCGGTTGCTTGCCAGGGTGGCGGTCTTCATCCCGAACCAGCCGGCCAGGCCGGAGAAGAAGCCCCCCGAGATGAAGGCGAAGGGCACCCAGGCGCTCTGCACCTTGAGCGCGAAGGCCATCACCGCCAAAAGCAGGAAGATGACGACGAAGAACGCAGCGACCACCTTGTACTGCTGCCGCAGGTAGGCGTCGGCACCGGTGCGGACGTAGCCGGCGATCTCCACCATCCGCGGCGTGCCGGGCGACTGCGACTCCATCCACTTGAAGAATTCCCACGCCTTGTAAAGGGCAAGCACCGCCCCGGCGACCCCCACCAGCCAGAAGAATCCGAACGCTCCGAAGATCGATTCGGGGGTGTATTCCTCGGCCGCTCGTGCGATCCCGGGGAAACCTGCCGCGGCGACCGTCGCCAGGGCGAGCATGGAAAACGTAGGGCGTGACACGATGCTGGGAATCTCCGCGTGAGGAAGAAATCTGGGTGAGGCCGCAGCGGCCGGCCCCGACGCCCGAAGATGGATGCGTGGTCGAGATTGAACCCTGCTCGGGAAACCCTGTCAAACCGCAGCCGCGGTTAGAGCGGCAGGTGGGGCCTTGACGGAAAATGGGTCGGGGGTCGCGGCCGGCGGCTGGGTCACACGGGAGCTTTGCCAATCGCCTGGTAGGCGAAGCCCCGGGCCCGCATCTCGGCAGGGGCGTAGAGGTTCCGGCCGTCGAAAATCACCCGACCCTTCATCCGGCGTGCCACCGCGTCGAAATCGGGCCGGCGGTAGTCGCCCCACTCCGTGACGATCGCCAGGCAGTCGGCCCCGTCGAGGGCGTCGAGCGGGGTGGCGGCGTACTCGAGCCGGTCGCCGTACAGGACCCGGACATTCGCCATCGCCTCGGGATCGTGCACCCGCACCGCCGCACCGCCGGCCAGCAGCCGTTCGATGAGGTCGATCGCGGGCGCGTCGCGAATGTCATCGGTCCGCGGCTTGAACGCCAGCCCCCAGATGGCCACCCGCCTGCCCGCCAGATTCCCGCCGAAGAAGCCGACGATCTTCTCCCCGAGCACCTGCTTCTGAGCGAGGTTCGTCTCGTGGACGGCCACGAGGAGCCGCGGGGCCACTCCCTTGGCGCGGGCCATCGCGGCGAGAGCCTGCACGTCCTTGGGGAAGCAACTGCCGCCGTAGCCGGCACCGGGAAACAGGAAGGCGAATCCGATCCGACTGTCGTGGCCGATCCCGCGGCGGACGTCGTCGATATCGGCTTCCATCCGCTCGCAGAGGTTTGCCACCTCGTTGATGAAGGAGATCTTCGTGGCCAACAGCGCGTTGGCCACATACTTTGTCATCTCCGAGCTTTCCGGTGACATGACGAGGAACGGGTTCTCGGTGCGAAGAAACGGGGCGTAGAGCGCCCGCATGATCTCGGCCACCTCGACTCCCCGCACTCCCACCACGACCCGGTCCGGCTTCTGGAAATCCTCGATCGCCGCCCCCTCTTTCAGAAACTCGGGGTTGCTCGCCACGCGGCAGTCGCGGCCGGTGCGGGCCCGGAGCCGCTCCTCGATGCCGGCGCATGTCCCGACGGGAACGGTGCTTTTTGTGACCACAATCGCCGCGGGGACCAGGTGTGGGGCGATCGCATCGACCACCTTCCAGAGGGCGGTCAGATCGGCCGAGCCGTCAGCGCTTGGCGGCGTGCCGACCGCCAGGAAGACCACCTCGGCGTCGGCGATCGCCGTGGCCGTGTCGGTCGTGAACCGCAGCCGTCCGGCCCGGGCGTTCCGCTCGACGAGTTCCTCGAGGCCCGGCTCGTAGATCGGCACCTCGCCCTGTTCGAGCCGGGCGATCTTGCCCGCGTCGATGTCGAGGCAGGTCACGGTGTTGCCGCTGTCCGCGAAGCACGTTCCCGTTACCAGGCCCACGTAGCCGGTCCCGACGACACCGATTCGCATGTCCAGGCTCCGGGCCTACTCGGCGGGGGGCGGGGCGTCCGCCTCCTCCTGCTCGCTCGGCGGGACGGTCACCATGGCGGCGAGCGTGTCTCCGTCGTCGAGCCGCATGATGCGAACACCCTGCGTGTTCCGCCCCATCGGCCGGATCTCGGCCACGTTGACCCGCTGAATCTTGCCCCGGGCGGTCATCATCAGCACCTGGTCTGCATCGCGGACCGCCACCACCGAGACCACCTGGCCGTTGCGAGCGGTCGCCTTGATGTCGCGAACGCCCTTCCCACCACGGTGTTGGGTGCGATACCGCATTCCGCTGGGCCCGTCCTCTCCGTCCGGCTCCGTCTCGCCGGTCGGCTCGGCCGCGGGCTCATCGGCACCCTCTTCGCCGGGCTCGGGCCCGGCCAGCGGTGTGCCGGCGCCACACGGTGTCCGCTTGCCGTAGCCGTGTTCGCAGACGGTGAGGAGCGTGGCGTCGGGATCGGCCACCACCATTCCCACGAGCCGGTCACCTGGGCCCAGCTTGATGCCGCGGACGCCGCTCGTGTCGCGGCCCATCGGGCGGGCGTCGGACTCGGGGAAGCGGATCGCCATGCCCTTGGCCGTCGCCAGAACCAACTCGTCGCCGGCCTTGGTGATCACGGCCCCCACGAGTTCGTCCCCCTCCCGGAGCTTGACGGCGATGAGCCCCTTCGTCCGACGGCGCCGGTATTGCTCAAGGGCCGTCTTCTTGATCGTGCCCGTCCGGGTCGCCAGCAGGAGGAATTGGTTCGGGTCCTCGAAGCCCCCCACGGCCCGGCACTCGGCCACCTTCTCCCCCGTCTCGAACTCGAGCAGGTTGACGAGCGCCCGCCCCTTGGCTTCACGGGCCAGTTCGGGCAGCTCGAAGACCCTCATCGAGAACACCTTGCCGAGCGTCGTGAACACAAGCAGCCAGTCGTGGGTGCTGGCCACGAAGAGGTGCTCGATCGGGTCTTCCTCGTCGGCGGTGGCACCCTTGAGCCCCTTGCCTCCCCGCCGCTGGGCCCGGTAGACGTCGGCGGGCGTCCGCTTCACGTAGCCGGCCCGGCTGATCGTCACGACCATTGTGGCCTCGGTGATCAGCTCGGCCATGTCGCGGATGTCGGCCGCCTCGCCGCTGATCTCGGTCCGCCTGGCGTCGGCATGCTTGGCCTCGACCTCGACGAGCTCGGCCCGGATGAGGGCCCGGATGTTTGTGTCACTCGAGAGGATCCGGCGGAACTCACCGATCTTGCCGAGCAGCTCGCGATGCTCGCCCCCCAGCCTCTCCTGCTCGAGGTTGACAAGCTGGCCGAGTGTGAGCCGGAGGATGGCGTCGGCCTGCACCGGCGAGAGCCCGTAGGTCTCCGCGGCGCCCCGCTCTTCCTGGAGCACGGCAAAGCCCTCGCTCCCCAGGGCCCGCTCGAGCAGGGCCGCCGGCGCCTCAAGCAGGCAGAGCCGCTCCTTCGCCTCAGCCTGCGATGTCGACGAGCGAATGATCTTGATCACCTCGTCGATGTTCGCCAGGGCCACGAGCAGCCCTTCGAGCGTGTGCTTGCGGTTGCGGGCCTTCTGGAGGAGGTGCTGGGTGCGCCGCCGGATGACGATGATGCGGTGGCGGAGAAACTCCTGGAGCAGTTCCTTGCACGACAGGACACGCGGCTTGCCGTCGACCAGGGCCAAAAAGATGAGCGAGAACGATGTCTGGAGCGGTGAAAACTGGTACAGCTGATTGAGGACGACGTCGGGGTCGGCGTCTCGCTTGAGCTCGAGGATGAGCCGCACTGGCTCCTTGAGGTCGCTCTCGTTGCGAATCGCCGAGATCCCCTTGATCCGATCGTCGGTCACGAGTTCGGCGATCTTCTCCTCGATCGCGTCCCGTGTCTGCTGATAGGGAATCTCGGTCACGACGATCCGGGTGCGGTTCTTGCCGAACTCCTCCACGTGGGCCCGGGCCCGCAACGTGATCGTGCTTCGACCGGTGAGGTAACCGCGGACGAGCGGCTCGCGGCCCATCACAATCCCGCCGGTGGGGAAGTCGGGGCCGGGCACGATCTCGAGCAGTTCGCCCATCGAGAGTTCGGGATTGTCGATCAGGGCCACAAGCCCACGGCAGACCTCGCCCAGGTTGTGGGGCGGGATGCTCGTGGCCATGCCCACCGCGATGCCGCCGGCCCCGTTGACGAGGAGGTTGGGAAACCGGCTCGGGAGCACGACCGGCTCGGTGTTCCGCTCGTCGTAGGTGGGCACGAAGTCGACCGTGTCGAGCGACAGGTCGTCGAGCATGAGGGCAGCGATCGGCGAGAGGCGGGCCTCCGTGTACCGCATCGCGGCCGCGGGCAGGCCGGCGATGGAGCCGAAGTTGCCCTGCTTGTCGACGAGCACATGTCGCATGTTCCATTCCTGGGCCATGCGGACGAGCGTGGGGTAGATCACGCTCTCGCCGTGCGGATGGTAGTTGCCGCTGGTGTCGCCCGAAATCTTGGCACACTTCACGCGGGACGCGCCGGGCGACAGGTTGAGATCGTTCATGGCGACGAGGATCCGTCGCTGCGACGGCTTGAGCCCGTCGCGAACGTCGGGCAGGGCCCGGCTGACAATCACGCTCATGGCGTAGGTCAGGTAGCTGTCCTTGAGCTCCTGCTCGATCGGCATTTCGACGAGCCGGCCGCCGGAGATGTCGCGAAGGCCGTCGTAGACCGGTTGCCCAGCCGTACCCCCGCCTGAGCCCCCGCCTGTGCCTTCGTCTGGCGCGACACCATCGGCCGGGTTTTCATCATCTGCCAAAGGAGGGCCTCCAACCACGCGTGAACCCCTCGCAGGCCATCCCTGTCGGTCCGCTGCGATGTGTTGAACATACCCGGCCCACGGGGTCGGTCAACCGGCTGGGAATCCGGAAAAAACAGGGGTTTTTGCCGGCCTGCTGACGGGTTGACCCGCCGACTCGCAGCCCCCTACTCTCCCCCGCCACATCAGGCCAACGGTTTCCGCGCTCCGCGGGCCGCCACCGGCCACCGCGACCGAGGCAGAGGCGATGACATACCGGCGAAACGACGGGCTGCTTGTGGCCGCGCTGGCGGCGGTCGTGCTCCTGCCAAACCTCGGCGGGCCGCCCTTGTGGGACGACGACGAGCCGCGGAACGCCGCCTGCTCGCTGGCGATGTGGAACGGCGGCGACTGGGTCGTGCCCACCTTGAGCGGCCGGCTCAGGGTCGAGAAACCTGCGCTCGTCAACTGGCTCCACCTGGCCGGGTTCGCGACCGCCGGGGTCAATGAGACGGGAGCCCGCATCGGCTCGGCTCTCCTCACGCTGGGAACGTGCCTGCTGACCTGGCGAATCGCCGCGATCCTGTTCCGCCCCGACGTGGCTCTGTGGGCAGGGATCGCGATGGCCACCTGCCTCTGGACCGGCGTGACGGGCAGAGCCTCGACGCCCGACGCGCCCTTGGCCTTCTTCACCACGCTCGCCCTGTGGCTGTTTGTCCGGGCCGTGCATCGCGAGGGCCCGGCAGGCCAGGCCTGGCGAGACGCTCCCGTCGCGCTCTCCCGCGGCACCGCCCTGGCCATCGGCGGGGCGTGCGGGCTCGCCGTACTCACGAAGGGACCGGTTGGGCTCGTGCTACCTTTGGCCGGCCTTGGCTGCTTCGCCTGGTGGCAGGCGGCGGTCGATCCGGGGCGGGACGGCTCCTGGTCACAGCGACTGGCCACGGCGGCGGCAGCCGCCTGGCGGGGTGTGCGGCCCGGGCTCATCGTCGCGGCGGCGGTGGCCGTCGCCGCCCCGTGGTACATCGCGGTCTGCATCCGGACGGGCGGCGACTGGCCGCGAGAGTTTCTCCTCGTGCACAACCTCGGCCGGTTCGCGTCACCGATGGAGGGCCACTCGGGTTCGGCCATCTTCTATTACCCGCTCCGCATCCTTGTGGGCCTGTTCCCGTGGTCGATGGCCTCGGCGCTCGTCGTTGTGCACGCGGTCCGGTCGCTCAAGGCCGGCGCACCGGTATCGGCGGGCACCCGGCTCATGACGGTCTGGGTCGCTGCCTGGGTCATCCCCTTCTCGCTCGCTGGCACGAAGCTGCCCGGATATGTCTGGCCCGCCTACCCGGCGCTCGCCTGCTGCGTGGGCCTGTTCGTGGCCGACTGGATTCGCTCGCCCACGCAGGCCACCGACGGCTGGATGCGATGGGCCTGGGGCTTTCTCGTCGCCTCGGGTGTGGGTCTGGGCATCGGCCTGCCGCTAGCAGTCAATCACCTCGCGCCTGGCGCAGAGTGGATCGGCCTGGTGGGTATCGTGCCGCTGGCCGGCGGCATCCTTGCCTGGTCATGCCAGTCGCTCTCGTCGCGGCGGGCCGCCGCAGCGTGCTGGGCCGCCACCGCGGCAGCGAGCGTGGCGATGCTCGTGGCGGGGGGGACCACGGCCCTCGGCCGCACGGGGGGCACGCGACACCTGCTCGCTCGCCTGCCGGCGGCTGGCATTCCGCAACCGATCGCCTCCTACCGGGCCCCTCCGAGCACAGCGTTCTATGCGGGCCTGGTGGCCGGCGGCGGCGCAGTCGTATCGCTCGAGGAACCGGCCGAGGTGAGTGCGTTCGTCGCCGAGCATCCGGGAGCGCCGCTCGTCGTCGATGCCCGGTTTGCCGAATCGGTCGCCGCCGTGCTGCCGGCAGACTACCGGGTGCTCCGGACCGCGACGACGCTGCCTGAGTCGCGGCAATTGATCCTGTTTGGACCGGCCGAGCCGGTATTTGGACCGGCCGAGCCAGGTGAACCGGCCCGGCTTGCCGAGGCGGGCGTCGGTCCGCCTACGGCTTTATCCCGCCGCTGACGCATTCCAAACTCCCACACACACCTCGTTTCCTTTCCGGAATTCTCTCATGGCCGACCGCCGTCCGCTCCTCATCGTCCTCGTCGCCGGCATCGCGGCCCTCGCGCTCGGCACCGCCCCCAGTCCCCTCTGGGACGAGGACGAGCCCCGCTTCGCCGAGATCGCCAGCACGATGGTGGAGACGGGCGACTGGATTGTGCCCACCTTCAACGGCACGCTCGCGGTAGACAAGCCCGTGCTCATGCACTGGTGCATGGCGGCGTGCATGAGCGTGTTTGGCGTCAACGAGTTTGCGGCCCGGCTGCCGTCGCTGATCGCGGCCCTGGTCACGGCACTGGCGATGCTGCGGTTCGGCACGCGGTTTTTCGACTCCACGATCGGCGTCGTCGCGGCGCTGGCCTGGCTGGGCACCTTGCTGGTCGGAATTGAAGCCCACGCCGCAACGCCCGACGCGATCCTCGTAGCGCTCACCGCCTGGGCGACGGTACTCGCGGCGGAGGTGATCGCGGGGCCGGTGGCAGGAAAAGGGGAGATCCCCCGGCTCCCGGCCGCGGCCAGCGGTGCCGGCCAAGCCACTCGGCAGAAGCGATGGATGTCCCCATTTTCAGTCTGCATCGCCTGCGGTGACGATGCGTTACCGCACGTGAGCGTGGGCCGGGCCGCTGGCATCGGGCTGCTGCTCGGGCTGGCCGTTATCTGCAAAGGACCGATCGGGTTCGTCGGGCCGCTGGCGGTGCTCGTGCCCTGGGCCTGGTGGGTGGCGGTCGACCGCCGAATGGCCGAGATCACGGCTGGGCCGTGGCTCAGGCGGACCGTTGCGGCAGCCCTGCCGGCCGTGGTCGACGTGCTCCGCAGCCTCCGGCCCGTGGTGCTCACGGCTGCGGCGGTCGCGGTGGCAGCACCCTGGTACGTGGCCGTCTGGCAGCGGACCGACGGCGCCTGGATCGAGGGCTTCTTCTTCGTCCATAACGTGGGCCGCTTCATGGCCCCGATGGAGAAGCACGGCGGCGGCCTCTGGTACCACCCGGTGACGATGCTCGTCTGCTTCTATCCGTGGTCATGCTTCCTACCGCTGGCGATCGTGCTGGCGGCGTGGCGGACCTGGAAACGATCACTGCCGCCCGCTCTGGGCCCGGTTGTCGGCCTCCTGCTCGTCTGGTTCGCGGTCTGGGTCGGCGGGTTTTCGCTGGCTGCCACGAAGCTGCCAAACTACGTGCTGCCGGCCTATCCGCCCGCCGCCATGCTGGTCGCCTGGCTCGCCGTCGACGCTGCCCGGCGAGCTGCGGAGACGGGCTGCTGGCCCCACGCCCGCTGGATGGCCACCGGCCTGGCCGCCCTCGCCTTCGGCGGCATTGCCACGGCCGGGACGGTTCTCGTCGCCGCGGAGTATGGTCTCGTGGGGGCACAGCCGGCGGCGATCGTGGGCATCGTGCCGCTTGTCGGTGCCGTTGTCTGCTGGCGGCTGGCTTCGCGGCGGCCCGTGGCAGCGGTGGGAGCCTTCGCCGCCACCGCGCTTGTCTTCACGACGCTGGCGGTGGGCCCGGCGGCCAGCTGGATGGCCCGCGCCAACACGATTCCCTCCTTTGTCCGCGGCCTCGAGGCCCCCGGCGACGGCCCGGTTCGCCTGGGCACGTTCACGATCGCCAGTCCGAACATCGTCTTCTATGCGGCCGGCCACGTGCACCAGATCGTTCGCGATGACTTCGCCGCCGCGGCGGAGTTTCTGACATCCGGCCCCGACGCGGTCCTGCTCGTGCCCGACCAGAAACTCGGTCTCATCGAGCCGCACCTGCCGCCGGGCTACGGCATCGTCGGTCGCGTGCGGCCGGTCTTCCGGCCGCACGACGTCGTGGCCATCGGTCGCGTGCCGCCGGAAGGCCGCACCGCCAGCAGCGGGGAGGTAACGCGATGAGTGGTCCGGCCCCCACCCGGTCCGGCCGTCGCGCCGCCCGCGGCCTACTCTCGGTCGTGATTCCCTGCCACAACGAGCAGGACGTGATCGAGATCACCCATGGCCGGCTCATCGAGGTGCTGCCCACCACCGGCATGGACTTCGAGATCATCTATGTCGACGACGGCAGCCGCGACGCGACACTCGAGCGGCTCGAGCGGATCGCCGCCCGGGAGGGCCGCGTGACGGTGATCGAACTGTCACGAAACTTCGGCCAGCAGGCGGCGATGTCGGCGGGCCTCGCGGCCGCCCGTGGCGATGCGATCGTGATCACCGACGCCGACCTCCAGGATCCTCCCGAGGTGATCCCGGAGATGGTGACGGCCTGGCGGCGGGGCGTCGACGTCGCCTACGGCCGCCGCCGCCGCCGGGATGGTGAGACCGCTTTCAAGCTGCTGACGGCGAGCCTCTACCACCGCCTCTTTGCCCGCCTGATCCCCTACCCGATGCCGGTCGACACGGGCGACTTCAAGCTCGTCGACCGAGCCGTGGCCGACGCCGTTATCGCCCTGCCGGAAAAACGCCGCTACCTGCGGAGCCTCGTCCCCTGGGCCGGCTTCCGGCACGAGCCGGTCTGGTACGACCGCCACTCGCGGGCTGCCGGGGAGACGAAATACTCCCCCTGGAAGCTCGCGAAACTCGCCGCCGACGCGGTCGTGCTTTCCTCCGACGCCCCGCTGCGGCTCACCTGGGTGGCTGCCGGGCTGCTTGCAGTAACGGGCGGCACGGCCGCGGCCGTCGCCACCACGGCGACCTGGTTCGGCCCGTCCCAAGCGGGCATCTCGCTGGCGGCGATCACGGCCGTCGTCGCTTTCGTGGCCGCCGTCCAGACCGCGGCTGTCGCGATCGTGGGGGAGTATGTGTCCCGCACGTACCGCGAGGTGCAGGGCCGGCCGCCGTGGGTCATCCGCCGCACGATCGGCCCGGCAACGGAATCCCGCACGGGCAGCCGCGCGGCGTGAAGCTCCC
>JBBEEF010000127.1:12066-22059 GCA_040880915.1 Pirellulales bacterium
ACGATCGGCCCGGCAACGGAATCCCGCACGGGCAGCCGCGCGGCGTGAAGCTCCCTTGGGTGGGCCGCGAGCCCGGGAGCAAAGGCCACCCCGCTATCCATGCCACCGCGTCACCCGCGCGCCTGGCTCTTCTCCAATTGGTTCGCCACGTCACAGTCCCCCGGCTCGCGCCGGGGGCTTCTATGTCGGACACGCCGTGCCGAACATGGTGGCAATCCTGCCTGCGCTCGCTTCCCCTGACCCATAAAAGCCTCGGGCGCGAGCCCGGGGACTTCGGGAACAAAGGCCACCCCGCGCACAGAGCGGCCACAGGTGCCAGAGCGGGACCAGCCCACGTTCACCAGCCTGTGGCTACTTCGCCAAGGCTGCTTCGATCGCTTCAACAAGTCCTGGGTCGTCGGGTGAGACGCGAGTCTTGAACCGGCCGGCCACCTGGCCGTCTTTGCCGATCAGAAACTTCTCGAAGTTCCAGCCGATATCGCCGGCGGGATCCGCCGACTCGGTGAGCACCGCGTAGAGCTTCGCCTTCTCCGGACCCTTGACGGCGATCTTGGAGAACATCGGGAAGGTGACGTCGTATTTCGAGGTGCAGAAGTCTTTGATCTGCTCGTCACTGCCCGGTTCCTGAGCGCCGAAATCATTGGCCGGGAAGCCGAGCACCACAAAGCCATCGCCCTTGTACTTCTCGTAGAGCCCCTGGAGGCCGGCGTATTGCGGCGTGGCGCCGCAGCGGCTGGCCACGTTGACCACGAGCACGACCTTGCCCTCGTAAGAGCCGAGGTCGACGTCGGCTCCGTCGATCGACTTCATCGTGCCCGAGAGAGGCAGGTCGGCCCGTGCCGACGCGGCCAGACCGAGCATGGAAAGGGCAGCGAACAGGGCACACAGGTTGAACAACGACATCGGGATCCTCCCAAGGGGTTCGGAACGCACCGGGCAACCCCTATTAGAGGCCCGTGGTCTCCGGCCGGCAAATTGGCGTCACGCCCCAGGCTCAAGCGGCGTCCAGCGGTCGAACGAAGCGGCCTGGCCGCAGTGGGTGCCCGCCGCATCGGTGAGGTTCCAGACGATCGCTTGTTCGATCCGGAACCGGCGGCCGGAATTCGAAACCCGCACTCCCGAGTAGTCGTCCACGAATCCATGCTCCAGGGTCCGGGCCAGCAGCCGAGCCCGCTCATCACGGTGCACCGGTTCCGCGGTGAGCCGCGAGGGGGTCCGCGTCAGCTCCTCCCAGGTCATCTCCCAGAGGGCGAGCGCCTGTGCGTTGCCGTAGGTGAGCACCGGATCGGCCTCGGTGCCGTGCGCGACCACCACGAACGGGGCCAGGAAGAGCCGCTCCGCCTGCTCGGCAGTCGTGCCCGAGCGGGAGACGAGTTCGCGGCCGATGAGTCGGGCGAACGAGTTGAGCAGGAGTTGGACATGCGCGGCGGTGGCGGTCACCGAATCACCCGGTTTCACGTGGGGCCTGCCGCCACGACGTCGGGCCCGGCGGCGGCGGCGTAGGTGGCGAAGTTGTCCTTGAACCGCGTGGCGAGCCCGCGGGCGGCAGCCTCCCACGAGGCCTCGTCGGCCCAGGCCCGGGAGGGCACGAGCAGCGTGTCACTGACACCGGGTACACGGGTCACGGCATCGAGACCAAAGACCCCGTCGCGGTGCACCGGCGCCTCGTCGAGGCTGCCGGCGTGGATGGCGTCGATGATCCTGCGGGTGCTCGCCAGTTCGATCCGCCTCCCGACGCCGTGAACGCCCCCTGTCCAACCGGTGTTCACAAGCCAGGCCCTCGCGCCATGCCGATGAAGTTTGTCGGCGAGGAGCTTGGCGTACACGGCGGGATTGCGAATCAGGAAGGCGGCGCTGAAGCAGGCGGAGAAGGCCACCTGCGGTTCGACGATGCCCATCTCCGTGCCCGCCACCCGCGCGGTATAGCCCGAGAGAAAGTGATACATCGCCTGCTCCCGCGAGAGCCGGCTCACCGGCGGCAGCACGCCCGATGCGTCGCAGGTGAGGAAGATCACGTTGCGGGGATGGGGGCCGACACAGGGCACCTGCGCGTTGTCGATGAAGTCGATCGGGTAGGCCGCGCGGGTGTTTTCGGTAATCGCACTCGACTCGAAGTCGACCGCCCGCGTCGCGGGGTCGTAGGCGACGTTCTCGAGCACGGTCCCGAACCTGATCGCCCGCCAGATGTCTGGCTCCTTGGCCGCGTCGAGGTGGATGCACTTGGCGTAGCAGCCCCCCTCGATGTTGAAAATCCCGGCATCGCCCCAGCCGTGCTCGTCGTCGCCGATGAGCCGCCGGGCCGGGTCGGCCGAGAGCGTTGTCTTGCCGGTGCCCGAGAGCCCGAAGAAGACCGCGACGTCACCAGGGCCGCCGCCGGGTGGGATTCCCTCGTTGGCCGAGCAGTGCATCGAGAGAATGCCGCGGCCGGGCAGGAGCCAGTGCATGTAGGTAAACACACCCTTCTTCATCTCCCCCGCGTATTCCGTGCCGAGGATCACCTGCTCCCGCCGCTCGAGGCAGAGGTCGATGCTCGTGCGGCTCGTCATGGAGGAGGTGAAGCGATTGGCGGGGAATTGTCCGGCGTTGTAGATCACGTAGTCGGGGGCCCCGAATCGCTCGAGCTCGTCGAGCGTGGGGCGGATGAGCATGTTGTGCATGAAGAGCGCGTGGTAGGCCCGAGCGCAGAGCACGCGAACCTTCACCCGGGTGGCCGGGTCCCAGCCCGCATAGCCGTCGCAGACGTAGATCTGGTCGCGGGTATTGAGGTAGTCGATCGCCCGCTGCCGGTTGAGCAGGAAGGTGTGCTCATCGATGGGGCGGTTGACCGCCCCCCACCAGACGTCGGCCTCCGACTCGGGCCGCCGCACGACGTGCTTGTCGCCAGGGCAGCGGCCGGTCTTCGCCCCCGAGCGGATCGCGATCGCTCCTGAGGAGACGATGCC
This sequence comes from Pirellulales bacterium, assembly GCA_040880915.1. Lineage (GTDB taxonomy): Bacteria > Planctomycetota > Planctomycetia > Pirellulales > UBA1268 > QWPN01. The sequence goes on from JBBEEF010000127.1 coordinate 15,009, forward strand.
GGCCTGCTCTCTGGACACGGCGTCTTCGTAGAGGCGGCCCGGCGGGGCGTTCCTCACGACGACAGGGACGGTGATTTCATGCGGTGAAAGATCGAGGTGGACCGGCATGGCGGGGTTCCGGGACGGGGGCTGAGGAGAACGGCTGCCGGGGGGTGACGAGCGCCGCTGGGTCTGGCGTCGGGGGACGGCTGACGACCGCCCAGCCGACCGCGGTGAGGACGATGCCCAGGCCTGCTGCGGCCAGTGCCGCCCCCCAAGGATTCCGCCGCACCCGCAGCGAACGGAGGGCCCGGCGCAACCGCCTTGTGAATTCGGCCCAGGCCTCAGCAGATGTCCGGCTGCCCACGGCTACGACACTCACGCTGCGGGCCAGCCCGTGACCGTCGACGAGAAGTTGAATGCCCCGCGCCGGCAACACCACGCTCTCACCCGCCCAGCGGGCCGTGCCGTCCAAGCCGCCAACCACCTCCGCGAGAATCGGCCGAAACTGTTCGGCGGTGATGTTGTAGACCACCAGCCGGGGCCGAGTAGCGAGGATGCCGGCGGCCACGACGAGCACGAACACGAGGATCAGCATCACGGCCGTCCACGGTGCCGCACCGACGGCCGGCTGCAGGAGCGCCAGCGGACCGGCCAGCACGAGCCCCGACACCGCCACGGAGAGGAGCGTTAAATCCCACGCGCCCGGCACCACGATCGGCCGGCACCGCAGATGGAGCCACCCGAGGCAGGCGAGGTAGCCGCCCAAGGGCAGCAGCGCCGCCCAGAGCGGGATCGACGCCAGCAACACGCTCATCGCCGACCTCCGGCTAGGCCTGCCAGGCCAGCCACACAAGCAAGCCGAGCCATGCAATCTCGGCACCGGCCGCGGTGAGCAGAAGCAAACGGGCTGCGGGAGCCGGGCGTGCGTCCGCTGCCATCGCTCCACGCTCCCAGCTCAGACGGGGTCGGGCACGGCGAACGGAATATCCCGGGCGAAGGCACTGTCGAACTCGAAGACATCCTGAAAGTCCTCTCGCTTGTCGCTGCGGGTCTTCCGCATCTGCCCGATGTCGATCATGTTGAAGACGATCTCGCCGATATCGGCAGTGCGGCGGAGACCCCAAGCCGCCAGCACCGTCGGCGCCAGATAGCCGTATTGCTGGAGGCCGTACCGACGGGCCGCCTCGCAGAGTTGCTGGCCCGAGACATGCCGTTCTGCCCGGCTGGCATCGCGGCGGGACCGGGCACGGGTTTTGCGGCCCCCGGGGGCCTTTTGCTCTGGAACCGACTCGAGTTCGTCCTCCGGCGGTTCCACGCCGTATCCAAGCGACTCCTGGGCGAACGCCAAGGCCTCGAGGACGAAGAGATACGCGTCGAGCGTGTAACGCCGGTCACGGGTGAGCAAATCAAACAGGGGATGCGATTCATCGACGAGCGGCATGGGACAGTCGTGTTCCTGCGGAGCCTGGCGAGTTGGCAGTATATCCGCCAGCATGCGGGTGGGCGAACAATTCACTCACCTGGGACTTACCCCCCCATCGAAGTCCGAGGCGTGAGCCGAGCGGAATGTGCGGGCCGCCTCGCCCGAAGCCGTCCGAAAACTTTTACTTGCCGGAGCCGGGCCCCTGCGACGAGACGTCGTCGAGAACGTACTTGTAGCCGAATGGGGTAACTGGCTTGGCAAAGTCGCGGATCATGTCGAGCCCCTTGTCGATGAGGTTCGTTCGGGGATCGAACTGATAGACGTCGCGGTCCTGCCCGCCCGGCTTATAGATCTGGATCGCAAAGGGCATCAGGTCGCGGGCCTGGAGGATGAGCTCCACCTTGGAAAAATTCGCCGCATCGGCCTGGTAGCGAGGCATTGACTCGAGCCAGATCTGGTCACGAACCTCTGGCGGCGTGATGAGCCGCATCCAGTACCGTTTCTTGAGCGTATCGGCCTTGGCTCCGAACACGAACGGCAGCGGCCCGTCGCTGATCGCCTTGCCCCGCATTTCCGGGGGCAACCGTGTTTCCCGCAACTGCCGCTCGTTGTGGCGAAACTCATAGATACTCTCCCCGTTGCAGACCCAGTGCTCGCCCACGTCGCCGCCGCGGATCTCGTAGCGGCTGGCCTCGGGGCTCCATTGCTTCGACTCCTTGACGCGGAACAGGCCCTTGTCGGGAGCGGCATACTTGAGCTCGCCGGTGCTTTCGGCGAAGGCCAGCCGGTCGCCGCCCGCGTCGGTCGGGCTCCAGGCGTTGTATTCCCACTTGTGGAAGGTGCACGACCAGGTCCGCACCGCGGCATTGCGGGCCTCCCACGCCGCGAGGAGCTGATCGAGCGCCGCCTGTTGCTGTGGCGAGAGTGCGGGCGGCGGCTGAGGGGCGGCCGGCACGGCAGCGACGCGGGCGACCGGAGCCAGCGCGGCTGCTGCTGCCGCGGGCGGCTGAACCTGCCCGCGGGCCGGCCCGGCAGCGGCCAGGGCGACCACGAACAGAACCGGGAAGGACCACGGTGGGATTCGGCTGAAACGGCACACGGCTCTGACTCCTGCGGGGGCGGGAAATCTACCAGCCCATCCGGCCAGCGGCGAGAGCGGTTCCGGGCCTTTGTGCCGCAGCTTCTCCATCCCCCCCGGGCTGCGTGCTTCCCTTACACTTCTTCGCACCCTTCGACCGTCCAACCGGAGCCGCGCATGAAGATTGCCGCCTTCTCGATCAAGCCCTACGACCGCGACAGCCTCGCCGCGGCCTCGGCGGGCACGCCGCTGGAATGGATCTGGCTCGAGCCGCGGCTCGATCGCCACACCGCCCGGCTCGCCGAGGGAGCGGCGGCCGTCAACTGCTTCGTCAACGACGAACTCGACGCGGCGGCGCTCGAGGTGCTCGCTTTGATCGGGGTCAGACTCGTGACGCTCCGGTCGGCCGGATTCAATCATGTCGACGTGGCGGCGGCCGCCCGGCTGGGGCTGGCGGTAACGCGGGTGCCTGACTACTCTCCCCACGCGGTTGCCGAGCACACCGTAGGGCTCATGCTCACGCTCGACCGCAAACTGCACCGCGCCTATGGGCGTGTCAGGGACGGCAATTTCTCGCTCGAGGGCCTGCTCGGCTTCGATCTTCATGGTCGCACCGTAGGTGTGGTCGGGACGGGCAAGATCGGCCGCTGCGTGGCCGAGATCATGCTCGGCTTCGGCTGCCACGTGCTCGCTCACGACCTCTACCCAGACGCGGCCCTCGCCGCCCGCGGTGTCGTGTACCTGCCCCTCGACGACCTGCTCGCCGGTTCCGACATCGTCACGCTTCATTGCCCGCTCGCGCCGTCCACGCATCACCTCGTGAACGCCGCCTCGATCGCCCGGATGCGGCCCGGTGTGATGCTCGTGAACACCAGCCGCGGCGGACTGGTCGACACCTTGGCCGTGATCGACGCCCTCAAGAGCGGCCACATCGGCCACCTCGGCCTCGACGTCTACGAAGAGGAGGCCGGCCTGTTCTTTGACGACAAGAGCAGTTCGATCATCCAGGACGACACCTTCATGCGGTTGCTGACGTTTCCCAACGTGGTCGTTACCGCCCACCAGGCCTTCTTCACGAGCGATGCGCTGGCGGCGATCGCCACCCAGACGGTCCGGAACCTCCTGCTCTTCCACCGGGGCGAGCCGCTCGAGGCGATTGTCGGGGGCTGACGGCCCGGCTGCCTGCCTGCCGAGGAGAACCTCCCGAAAGGCTCAGCCAGTGGCCGCCGCCCGGAGGTCGGCGAGCTCGCGGGCGAAGCCCCCGGAAAGGATCGGGAACCGGCACCATGTCTTTGGATCGAGGTTCTCGTCGTCAAGATGGAACGACGGGGCATACCGCTCCCGCTTCCACTGGTTGCGGCTCCAGAGCGTGAAGAATCGCTCGGTCCAGGCGGCGAGTTCGAGCGGCGAGTGCGTCGGAAACTCAAGTCGCAGCCGCCGCCAGCATTCGAGCGGCGTCTGCCGGTCCCGGATCGCAAATCGCTCGACTGTGTCGAGGACACCATAGGGCATGAGGTCGGCCTCGTCGGTCTGGCCGGCGGCTTGGGGGCGCAGCTCCGCCGTGGGCTGCTGGGCATTGACGGCGGCGAGCGCCGGCACCGGGCCGGCCCCTGCCGGCCCCTCGTGCTCGAGCCACACGAGCCATCGCCTCAGATAGGCCTTGTCGATGCCGGCAATCGGGGCGATCCCGCCGGCGGTGTCGCCGTCCATCGTGGCGTAGCCCACCGCCGCCTCCGAGCGGTTGCTCGTGGAGACGAGCAGTCCGCCGGTGATGTTTGCGAGCATCCACACACCCGGGGCCCGGGCCCGGGCCTGGATGTTCTGAAGCGCAATGTCGTCGGTCTCCCAGGAGAGCGGCCGGCCGAGCGCATCCGAGACGATCCGCTCGTAGGCCCGCACGACCGGCTCCACGTCGAACTCGTGAAACACTCCGCCGAGCGCCTCGGCGAGGCCGCGGGCCGCCGCCCGGGTGACTGGACCAGAGTTGGCGGTCGACTGATACACGCAGCTGAGCGTGGCCGTCACGAGCCGCCGCACCGCCGCGTCGCCGCCGCCGCTGCCGGCCGCACCCGGCAGGCCGAACCGGTCCGCCGCGACCTGCGGCGAGAGCTCACCGGCCGCTAGCTTGCAGGCAAGCGCCACCAGGCATGCCACGGCCGAGGAGTCGGCCCCGCCGCTGGCCGAAACCACGAATCCCCGGGACCGGCTCTTCCGCGCGTAGTCGAACAGGCCCAGCGCAACACCGCGGGCAAACTCCTCTTCCTTGACGTTCCCACCGCGTTCCCAGGCATCACGGCCGTCGCTCACGGCCGCCCCGGACTCAACCGACGCCGGCGTGAAGCCTACGGCCACGAGGTCTGCCGCCGGCCCGGGAGCCTCCCGCACGAGTCGCGCCTGCGCCGGCCGGATGGAGTCGAGATCGACCACGGCGGTCGTGTCGGTCCGATCTGCGAACGAAAACCGCCGCCCCTGGGCGACGATCCGACCGCCAGCGGCCAGGAGCACGCTGCCGTCATAGATCGCCCGGCCCGCCTCGTTGCCGACGAGGTTCGAGTAGACGTAGGCTGCGGCGAAGGCCCGTGATCCCTCCTGCACAAACCGGCGGCGAATCTCTTCCTTGCCGAACGCGAAATGGCTGGCCGAGGGGTTGAGGATCACGTCCACGCCGCGGGCGGCGAGCGCCGCCCCGGGCCGATCAGCGGCCCAGGCGTCTTCGCAGATCTCGAAGCCGACCCGCACGCCGCCGCAGTCGAACCGCAGGTCGCCGATCGGAAACTCGGCCCCTTCGACGGTGAGCGTTGCCTGCCGACCCCGCGGCCAGGGGCGGAACCAGCGGGGTTCGTAGTGGATCCCATCGCCGGCGAGATGCTGCTTAGAGACCAGGCCCGCCAGCCTGCCGTCGGCAATGAAGGCCGCCGCATCGTAGACGCCGCTCTCGAACCACACCGGAAGGCCCACAGCGACGGCGATCCCCGCGGTGTGCGGCACGATCTCGCTGAGCGTCCGCCAGGCCATCCGCTGCACGCCGGGCGAGAGGAAGGCGTCTTCGCAGCCGTAGCCGGAAACGCATAGCTCCGGCAGGCAGAGGATCGCAACGCCGGCCGTCCGGGCGGCGGCGATGGCGGCCAGGATCCGGTCTCGGTTGCCGTCCCAGTCGAGTGGCGTCTGGTTGAGGGCCGAACCCCCGAGGCGGATCAGGTGCATGAGTGGCTGCGAACGAGGTGCTAGACAATCATCTTACGTTCCCGCTTACGTTCCCGCCGGCCAGCTGCAGCTCGCCCGTAGTGTGCCATGAATCAGATACAAGCCCCGGGCGCGAGCCCGGGGACTGCGAGCCCCGGGCGCGAGCCCCGGGCGCGAGCCCGGGGACTGCGTGATCGGGGACTGCGTGATCGGGGCCATCCCGCCTTCCATGTCACACAGGGCTGCGCCACACCTTTGAGCCTCGCCGTGCCAGTCGGTTCGCAACGTCACAGTCCCCCGGCTCGCGCCGGGGGCTTGTATAGCAAAACACTCCGCGGCGAATAGGATCGCCAAAACCCGGCGGTCGGGCGCGGAGAACGCCACCTAGCCCGGCTCCTCGAGGTACGTGTAGCCTCCCAGTCCCTCTTCGTAAAACTTGAGGAACCGGCCTGCCTGGCCGTCGCCAATCCGGCCTTCGCGGACGGCCTGCTCGATCGAGTCGCGGAGTTGCTGGACGAGGTGATTGGCGTCGAACTCCACGTAGTCGAGCACCTCGCGGACGGTATCCCCCTTCACCACGGCGTCGACCACGACCTCGCCCCGGTCGTCGGTGCTCACGTGGACGGCGTTGGTGTCACCGAACAGGTTGTGGAGGTCGCCAAGGATCTCCTGATAGGCACCGATCAGAAACGCGCCGAGGTAGTAGGGCTCGTTGTTCCACGAATGGAGCGGCAGCGTCCGCTTGACGTCGCGGCGGTCAATGAACTGGTCGATCTTGCCATCGGAGTCACAGGTCACATCACCGAGCACGGCCGCCCGGCAGGGCTTCTCGTCGAGCCGGTGGATCGGCATCACGGGAAACAGCTGCTTGATCGCCCAGCTGTCGGGCATCGACTGAAAGAGCGAGAAGTTGCAGAAGTAGGTGTCGGAGAGGGCTGCCTCCAGCCCTTCGAGCTCCTCAGGCACGAATTCGAGTCCCTTGGCAAGCTTGCGTATCCGCCGACAGGTGGCCCAGTAGAGATTCTCAACGGCCGACCGCTGGTCGAGTGGCAGGTAGCCGCTGGCGAACAGGTTCATCGCGGTGTCGAGACACTGCTGAGCGTCGTGGAAGCTCTCGAGCAGGTTGCGGACATTGATGTTCTGGTAGGTCTCGTACAGGTCGAGGACAGGCTGCTCCGCGTCGGCAGCGGGCTCGGCAACTTCGACGGTGCCCCCCTGCTCCGACACCCCCAGCACGCCGAAGATGAGCACGCTGTGATACGCGACCACAGCCCGGCCGCTCTCCGAAATGATCGTCGGATGCGGCACGCCGGCCTCGTCGCAGGCGTTCTGGACGTGGTAGACGACGTCGTTGGCGTATTCCTGGAGGCTGTAGTTGACGCTCG
>JBBEEF010000128.1:0-7934 GCA_040880915.1 Pirellulales bacterium
ACGTTCTCTATCCCCACTGAGAACCAGTGGTACAAGGCGGCCTACTACAGCCCGACGCAGGGCGGCCCCGGCACGCCGGGCTACTTCCTCTACGGCACGCAGAGCGAATCCACCCCGGGCAACGGCTGGAATGGCGCGACCGCCCTGGCCGACAAGGACCTCGCCAATCAGGCGAACTACCGGCTTGACGGCACCCGCTACGCGGTGACGGGCACGACGACCCTTCCCGGAAGCGGTGGCAATCAAAACCTGCTCACGGATGTGGGCGCCTTTACGGAGAGTTACTCGTACTACGGTGCCTTCGACATGAGCGGCAATGCGTGGGATTGGAACGATCTCGATGGCGTCGCCGGCTCGTCTCGTGGGATCCGGGGCGGCGCCTGGTCCGATGACGCGTCCGATGTGTCGTCCGCAGCCAGGTACACGCCCGCCCCGTCGAACGAGAGCGACGTCATCGGTTTTCGTCTCGCAAGTCCGGTTCCAGAGCCCGCGACTCTGGGGATGGCTTCGGGAGGAGTGTTGCTTGCCGGCGGGTGGTGGATTCTCAAGCGGCGTCGGCGGGCTCGAACCTAGGCCCTTTGGCCTTTAACCCTTTATCCCTTTGGATGTGGGATGGAAGTGGTACGGGCGTTTGCCTTGCCGGGAGCTGTGTTCCTGCCTAGGCATCGCCGTCGCTCTCTAGCGGCGGAGGTGCTTCGCGTTATTTTTGGGAAACTGTCAGATTGGCAGGCTGGGGTTATGGCCCGAGCGGTGCGACAGCCTGTGGATAGGCTGGCCAATGGCACTTCCGCAACGATTACCGAGCTGATGAGCGGCTCGTGAGCTGCGTGCTCCCGTCTCCCGATCCGCGCCAGGCCTTTCCCGGCCCGCATGCCTTCCCCCCTGGAGTGGCGTTTTTCCGGCGTGGGCGCGGAGTCTCTCTGAGTCCGGCCGCCTGGCGGCCTCATCGATGCCGAGCGGCCGGCACTGCTCAGAGGCTGTGGATGTCGATTGCGGGCAGCTCGTCTATCCGTCTCTGAAAGATGTCCCGGTCGTCATGCACCTGGACGAGTTCGTGCCAGTCAGTGGGCGGGCCCCGGGCGGGTGCGAGCGGGGCTTTTGATTCGGATTCGCGTCACAGCAGCTTCCCGTGGCGCGGTGGTCGCGTGCATGCAGGTGCACGTGGCGGTTGAGCGCCGAGCCGAAGCGGTGCAGGAAGGAGACGGCGCCGAGCCGTGGGCGGACGGCTGTGGGAGGATTGGGACGCCTCGCAACCGCTTCGGCACGGAGATCACCCACTGTCGCACGGGCACCGGCGGGATGACGCCATGTCAGGCACGCTTCATGGCGGCGGTAAGGTAGTAGCAGGGCACGCCGGCCGCGATGCTCGCCAGCGACACAGCCGCCACGACCGGCCGTTCCCAGCAGACGGCCGCCGTCAGGAGTCCAGTACCCAGGAGATAGATGGCCGGCACGAACGGGTAGCCGGGCGTGCGGAAGGGGCGGGGCAGATCCGGCCGCCGCACGCGGAGCACGAACACGGCCGCCACCGTGAGGAGCGAGAAAATCGCCAGCCCCACGCCCGCGTAGAGCAGGATCGTTTCAAACGAAGCCGTCCAGAGAAGCACCAGCGCCCAGCCCACCTGCAGCACCGTGGCCGCCACCGGGGCGCCGGCGGCTGAGATCCGCCCGGCGATCGCCGGAAACTGGCCCGCCTGGGCCATGGCCGCCGCCAGCCGTGGGCCGGTGAGCACAAAGACGCTGACCGAGGCCATGAGCGTGATCCCGATCGCCACCGAGAGCGGGTCGGCGATCCGAGGGCCAAACAGCCGTTCGGCGGTGAGCTGGGCGATCGGCGCGACCGCGTCGAGGCCCCGCGCGGCCACCAGTGCCCGGATGTCGGCCGCTGGCAACGCCAGCGCGTAGGCGAGGTTGAGCGCCAGGTAGAGCACCGTGACGAGGCCGGTTCCCAGAAGGATCGCTTTGGGCATCACCTGCTGGGGCCGGGCGGTCTCGCCCGCCACGTAGGCCGCGGCGTTCCAGCCGGTGTAGGCGTAGGAGACATAGACGAGGGCCGAGCCCATCGCCACGACGAGGCCCGGTGACAGGGGCGGCCGATCGGCGATGTGAGTCCAGCCGCCCTGGCCCGCCACGAGCCCGGCGACGGCCAGCCCCGAGAGGATCACGAGCTTGACGATGGTCATCCCGGTCTGGGCCCGGATCGTCGTCTGCCGGCCGAGGCAGTGGACGATTCCCAGGCCGACAATCACCGCCGAGGCGAGCCCCAGTTCCATGCCCGTCGCCACCGGTGTCTCGAGCCGCAAAGGCGCAAGCAGATATTTTGCCGAAGCTGCTGCCGCGGCGGCGATCGGCCCGCCGAAGCCGATAAAAAATGACACCCAGCCCGAAAGAAACGCCGCCAGCGGCCCGTAGGCCTCCCGCAGAAACACGTAATCGCCCCCCGATTCCGGCAGCGCCGCGGCGAGCTCACACAGGGTCAAAGCGCCGCACGCCGCCAGCAGTCCGCCGATCACCCAGAGGATGAGCATCAGCTGGTTACTGCCCACGGCGGCGACGGTGAAGCCGCTGGTCGTGAGCACGCCGGTGCCGATCATGCTCGAGACGACGATGAACGTGGCCGTTGCCAGGCCGAAGGTGGGGGCCGCCTGGCAGACTGCGGGGTTAGCCTCAGTCATGGTGCCGGCCGCCGCCGGGATAGCCGCCGCACGAGCTCGTCGGCAACAACCCCGGCCAGGATGACGCCGCCGACGATCGCGAACTCGATGTTCTGGTAGCCGGGATGCACAAGATTGATCATGTTTTGGAGCACGACCATCAGCGCCGTGCCCACGAGCAGGCCGAGGATCGAGCCCTCGCCCCCCCGGAGCGAGCAGCCGCCGAGCACTGCCGCGGCGATCGCGTAGAGCTCGTAGAAGTTGCCGAAGTCGCTCGGCTGGGCGGCGTTGATGTCGAGTACAAAGAGCATGCCCCCGAGGGCCGCCAGTGTGCTTGCGATCACATAGGCCAGGAGCTTCATCCGGCCGGTGTCGATGCCGGAGTAGCGGGCCGCCTGCTCGTTGCGGCCTAGCGCCATCAGATACCGCCCCCAGACGGTGCGGTTGAGAAACACTGCGGCCACCACCGCCAGCACCAGGAAGATGAGGGTCGTGGCCGGCAGCTGAAAGCCGCCCTCACCGAAGATCGGGAACCGGGCGGTGGCCAGCGACCGCAGCCCCTTGAAGGCTGTCCCAAACCCCTGCGACTGATCCTGGGTGAGCCCCCGGGCAACGCCCCGGTAGATCAGGAGGCCGCAGAGGGTGACCACGAAGGGCTGCAGGCCCAGCCGCGTGATGAGCAGGCCGTGGACCAGGCCGATTCCCGCCCCGAGCGCGAGCACAAAGCCCACCCCCGCCGGCACGCTCCAGCCGTGCTCGACGAGCAGCCAGGGCAAGAGCACGCCCACCAGGCACACGACCGAGCCGATCGAGAGGTCGATCCCTCCGGTGATGATCACGAAGGCCACGCCGATCGAGAGGATGCCGAACAGGGCCGTGCGGTGAACGATGTTCTCGAGGTTGCCCACCTTGAGGAAGTTGTCGCTTGCCAGCGCCGTGTACAGGCAGACAACGGCCAGGAGCCCGATGATGCCCAGGATCTTGTTTGCCGGTAGCGCGGGGGAGACAAGATCCCGGAGGGTCCGCCAGCCCACCGGAGTTTCTGCCTGGGTCGTGGTCCGCTCGCTCATGCCGACATCCTCCCCGCCATGCCCCCGGCTGCCAACCGCATCAGATTTTCCTCGGTGAGTTGGTCGCGGGAGAGCCCCCCGGCGAGCCTTCCCTCGTGCATCACAAGGGCCCGGTCGGCAAGCGCCAGGATCTCCTCCATCTCGCTCGACACAAAGAGCACCGCCGTGCCGGTGCCGGCGAGCCGATGGACAAGGTCGTAAATCTCGGCCTTCGCCCCCACGTCGATGCCCCGGGTTGGCTCGTCGAGCAGGAGCACCTTCGGCTCCATTGCCAGCCATTTGCCGAGCACCACCTTCTGCTGGTTGCCACCGGAGAGAAACTGCACAGCCTGGTGGTCGCCCGGGGTCTTGATTGCAAGTGCGGCGATCATCTCTGCGGCCAGCCGCCGCTCGTGGGCGAAATCGATCAAGCCGCCGTGGCTCTCGGGCCAGAGGGCCACCAGCGATATGTTGTCTCGCACGGCCATCCCGAGGATGAGCCCCTCCTGCTTGCGGTCTTCCGGCACAAGCGCCACGCCCGCCCGGATCGCGTCGCTCGGCGTGCGGAGCGTTACCGGCCGTCCCGCCACCCGCAGTTCGCCCGCCACCGGCGGCGTGATCCCGAAGAGCGTGGTCAAGAGCTCCGTCCGACCGGCCCCCACGAGCCCGGCGATCCCCACGATCTCGCCGGCCCGTACCTCGAGCGACACGGCATGCTTGGGATGGGCGGGGGTCCGCAGGTCACGCACGGCCAGGAGCACCTCGCCCGGCGGGTGGCTCGGCCGGCGGGTGAGCCGGTCGATGTCGCGGCCGACCATCATCCGGATCATCTGCTCATGTTGGATCTCGGCCCGGGCGGTGATCTCGCCGGCGTTGCGGCCGTCGCGGAGAACCACGACCCGGTCGGCGAGCTCCTTGACCTCACCGAGCCGGTGCGAGATCCAGATCACGCTTACCCCGCGGCTCTGGAGATCCTTGACGACCCGAAACAGCGTCTCGGTTTCGTGGGCCGAGAGTGAGCTTGTGGGCTCGTCCATGATCAGGAGCCGCGCCCGCGTGGAGAGTGCCTTGGCGATCTCGACGAGCTGCTGGCGGCCGATCGGCAGGTCGGCCAGCGGCATCGCGGGATCGAGGTCGAGGCCCACCATCGCGAGCCAGCCCGCCGCCTCGCGTCGCATCGCCGCGAGGTCGAGCAGCCCGAACCGTCGCGGCTCGCGGCCCAGGAAGATGTTGCCGGCAAGATCGAGGTTGTCGGCGAGATTGAGCTCCTGGTGGATGAGCGCGATGCCCTGGCCGAGCGCGTCCTCGACCCCGCGGAACCGCACCGGCTGGCCCGCCACGAGGATCGAGCCGGAATCCGCGGGCTGCACACCGGCAAGGATCTTGAGCAGCGTCGACTTGCCCGCCCCGTTCTCGCCGATCAGCGCGAGCACCTCCCCGTGGCCGACGGCCAGCGACACGTCGACGAGGGCCCGAACCCCCGGAAACCGCTTCGAGATACCGCGGACCTCGACGAGCGGGGGAACGGCGGGATTCACCGGGCTGCCTTTGATCCGCTCAGGAGTTTCCCGAGTTCCTCGCGGAAGGCCACCACGGGTATCACCTCGGCCCCGGCAAACTCCTTGCGGGAGTCGTCGGGGAGGACAACGCGGGCCGGAATATTGAGAAACCGCGATTCCGGCACGGCGTCAGCCTTGCCCGCGGCGAGGGCGTGAAGCAATTCGACGCTGCGATAGCCGTATTGGTAGGGGTTTTGGACAACCGTGCCCACAACGGTGCCGTCGGCGATGCCCTGGAGAACGGCCTGGGACTCGTCGAAGGCAATCACCTTGACCTCCCGGAGCCGGCCGGCCCGCTCGAGCGCCTCGAGGATGAGCGGTGGGTTGTACTCAAACAGACCCACCATCGCGGCCACGTCGGCATGCCGCAGGAGCGCGTCCTCGGCGTTGGCCTTGGCCTTGGCCCGGTCGAACTGATCGGTCATGGTGCCGAGGATCGTGTACTTCCCGTCGTCGCTCGACAAGACGGCGCCCGGATCGTCCCGCCGGGAGGCATCGGGCTCACGGCCGAGAATGCCGTCGACGCAGCCCTGCCGCCGCCGCTGGGAGTTGTCTTGATCGAGCCGGCCGATGAAGAGCATTACCTTGCCGCCGTCGGGGAGGGCGTCGCGGACGAGCTTCCCGCAGATGAGCCCGGCCTCGTAGTTGTCCATGCCGATGTAGGCCTTGCGGCTCGATTGGGGGGCGTCGCTATCGTGGGTGATGAGGTTGGTGGCGGCCGCTGCCTTCTCCAGGATTTCCCCCTGGTTGGCCGGGTTGATCGGGCTGATCGCGATCCCCGCGGTGCCGCGAGTAATAAGGTCTTCGACCTTCCGCGTCTGGTCGGTGATTGAGCTGGGCATAATCACCGATACCTTGACGCCCAGGTCGGCGGCGGCCCGCTCGGCCCCCACCTTGCCGATGGTCCAGAAGTCGGCCACGCCGTTGGTGATGAAGGCATACTCTGGCCCGGCAGCGGGGCTGGCGGTCTCGCGGGGGCCGCAGCCGGCAATGGCCGCGAGGGCCAGGGCGGCAAGGCTCGCCAGGCGGCGGCCGGCGGAATTTCTGAACGGCGTTTCCATGGATTTTCTCGCGTGTCTGACGGCTTTCCCCGGCCGAAGTCTACACGCCCTTCCGCCCCCTCTCAATCACGCCCGCCATCCGGCCGCCCGACAATGCGTTGTCAAAATCTGCGCGGGAGATTGCCGGTTTGTGGCGTCGCTCCGGTAGATTCGCGACGAGACCCGAGAAGTTCTGCTCCTTGTGCTGCCGAGGTCCCGATGCTGCGTCATGCCCTGGTCATGTTGTCTTTCCTGGCCGCCACGGGTTCGGCCTTCCTCGAGTTGGCCGCGGCCGCCGAGCAAGGCCGAGGCGTTCCGCCCACGGTCGGTTCGATCGAGCGGCTCGACCCCCGCTTCGATGCCCTGGTGCCGCCCGGCACCGTGATCGAGACGCTTGCCATGGGCTTTGCCTGGAGCGAGGGTCCGGTCTGGGTGGCGAGCGACAAGGGGGGCCTGCCCGCCGGCTGCCTCTTGTTCTCCGACATCCCCAACAACCGCGTTCACCGCTGGCAGCCGGGCAAGGGCCTCGACATCTTCATGGAGCCGGCGGGCTTCACCGGGCCAGCCGAGTACGGTCGCGAGCGGGGCTCCAACGGCCTCACGCTTGACGCTGCCGGCCGGCTCGTCTTATGTGAGCACGGCGACCGCCGTCTCTCTCGGCTCGAGCCCGGCGGCGGCAAGAAGACGCTCGTCGATGCCTATCGGGGTAAGCGGCTCAACAGCCCCAACGACCTGGCCATCCACTCGTCGGGGGCGATCTACTTCACCGACCCGCCCTACGGCCTGCCTCAGGGCTGGGACGACCCCCGCCGCGAGCTCGACTTCTGTGGTGTGTACAGGCTTGCGGCCGACGGCACGCTCACGCTCGAGTGTGACACGATGACCCGCCCCAACGGGATTGCCTTTTCGCCAGACGAAAAGACGCTCTATGTGGCCCAGTCCGACCCCGCCGCACCGATCTGGCGGGCGTTTGCCGTCGCGGCCAACGGCACGCTCGCCGACGGCGCGGCAGGCGGCCGCGTGTTCTTCGATGCCAGCGACCGCTCCAAGACCCGTCGGGGCCTGCCCGACGGCCTCAAGGTGGACACGGCGGGCAATGTCTTCGCCACTGGTCCCGGCGGCGTACTCGTCTTCGCCCCCGACGGCACCCACCTCGGCACGTTGCTGACGGGGCAGGCCACGGCCAACTGCAGCTTTGGTGAGGATGGAAGCTCTCTCTTCATCACCGCCGACTCGCTCCTCTGCCGTGTGCGGCTGGCGACGGCGGGTCCACTTCCGGGCACGTGAGCGAGCGGGTGAGACGTGCCCCGTCGAAGGTGAGGCCGCAGCCGACCGGCCGCTCATACAAGCCCTGGGCGCGAGCCCGGGGACTGCGGGCACGAAGGTCACCCCGCTCTCCACCCCGAACAGACAACACCGCTTAGCCTGGCTGTGTCTGATGGATCGCTACGTCGCAGTCCCCCAGCTTGCGCTAGGGGCTTTTATGCCGCCCACGCTGCCCCAAACAGGATTGCGGCCCAGCCCGCGCTCGCGTGCAAATGCCGTCGAGATAACACGGGCCACCCCTTCCCCTGACCCATACAAGCCCCTGGGCGCGAGCCCGGGGACTGCGGGCACGAAGGCCACCCCGCT
>JBBEEF010000128.1:8034-20629 GCA_040880915.1 Pirellulales bacterium
CGCTTAGCCTGGCTGTGTCTGATGGAGCGCTACGTCGCAGTCCCCCAGCTTGCGCTAGGGGCTTTTATGCCGCCTAAGCCGTGGACAACACCGCTTAGCGACGCCGGTTTTTGCCCACGGCCACACTAACCGAGCACGCCCCGCTGCTCGAGCAGCGTGAGCACCGCCTCGACGCTGCGGGTGAGTGGCCACTCGTGGGTCGGGATCACAAGGTCTGGGGTGGCCGGCGGCTCGTAGGGGGCGGTCACACCGGGGAAGTCGGCGATCTCGCCGGCGTCGGCCCGGGCATACCCACCGCTTGTGTCCCGCTCGCGGCAGACCTCCAGTGGTGCCGCCAGGTGCACGACCAGGAACCGCTCTCGGCCGATGCGGTCGGCCACCTTCTCGCGGACGGCCGCGTCGGGAGCCACAAACGCCGCCAGGCAGATGATGCCCGCCTCGTTGAAGAGCCGCGCCACCTCGGCACTTCGCCGCAGGTTCTCACTCCGCTCATCGGCCGAGAATCCGAGATCACGGGAGATGCCCTGCCGCATCCCAGTGCCGTCGAGCACCGTCACGGCATGACCCGCATCGAATAGCTGCCGCTCGACGGCCCGCGCCAGCGACGTCTTGCCAGCACCCGGCAGTCCGGTCATGAGCACGGTCACCGGCTCCTGCCCGAAGCGTGCCGCCCGCTCGGCGGCCGTCACCTCGCCGGCGGCCACCTCCTGCTCGGCCACGGCCGGTTCCGCGTCCCAGTGGCTGATCCGCCCGCCTTCCTCTGTCGCCGGCCTGCCGTCGGTCGGCTCGCGGTCGAGGATCATCCCGGCGGCCACCGTGGCGTTGGTGAGCCGGTCGATCATGATGAAGCCGCCGGTGGTCCGGTTGCGGCGGTAGGCGTCGAAGGCGATTGGCGTCGTGAGCGTGATCCCACAACGGCCGATCTCGTTCAAGGCGAGCACCGGAGCCGGTTCGCGGTGGAGCGAATTGATGTTGATCCGGTAGCGGATGGCGGCCACCTTGCCCGGCACGACCTTCGTCGTCTGCTTGAACAGGTATTCCTTGCCGGGCACAAGCGGCTCTTCGGCCATCCACACGATCATCGCGTCGAACCTGTGGTCTACCTTGGGCACGTTGCCCGGCCGCACCAGCATGTCGCCACGGCTCGAGTCGATCTCGTCCTCGAGCGTGAGGGTGACGGAGAGAGGCGCAAATGCCTCGTCGAGCTCACCGTCGAAAGCCACGATTGATCTCACACGGCTCTTCTTCCGGGAGGGGAGCGACATGATCTCGTCTCCCGTGCGGATGATCCCGCTGGCGATCGTGCCCGCGAACCCGCGGAAGTCGAGGTTTGGCCGGAGCACGAGCTGCACCGGGAACCGGAAGTCTTCCATGTTGCGGTCAGAGCCGATGTACACAGTCTCCAAGAGCGGCATCAGGGGTGAGCCCGCAAACCACGGCATGTTCGGGCTCGGCGCGACGACGTTGTCTCCCTTGAGCGCCGAGATCGGCATGAAGTGGACGTCGGGCAGTTCGAGCCGGGAAGCAAAATCGACATAGTCCCGCTTGATCCGCTCGAACACCGCCTCGTCGTAGCCCACGATATCCATCTTGTTGATGGCCACGACGATGTGACGGATCCCCAGGAGCGAGACGATGAACGAATGCCGCTTGGTCTGCGGCAGCACGCCGTGGCGGGCGTCGATCAGAATGATGGCCAGGTCTGCGGTCGAGGCCCCGGTGGCCATGTTCCGCGTGTACTGCTCATGGCCGGGGGTGTCGGCGATGATGAACTTCCGCTTCTCGGTCGAGAAGTAGCGGTAGGCCACGTCGATTGTGATCCCCTGCTGCCGCTCGTCTTCGAGGCCGTCGGTGAAGAGCGCGAGATCTACCTCCCCGCCGGTCGTGCCGTAGCGGGTCGAGTCTTTCCTGATCGCGGCGAGCTGGTCCTCGTAGATCATCTTCGACTCGTAGAAGAGCCGGCCGATAAGCGTGCTCTTGCCGTCGTCGACGCTGCCGCAGGTGATGAACCGCAAGAGTTCCTTGCGCTCGTGCTGGGCGAGGTATTCGTCGATGTCGGTGGCGATCAGGGCTGATTGGTGTGACATGGAACCGCCTCAGAAATATCCTTCCTTTTTTTTCCGCTCCATGCTCCCCGCCTCGTCGGAGTCAATCAGCCGCCCCTGCCGCTCGGAGAACGTGGTCAGCAGCATTTCCTGGATGATCTCGGGGAGCGTCGTGGCGGTCGAGTCGACGGCACCCGAGAGCGGGTAGCAGCCGAGCGTGCGAAACCGGATGCGGCGGAGTTCGGGCTGTTCGCCCGGGTTCAGCGGCAGCCGGTGGTCATCCACCATGATCATCACGCCGTCCCGCCACACGATCGGCCGCTCGGCGGCGAAGTACAGGGGCACGATCGGGATCTTCTCGAGATGGATGTATTGCCAGACGTCGAGCTCGGTCCAGTTGGAGATCGGGAACACGCGGATGCTCTCGTTTTTTCGGACCTTCGTGTTGTAGAGGTTCCAGAGTTCGGGCCGCTGATTCTTGGGATCCCAGCGGTGGAACTCGTCGCGGAATGAAAACACCCGCTCCTTCGCCCGGCTCTTCTCCTCGTCGCGGCGGGCCCCGCCGAAGGCCGCGTCGAAGCGGTACTTGTCGAGCGCCTGCCGAAGGGCCTGGGTTTTCATCACGTCGGTGTGCACCTTGCTGCCGTGCGTGATCGGGTTGATGCCCGCGGCCCGCCCCTCTTCGTTGGTGTACACGATCAGCTTGAAGCCCAGCTCCTTGGCGACATACTCGTCCCGCAGCCGGTACATCTCCTGGAATTTCCAGGTTGTGTCGATGTGCATCAGCGGAAAGGGAGGCTTGGCCGGGTAGAAGGCCTTCTCGGCCAGGCGGACCATCACCGCCGAGTCTTTGCCGATGGAATAGAGCATCACTGGGTTTTCAAACTCGGCGGCCACTTCCCGGATGATATGGATGCTCTCGGCCTCGAGCTGGCGGAGGTGGGTGAGGTTGTAGGAAGTCATGAAACGCCCAGCGGAAAACTTGCGGTCACCGCGACACTGTAGGCACAATGGCAGGGCGGCGGCAATCGCGACCGACGGCTGCCTCTCCCTGACCGCCAGCGGCCTAATCCTGAAGGAGAACACAGCGTGAATGCCCGCCTGACCTGGCTCGGAACCTGTGCGGCGACGATGGTCGCAGCGATGATTTTTTCGCCGCCCGAGGCCGTGGCGCGGCCGCCGCGGGCCGAGCGGGCGGCCAACAGGATCGCCGAGCGGCGGTATGCCCGGATGTCGATCGCCGAGGCCAGGGTCGCCCAGGCCCAGGCCCGGGTGGCAGAGATCGCACCGCTGGTCCCCGTGCCTCCGCCGCCCAGGCCGGCGACCGTGCGGCGCATGGCCAGGGCCGGCGTGCCGCTCGGCGGCCCGACACCACCCGTGGTGGCGCTGCTCCCGCAGTCGTCCCTGGGCGCGGCGGGTAATCCGCCCGCGCGCCCGCCTGCTCCCCTGACGGCGGCAGCCGGGGCCAAGCCCGCCGCACCGGCGCCTGCCGCCGAACCCGGTGCCTGGACGCTCGAAGCCGCCGCGGGCGTCACGCCGGCGACGGCGGAAGTCGCTTCCGATGGAACCCGGAGCGTCTTGGCGGCCGGCGGCGATCCCGCGGCCGGCTCCGCGACACAGCCGTCTGCGGCCGTGGCTCCCGGACCGGCTCCTGCCGGCCCCCCGGTGACGCAGCCGGCGATCGAACTTCTGCCGACGCCGACCGCGAAGTGATCGCGGGCTTCACCGACACCCCACCGAGGCATCCCGCGATGCGAATGTTCCTGAAGCAGCGAACGCTCCTGAACAGGTTCGGCCTGGCTCTGCTGGCAATCACTGCTGCCGCCCGGGTCGCTTGTCCCGCCGGCGAGCCCCCGGTGTCGGTTGACCTCGTGGTCTACGGCGGCACGACCGCCGCAGTCGTGGCGGCACTGCAAGCCAAAGCGATGGGCAAGAGCGTGATCGTCGTCTCACCCGACACGCACCTGGGTGGACTCTCGAGCGGCGGTCTCGGCTGGACCGACAGCGGCCGCAAGGAGGTGATCGGCGGATTGGCCCGCGATTTCTATCGGCGGCTCAAGCGACACTACGACCGGCCCGAGGCCTGGGTCCATCAGCAGGCCGAGCTGCTGAAGCAGTATCGACGCGACGACGATGCGATCTGGGTGTTCGAGCCGCACGTCGCCGAGGCCACCTGCGAAGCCTGGGTCAAGGAGCACGAGATCCCGCTCGTCCGCGATGCCTGGCTGGACCGGGAGAACGGGTGCGTCCAGCAAGGTGGCCGGATCGTTTCGATCACGACGCTCGACGGCCGCACATTTGCGGGAAAGATGTTCATCGACGCGACCTACGAGGGGGATCTGATGGCCGCGGCGGGTGTTGCCTTCACGACCGGTCGTGAGGCCAACGCCACCTATGGCGAGACGCTCAACGGGGTGCAGACCAAGCTGGCCACGTCGCACCAGTTCACGAACAAAATCTCCCCCTAGGTCGTGCCCGACGATCCGGCTTCCGGGCTGCTGCCCCGAATCCACGACGGATCGCCGGGCGAGGAGGGCGAGGGTGACGACCGCATCCAGGCCTACAACTTCCGACTCTGCCTGACGAACGTGCCGGCCAACCGGGTTCCGTTTCCCAAGCCGGCCGGGTATGACCCGCTTCAGTACGAGTTGTTGCTGCGGGACCTCCAGGCCGGGTCGCGGCACGTGTTCGGCAAGTTCGATCCCGTTCCCAACGGGAAGACCGACACCAACAATCACGGCTCGTTCTCCACGGACAACATCGGAATGAACTACGACTATCCGGAAGCCACTTACGACCGCCGCCGGGAGATCATCGCGGACCATGCCGCCTATCAGCAGGGCTATTACTGGTTCCTGATCAACGATCCCCGAGTGCCCGAGGATGTCCGCACGAAGATGGGCCGGTGGGGCCTGGCCAAGGACGAGTTCGTCGACAACGGTCACTGGCCACACCAGATCTATGTCCGTGAGGCCCGCCGGATGGTGTCCGACTTCGTGGTCGCCGAGCCGCACGTGCGGCGGCAGAAGCCGACCCCCGACCCGGTCGGCATGGGGTCGTACAGCATGGACTCGCACCACGTGCAGCGGTACGTGGCCCGGGACGCGGACGGCCGGGCCTACGCCCGCAACGAGGGCGACGTTCAGGTCTCGCCGGGCGGGCCTTATCCCATCAGCTACCGGGCGATCGTGCCGCGGGTAGGCGAGTGCGAAAACCTGCTCGTCCCGGTGGCAATGTCGGCCAGCCACATCGCCTATGGCAGCATCCGAATGGAGCCGGTGTTCATGATCCTGGGCCAGTCGGCGGCCACGGCCGCGACCCTGGCGATCGACGGTGATGTGCCGGTGCAGCGGGTGCCCTACGAGGCCCTGCGAAAGCGGCTTCTGGCCGATGGCCAGGTGCTCGAGTTCAACCCAGCGATGCCTTGAGCTCGTCGGCCTGCCGGCGGATTGACCGCAGTTCACCAGCCTCCTTGCGGGAGAGATTCTTGAGCTGCATCGCCATCCGCTGGTTTTTCGCGAGCAGCTTTTCGTGGCGGGCGAGGAAGTCCCAGTAGAGCGTTGTGAACGGGCAGGCTTCGGGACCGGTGGCCTTCTTGGGGTTGTAGCGGCAGCCCTTGCAGGCGTTGCTCATCCGGTCGATGTAGGCCCCGGTAGCGCAGTATGGCTTGGAGGCCATCACGCCGCCGTCGGCAAACTGGCTCATGCCCAAGGTGTTTGGCAGCTCCACCCATTCGACCGCGTCGACATACACAGCCAGGTACCAGCGGTGCACCTCCTGAGGCCTGACGCCCAGGAGCATCGCGAACAGCCCGGTCACCATCAGCCGCTGGATGTGGTGAGCGTAGCCATATTTCATCGTTTGGCCGATCGCGTCCTTGAGGCAGTTCATCTCCGTCTCGGCCGACCAGTAGAAGGCCGGTAGCGCCGCCTCGGCCCCAAGCGAGTTGCGGTCGAGATACTCCGGCATGAAGCGCCAGTAGACGCCGCGGACATACTCCCGCCAGCCGATCACCTGCCGGATAAAGCCCTCGGCCGCCTCGAGCGGCACCTTCCCCTTTCGCCAGGCCCGCTCGGCCCCGCTCACCACGTCGCGTGGGTCGAGGAGCTTCAGGTTCATCGCCTGCGAGAGCCGCGCGTGCCAGAGCCAGGGCTCGCCCGTCCAGATCGCGTCCTGGTAGCGGCCGAAGTTGACCAGGCGATGCGCGAGGAAATCGTCGAGCGCCAAGCGGGCGTCGGCGGGCGTGACGGGCCAGTCGAAGGAGTCGAGGCTGCCGGGGTGCTTGGCGAATCGCTTCGCCACGAGTTCGAGCACGCCCCGCGTAACTCCGTCGGGCTCAAACCGCCGCGGGGCGGGCAGGATGCCGGGGCCGCCCTTGGGAAACGCCCCGCGGTTCTCGGCGTCGTAGTTCCACGCGCCCCCCGCCGGCTCGCCATCGTCCATCAAGACGCCAAACTTTGTCCGCAGCGGGCGGTAGAAATATTCAAGCCGCAATTGCTTGCGGCCTTCGGCGTGCGCGGCAAACTCGTCGGCGGTCGTGAAGAAGTGGCGGTCGGTGCGGATCTCGAGCGGCAGGCCGGCCGCGCGGGCCGCCGCCTCGAGCTCCATGCGCACCCGCCACTCTCCCGGCTCGATCATCACGAGCTTCTCGGGCAGCCGCTTGGCCTTGCGGGCCGCGGCCAGGCTCGCGGCGAGCGCCGCCGCGAGCGACGCGGGCTCGCCGGCCCGCGGCTTGGGGGCGAGTTGGGTGTAGTCGACCTCGATGCCTTCACCCGCGAGCCCATCCCGGAAGTGCCGCATCCCCGCCAAAAACACCGCGATCCGTGCCTTGTGCGTCCAGACGTGGGTCGATTCCTCGGCCACCTCGGCCATCCAGACGCGATCCCGCTTGGCATCGAAGCCGTCAAAGGCCGCGCTGCTGCGGTCGAGCTGGTCCCCGAGCACGATCACAAGCTGCCGCATGGTGGGGTTTTCCAGTGGGGTTTGTGGTCACGTGGCCCGCCGCTGAGAATTTCGAGATCATGCCGTCATCCTTCTCAATTTTCATCATAGCGCGGTCGCCTTGGCGGGTGATGAAGGCCGTACCCGAGCCGGCCGGCATTCCCGCCTCTACCCCGCTCGCATCCGCCCCCCCAAGCGGGTAGTCTCTGGGGATCTCTGTCCGTGACAAATGTCCTCCTGAGAAGTGTCATGATTTTGCAATTCCGGCAGGCGGCAGTTCGCCTCACCCTGCTCGCCGTCCTGCTCACCGTTGTGCTCGTTGTCCGCCCGGCCGCGGCGGCTGAGTTCAACATGGACATCACGGCCGCCAGCATCCGGCCCGGGGCGGTTGTGTCGGGGCAAATGCTCGCGGCCGAGAGCCTCTCTAACCGCGTGGTCCTGCTCGAGTTCTGGGGGCTCAACTGCCCGCCGTGCATTCGCAGCATGCCCCTGCTCGAGGAACTCCATCAGACGCTCGGGCCGCAAGGGCTCGTCGTGATCGGCGCCCATGCCCAGGGGGGCACGGCGGAAGAACTCAGGCCGCAGGTTGGCAAGCTCAATGTGAGCTTCACCATCCTCGACCGCGCGAGCATCGAGGGAGGCATGGACTTCCAGGGGATCCCCCACTGTATGCTCTTCGACCACACGGGCAAGTGTATTTACCGGGGCTCGCCCTTCCAGGCACAGCAGGCCGTGGTGGCAGCCGTCAAAGCGGCACCCGGTTCGATCCTCGAGGGCCGCACGCTCGAGAAGCTGCCCGAGCTCAACATGCTCCTGCGGGACGAGCGGCAGTTTGCCACGGTCCTCAAACAGGCCCGCGGGCTCATGACCGCCGGCGATGCCGAGACGGCCGCCGAGGCGACCTTCGTGGTTGAGAAGATCGAGGCCTACGGGCGGCGGCTGCTCGACGAGGCCCGGTCAGGCAAGGAGACGGATCCCGCGCGGGCGGCTGAGAACGTGCAGCGGTGCGTGGTGATGTTCAAAGGCAGCCCGATCGGCACGGAGGCCGCGAAGCAAAATGGCGAGTGGAAGAAAGACAAGCAGTTTCAGGCAGCAGTGAAGGCGGGCCAGCAGCTTGCCCGGCTCGAGCAGATGCGGGCCTATGTTCGCGAGCAGCTCGGTGTCGACGCCGATGCATCGGTCACCGCGGAGCAGGCAGCCACGATCCCTGGAACGCTCAAGGGGCAGATTCGGTCGCTGGCTCAGGGTATCGGCAAGGCTTGCCCAGGGTCGCCGCTCGCCGACAAGGCGGCGGCGATCGCCGCCGAGCTCGCCCCGGCTACCGGCTCGCCCTGAGCAACCCTCCGCGGAGAATGGTTGTGCTTGCGGGATGGCACGGGACCGCATTCGGCAAGCCCGGAAGCCTGCCCCACGCCTGCGGCTATTCCCGGAGACATTCCTAATTGCAAAGGTGTTGCACATAGAGTAGGCTCTTGGCGTTCGCTGAGAGAGTTCCGGAGGTATGCCATGAACGCCGTCCCCGCCGATTCCCGCCTGCCCGTGACCGTGCTCTCGGGGTTTCTCGGGGCGGGCAAGACCACGCTTCTGAACCACGTGCTGGCCAACCGCGATAGCCTTCGGGTGGCGGTGATCGTCAACGACATGAGCGAGGTGAATATCGACGCCCAGCTCGTGGCCGGCGGTCCGCGGGGGGCGGCGTCGCCGCGGCTCTCCCGCACCGAGGAGAAGCTCGTGGAATTGTCCAACGGCTGCATCTGCTGCACGCTCAGGGAAGACCTCCTTCAGGAAGTGGCAAGCCTTGCCCGCGAGGGCCGCTTTGACTACCTGCTCGTGGAGAGCACAGGCATCTCCGAGCCGCTGCCCGTGGCCGAGACATTCACCTTCGCCGACGAACAGGGCAAGAGCCTCGCGAGCCTCGCCCGGCTCGACACGCTCGTCACGGTCGTTGATGCCAAAAACTTCATCACCGACTACTGCTCTCGCGACGAACTCCGCGACCGCGGCATCGGCCTCGACGACGAAGACACCCGCGACATCGTGCAATTGCTCGTCGATCAGGTCGAGTTCGCCAACGTGATCGTGATCTCGAAGACGGATCTCGTGAGTGGTGATGAGATCGCCTACCTGCGGGCGATCCTCCACCAGCTCAACCCCAAGGCCAAGCTCATCGAGGCCTCCCACGGCAGCGTCCCGCTCGGCGAGCTCGTCGACACGGGGCTCTTCGACATGGACCAGGCCGCGAGCCACCCCGGCTGGCTGGCCGAGGCCCCCGGCACGCACATCCCGGAGACCGAGGAATACGGCATCTCGAGCACTGTGTTTCGCTCGCGACGGCCGCTCCATCCGCAGCGGTTCTGGGATCTCGTCACGGGCCCTGCATTCAAGGGTGTGATCCGCTCCAAGGGTTTTCTCTGGCTGGCGACGCGGCCCGACTGGGCCGGCGTCTGGTCAAGCGCGGGCGTCGTGTCGAGCCTCGAGCCGGGGGGCCTGTGGCTGGCGAGCGCGAATGACTCCGAGTGGCCGGAAGACCTCGACCTCGACGAGATCGACGCGATCTGGGAGGAGCCCTGGGGCGATCGCCGGCAGGAGCTTGTGATCATTGGGGCGAACCTCGCCCCCGATCTGCTCCAACAGCTCGACCGCTGCTGCCTCTCCGACGCGGAGATCGACCTCGGCCCCGAGGCCTGGGTGGCGTTCGACGACCCGTTCCCCGCCTGGCGGATCGCTACGGACGAGCCCGGTGAGCCGGAGGGCGCCGTCGAGCCCGACGACGACGACACGCTGGTCGAGCACGACGACGGCCGCTGACCGGACGGCCGTTAGCGGTCATTTCCCGCTTCGCCCCGCAGCGCCCCGCGGTGGATACGGCTGGCCTCGAGCACCCGCTTGAGTTCCGCAGCCACCTCGTCGCGGTCGATCGTCTCCTCCTCGAGCACCGCATGCTCGAGCGCCTCGATCCGCTCCCGGAGCGCCGTGCCCGCCGCCACGGCCTCCGGCGACACGCCCCCCCGCCGGATCCAGAGGCCCACCTCCGTTCGCCGGATCAGGTCCTCCCAGGACTCGATCCAGACCTGCGTCCGCCGGCGGTCGCCGGCCAGCGCCGCCGCATGGGTCTCACCCTCGACGTACCGAAGATCGTCGATCGCCGTCGGCAGATCGGGATAGTAGAGATACGCAGCCACCACGCTCGTGGCCACGAGTCCGGCCAGGAGCACGCCGCCGAGCACCGGCCCCGGCACGGCCACGTCCCAGGCGGGGCGTCCGCTCGCGGGACTCGCCTCGCCCGCCGCCGCCAGCCGCCCCTCGATCCGGCCGGTGGGATCGAACCAGCGGACCAGCCCGCCTGCTGTCACCACGATCGCCAGCGCGGCGACCGCAAGCCATTCATGCCGCGGCACCCGCTCGGCAAGCAGCTCCGCCACGCGGGTCGCAGGCGCGGCCGTGCCGGTGGCGAACGGCTGACAGAAGACGTCGAAGGCGTGGGTGTGGTCCTCCGGCGGTGAGTCTCGAAACGAGAGCGGCCGCTCGATCGCGAAGGCGATCACGAACACGACGGCGAGGAGCACGCCCAGCCAGGCGAGCGTGGGCCTCATACCCCACGTTCGCCAGGCCCAGGCCACGAGGCCGAGGTTCACTCCCGCCCCCACGGAGAGCAGGACGTAGGCGGCCCCGACAGAGTTGCCGTGGTCGAACATCGAACCGATCTGCATCATCGCGTCGGTCGGCGTGAGGAAGGCCGGCAGGCCGATCGCGGCCATCGTGGGGATGGCGGCCGGATCGAAGGCCTTGAGCGACCGCTGCAGGCTGCCGAAGGGAAGGCAGGCGGCCAACGCCCCGACGCCGAGAAGCGCCACGGCCGCGTAGCCCGCCGCCGGGCCGGCCGCCTCCCGCCCAAGCGCGAGGCCGAGCGCGGCGGCCCGCCGCCAGCCGGGGGGCACGGCTGGCTCGTTGGCCTGGGGCCGCAGCGGTGAATCGCCGCCGCCGAGTCGCTGCCAGGCCAGCCCCACGACTGTCACGACGGCCATCGAGGCTAGCGCGAAGCCGACGATCACCAGCGGGTGCGAGAGGGTGAGCCCGTAGAGGAGCGAGATCGGATTGAAGAGCGGCGCCGAGACGGCGAAGGCGAGCACGGCCGCCCCGCCCACGCCGGCCCGCGACAGCTCCCGGGCCACCGGGATCGCGCCGATCGAGCAGACCGGCAGCAGCATGCCGAGCAACCAGGCCCGCACCAGCGAGGTGATCGAGCCAGCCGCCAGTAGCGACCGCACCGTCGCCGCTCCGACCAGCCGCCGCAGCACGGCGGCCACCACGAGCCCGCACAGGATCGTGGGGGCGGCGTGCAAGAGCGCCGTCAGCATCCGATACCCGGCGCCCATCAGCAGTTCATTCATCGGCTCACCTCCCCACGGGCACGGAAACATGATCCATCGCCGCCGCCACGACCGCGGCCGTCTCGGCCTCGGGCAGCCCCAGCCGCACGCCGAGCACCGGCACCGCGACCTGCCGCACGTCGTCGGGTAGGACATGGTCGCGGCCCTCGAGCAGGGCCCAGGCCTGCGCCACCCGCTGCCAGACGAGTAGCCCCCGCGGGCTCGGGCCCCGCTGGCCGCCGAGCCGCTCGCGACACCAGCGGCCGAGATCGACGAGATACGCCACCACCTGGTCGGCTACGGGCACAGCGACCACGGCCTCCTGGAGGTCGATTAGGCCCGCGGGGTCGAGCAGCGGCTCGGTGTCGCCGAAATCCGCCGCGCAGCCGGCCTGGGCCTGCTGCAAGAGTTCGATCTCACTCGTGCGGTCGGGCGGCCCGATCCGCAGCGCGAGGGCGAAGCGGTCGAGCTGGGCCTCGGGGAGCGGATAGGTGCCGAGGTGCTCGAGCGGGTTCTGCGTGGCCACGACGAAGAAGTTCGCCGCCAGCGGCCGCGAGGCGGTGTCGCTGGTCACCTGCCGCTCCGACATGGCTTCCAACAGCGCGCTTTGGCACCGCGGCGTGGCCCGGTTGATCTCGTCGGCCAGGAGCACGTCGGCGAACACCGGGCCGGCCCGGAAATCGAACCGCCCGGTGTGCTGGTCGTAGATAGTGAATCCGGTGATGTCACTCGGCAGGAGGTCGGGCGTGCACTGGATCCGGTTGAACCGCCCGCCGACGAGCGTTGCCACGGCCTTGGCGAGGGTTGTCTTGCCGAGCCCGGGCGCGTCCTCGATCAGCAGGTGGCCGCGGGCGAGCAGGCAGGCCAGCGCCAGGTCGCAGGCCTCGTCCTTGCCGCGCAGCGCCGCCCGTAGCCTGGAGCGGAGGCGGGCGACGACCGCGATGGCGGGAGCCGGTGTGAAGCGGTCGGGACGCTCGAGCAGGAGCGACGTCGTCGTCATGCGGGCGATTCCAGGAGGGACGTGGATGGGAGGAGGAAGGACGCGGAGGCCCGAGGCACCGACTCACCCCGCAGGCTCGCGCGGGCGACGAGCCGGGCCACGGCCAGCGAGAGATCGCGGGCCGACGACTCGTCGCCGGCCAAGAACGCCGGTCCGTACATCCGGCGCTCGAAGGCGGCGATGAATGCGGCGAGGCATGCGGCAGCGGTCGGATCACGGAGCCGGGCCTGATCGAGATA
>JBBEEF010000128.1:20729-21958 GCA_040880915.1 Pirellulales bacterium
CCGGCCGCGGGCCGGCCGCGACGCCTGGCGAGTTCTCGGGTGACAGGCCGACCATCCCGTTCCCGTCCACGCCGCCGCCCAGGCTTCGCGTCTCGAGCCGAGTGCCGGCCGGCACGTCCACTGTTTCCAGCGACACGATTCCCGCCTGCGGCTCGCGGTAGAAGTCGGCCCGGTCGATCTTGTCGATCCGCAGTCCTGCCGTGTGGGCCACCAGCGGCAGGACGGGCGTGGCGAGCGTGCCGATGGTCACCTCATGGGTGTCTTCGCACCCGCCCACCGCCTGCCAGCGCATCCACGAGCTTCCGGCGTGAGCGAATGTCGGCTGGGTTGCCGCACTCGCGGCCACCGTGCGCTTCCGCCAGGTGTGGCCGTCGAACTCATCGAAGGCATCCAGCCGCAGGTGCACCGGCGCCGGCCCGGCGACGCTGACGAGCGCCCGGGCGGCCAGATCGCTCGTCGGCTGCCGCCGCGACCCGCCGCGGCGGGCGGTCGCAAACTCGCGGCCGGCTTGCTCGCTGTCGGGCAGATGCGTCTCCGCGGCGATCGTCTCGTCGGGGCCGAGCCCGAAGGCCCGCTTCGGTGCGTCATCTTTTTTCGGCTTCTCCGGCTCGCCGTAGAGGTCGGTCCAGAGGTCGTAGAGCGAGGGCTTATGGCTGGTGACGAAGATCTGGGAGTCCACCGGCCCGGTGGCGGTCGGCTTTTCGCGGGCGGCGACCAGATCCTCACCATCGCCGCTGCCGCCGCGGGCCCAGGGGAAGGCCCAGCCATCGCCGCCCGAGAGCGGCATGAACCCGGCGATCGTGTGGGCGGACCGCGACTCGGGGTCGCCGACCGCCAGGGTCACGAGGGCCACGGCCAGGGCCGCGACGAGGCCGGCCGGCCCGCCGCCGCGGGTGCGCGCCGCTTCGCCGCGGGCGGCCACGAGCCAGGCGGCGCCGAAAAGCGCATAGGCCGCCACACCGAAGCGGACCGCCGGATGCTCGACCACGACCAGCGACACCGCCACGAGGAACAGGCTCGTCGCGGCGGCGAAGCGGGTCTCGCCGGGCGAGAGGCCGACGACCACGAGTGTGAGCATGAGGCCGAAAAAACACGCCAGCAGCAGGCCCTCGGGACTCGTGCCGGCCATGCCCGGGCACGCGGCCGCATCGCTGATGGCCGACCAGCCGGCCACCGCCACCGGCGGCAGGATCGCGGCCATGGCCAGGGCCATCAGGGCCGCAGTCCGG
>JBBEEF010000129.1:0-21758 GCA_040880915.1 Pirellulales bacterium
GAAGCGTGGACAGTCTCGTGCCGAACAGGATCGGGACGGCCCCGTGTCAGGGCTCGGCGTCAAGGGCGAGGAGCCGGCCCGCCGTCCGAAATACCATCCGTCTGCCGACGACCGCCGGCGTGGCCCGGCAGGGCTCCCCCAGGTCGGCACGGCCGAGCACTTCGAAGGTGTCGCCCGACTTGATCGTAACCGCCTCGCCGTCTACTGAGACGTTCCGCACGGTGCCGCCGACGGCGATCGGCGAGGCGTGGTAGGTGCCTGCGACGCGGCCCCGCCACACGGTCTCGCCCGTCGCGGCCCGCACGCAGGTCACGACGCCTCGGTCTCCCCAGAGGTAGACAAGCCCGTCAACCTGCAGCGGCGTGGGGACGTAGGGGGCGATGCTGCGGTCGAGCGTGTAGGCAACCTCCGGCTCGGCCGCTCCCCGCGGGAGCCGCACGGCCGCGAGCGTGTTGTCGCCGCCGCCGTCGCCGCTGGTGCCGATGACGAGGTCGCCGACCAGGATCGGCGAGGAGACCGTCCGCTTCGGCAGGCAGCGACGCTCCCAGAGCACCTTGCCGGTCCCGCCATCGACCGCGGTCACCCCGTGGGCCATGCTCGTGAGGATCACCACCGGCGGGGCCTCGCCCCCCGCGTCGAGCACGAGCGGCGTGGCATAACCGGCCTTCGACACTTCCCGCGGCAGCCGCCACCGCTCGCGACCTGTGGCCAGGTCGAGCGCCACGATGCAGCTCGACACATCCTGGTCGTCGGGCACGATCAATAGATCGCGGCAGACCGCCGGCGTTACCGCGAACCCGTGCTGGGCATCGTAGGGACCGAGGTCGGCATGCCAGCGGGGCCGGCCGTCGTGGCCGAGTGCCTCGACGCTTGCTGCTTCTTGCGTGCCCCACATCCAGTACACACCCCGCTCGTCAACGGCCACCGATCCGGAAGCGGCGGTGTTCTGGGCGTGGTGGTGGTCAAAGCGGCCGGGAAAGTCACGCTGCCAGACGAGGCTGCCGTCGGTGAGGGTGTGGCAGGTCACGGTCCGCACGCCAGCCTCGGCATCGGCCGACGCGGTGTAGATGCGGCTCCGCCAGACGACCGGCGAGGCGTTGCCGGTACCAGGCAGATTGGCGGTCCAGGCCCAGTCCTTGTCGGTCCATGTCGCGGGAAACAGGGCCTCACCCCCCTGGCCCGCCCCGGCAGCCCCCCGCCACCGCGACCAGGGCTCCGCGGGCTCGGCGGCCAGAATCACTGCCGGCGATCGGGCCTCGAACAGCATCAGCGCCAGGCAGGCCGCGCAGACGGTCTGGCCGAAGGAACCGCGAACCCGCCTCATGCGACAGACCCCAGACCGGATGAGCAGAATCGCGGCACTATACACCACGCTTCTGCCACGGTCGGCCGCTCGAGCGAAATCCAGACCCGCTCCCGCGGCCGCGGCGTGCCGAACGTGCGGGCTCTACCGTTGTGACGGGCAGCGGGGGGGTGGCTGCATTTCGGCGGGGGCGGTGGCCGATCGAAAACCGCAGCCGGTTGTCTTCCAGGAACCCCGCCATGCGCACCATCGCCTTTGCGGCCGTCGTGACCGCGGCCATTCTGCCCCTGCCGATCGAAGCCGCGAGCGTCAGCTTCGAGCCCCGGATCGTCACCTTCGGTGAGACCCGTGAGCAGATCAAATCGACCCCGATCACCGAGCGGCCCAACCGGCCGCTCCACGTCTACGGCAACAGCATCCGCCGGCGGCAACAGCGGGACGCCATCCCGACGGCTCCCCGCGAAAGCCAGCGGTGAATTCCCGCTGAAACCGGGCTTGTGCGGCCACCGAGGCCCTGCGATTCTCCTCGCCCCGACGGGCATCGGCCTGATGCCGATCCGTTATTCCTGGAGAACCTTTTGTCATGCGCACTCTTATTCTGCTCGGTCTTGTCGTGGGCGGCCTTGTTGTCGCCGGCGCGATCCACATCTCCCAGTCCAACGGCACGATCGAGGTCTCGATCGACAAGCAGAGGGTCCAGAACGTGGCCGGAGCAGTGGCCCGCGAAGGGGAACAGTTTCTGCGAAACGCCGCCAACCAGGGCGACACCCAGAAGCGGTGAATAGCTGGATAGCCACGTCACAGTCCCCCGGCTCGCGCCGAGGGCTTGTATGACCGGCACGGCCGGTGAAGCGCCGGGACGGAAAACCATCCCACCGAGCGCCGAGGCCCGCGGTTTATAAAAGCCCCAGGGCGCGAGCCCGGGGACGGCGGGGCAGACCACCATCCCGTTGGCCATTCCATCCGGGGGTAGACGCCCGTTTGCATGGCGGCGTTGGACGGTACGCCACGTCACAGTCCCCCGGCTCGCGCCGGGGGCTTGTATGACCGGCAGATCTGGTGCCCAAACGCGACCGGGGCCGCTTTAGCCCAGCGGCTTGAAGCTGGGGCACTGCCCGAGGAACTCAAGCGGATTCTCGAGACTGATCTTCGCGATCAGGTCGGCGCCGTGGCCCCGCCTCCGCATCTCGACGTGGCAGCGGGGCACGGAGAGCGGGTCGCTCGGGCCCCAGTCGCCGGCCGAATTGATCCAGATCCGTTCCCGGCCATAACACTCGATGATGTCGACGGCCCGCTGCGGCGTGCACTTGCTGTCGGGGTAGAGCGTCATGCCGGCCCAGAAGCCGGCGTCGAGCACCGGCTTCACCGTGTGCTCTTCCACGTGATCGATGAGCACCCGGCCCGGATCCAGGCCGGCGTTCTTGAGCGCGTCCATGATCAGCCGCGTCCCCTTGAGCTTGTCCTCGAGGTGGGGCGTATGCACGAGGATCAGCCGGTCATGCCGCTTCGCGAGCTCGATCTGCTCCTCGAGGATGACAAGTTCGTTGCGGGAATTTTTATTGAGGCCGATCTCACCGATGCCCAGCACGTTGGGACGATCGAGAAACTCGGGGATCAGCGCCATCACCTCGCGGGCGAAGCCGGGATCCTCGGCCTCCTTGGGATTGATACACAGCCAGCAGTAGTGGGCGATCCCGTAGCGGGCCGCCCGCTTGGGCTCAGTCTCGGTGAGCTGTCGAAAGTAGTCGAAGAAGCCCGCCGGCGAGGAGCGGTCGAAGCCGGCCCAGAAGGCGGGCTCGGTAACGGCGATGCAGCCCGCCTCGGCCATCCGCGCATAGTCGTCGGTGGTCCGGCTCACCATGTGAATGTGGGGGTCGATGTAGGGCATGGTTGGTCGCCTCGCTAGTAGGCGGTGGCCGGGTCGGCGCCGAGCGCGCCCTGGGTGTGTGCCGCCGGCACCGGCTCGGTCGTGTGGTCGCTCACAAGCTCGAGGATCCGCCGGGCCCGGTCCCCCGTGCCGTCCACGAGCAGCGGAATCGCCCGTCGCAGGGCACGCACGCGGACATCACCGGCGGCGGCGGGCGGGGCGGCCCGGTCGAGCCGGTCGAGGAAGGCCGCGAGGTCGAGGAGCTTGGCCCGGTGCTCCATAAAATAGAGATCGACCACCTGCGGGCCGGTGAGCGGGCACGTGGAAGCGGGCATGAAACTACCTCGGGCAAGTGAAGGACAACCGCCACCATCATGATCGCAGCCGGCTCCGCCCGCCAGCATTGCCATCTCACCGGCGGCGGCGCGGGATGACCGGCGGCCCGGCGAGCGGCTCGACGAGCGCGAGGCCGTGAACACGGTATTCGCGGCCCGACCGCACCTCGAAGCATTGCCGCCGGGTGCGGAGGGCGCGGCCCACCCGAAACACGCCGCCATTGGGCGCCCGGAACACGGTCCGCTCGGCGAGTTCCTCGACGCGGACGCGGCCCGCCGGCTGGGCGTCGAACTGGGCCAGGGCGAGCACGAGCCCGCGGTCGCTGCAGGTGGCCGCCGCGGCCCCCACGAGCGACCGGGCAAGCGCCGCCTCGACCGCCGCCGGCAGCAGACCGCGGCCCACCACCGGCCGGAGGATGCCACCGAATTCCTCCTGCCACTCAGGGCCGTGCGGCCGCAACCGACGGCGACCGCGGTGCCGTTCCCAGGTGGCCGCGTGGGCCAACTCATGGAGGAGCGTCGTCAGAAAAGCGTAGGGGTTCAGATCGTCGTTGACCGTGATCCGGTGGATGGGCACGCTGCGGCCCGGCGGCCGGTGGTCGCCGAGCTTCGTTCGCCGCGGACGCGTCAGCCGCACCGCCACGGGGTGGCGGCCAAACAGCTCCGCCACATACCCGGCCACGCCCGGCGGCAGCCGGGTGGTGAGCGGCTCGGCGAGGTCCACGGCTGGCATGCTTCTCAGTCGCCCGTGTCGGGAATCTCGAGGATGGGGATGTCTTCGGCCGCGACTTCGTGGGTGGCAAAATAGTTCACGATCGCGGCCACGTCCGCCTCGGTCGGCGGGGCGGGCATCTCGGCGCGGATCACGGGCTCGACGTGGGACTTGCCCGCGACGAATATGGTCCGCTCCTCGATGTGCCAGCGCGGGCCGAAGTGGAACACCGCGTAGTACATCGTCTTGGCCTTGATCCCGCCCACCCCGCCGCAGCGGCAGGCCTCGTAAAACATCCGGTGCACCGCCCGCCAGGGCCGGTCCCGCACATCACAGGCGACGTCGTGGACGACCGAAGCATTGCGGAATTCCCCGGCGAAAGGCCCGCCGATCACCGTCCAGAAAGCCCGCGGGATGCTCGCCCCGTCGATCGAGGAGCCGGCCGCCGCCGGCCAGCGGGCGAGCCGCGGATCGACGTAGGCGAAGGGCTCAACGAGCGTCATCAGCCGGCCGTCGTTCTCCCAGCGGGCCACAACCTCCCCTTCGAACCGCCCCCAGTCGCTCGCAAACGCACCGCGGAACTCCCCCAAGAGCGTGGCCGCGTTCTCCGGGGCGGGCCCGCTGCCCGGCGGCGTGTCGGTGGCCTCGGGCAGCTGAAAGTCTGGGGTCTGCGGCGTGGCGCGGGCGGCGAGGAACTCCACGAGCGGCCGGGTGGCCTCGGGCAGGCAGGTCTCGTCGCAGGAGAGCCGTATGACGCGGCCCGCCCGGTCGATCGCCAGGTCGTATTGCCGCCGGTCGCGGCCCGATTCGGAGAACCGCTCGCACGACGCGTGAACGCCAGAGCCGGCCACGAGCCGTTCGAGTTCAGCCCGCTGCCGCTCGGGGAGCGCGAGCGAATCGATCCGCACGCCCCGCAAGGCCCCGGCGAAGCCGCCTGATTGGAGGAAGGTGATCTGCATGCGGCACGCTCCTATCGCCCGCCGCAGTATGCCATTCGTGGAGCAATCGCGAAAATTTCCCAACCCGTCAGTTGGCAAAGGGGTCCCGGGCTTCCGCTGGCCCGGAACCTAAACTGTCGACAGTTTCCGCGGGGCAGACTACAATCACGGACGGAGGTTCGCACCATGCCGCTGCTACACAGTCCCGAACGTGCCCGCTCGCGGAAGAAGAACCTCGCCCATCGGATCGTTGATGCGGTGCGGCGGGAGATCGTCAGGCAGGAACTCCTGCCGGGCTCCAAGATCAGCGAGCCGATGCTCGCCGAGGCATACGGCGTGAGCCGGGCCCCCGTTCGCGAGGCGCTGCTCCAGCTCGAACGCGAGGGGCTCGTCGTCTTCGACGCCGTGGGCCGCACGCGCATCGTAGAGATGACCCCCGAGGATTTTGAGGACCTCTTCGAGCTGCGGATGACGCTCGAGCCCGCGGCGGTCGAGCACGTCACAAACCGGTTCGACACAAGTCTGCGAAGCAGGCTCGAAGCGAACATCCATGCGATGGCAGGGGCGGCGAGTCTCGCCGAGGTGAGCTGGCTCGACGTCGAGTTTCACACGATCCTCATGGAGGCGTCGAACCGCCGCCGGCTCATCGCGACATGGCGAGCGATCCATTCGCAGCTGCTGCTCTGGCTCTCGACCATGCATCAGGCGCACGCTGAATCAGCCAAGGTGCGCGACATCACCCTCGCGGCCCATCGGCGGCTCGCGAGGATCATGGCCGGCGGCGACGCGAAGCAGGCCCGGGCAGAAGCGGTGAAGCACCTGAGTGACTGGCGGCCCGTGATTGCCGGGATGGCAGGCGCGAGACCGAGGAAGGGAGCGTCTCGATGAGTCGTGCGCTCCGCGACAGGATCGCCATGGTTCTGGCCGTCGGCCTGCTCTGCCTCGCGTCGTGCGTCGGCAGAGCCGCCGACAAAGCCTACGACGCCCATGCGGCGTTTGCGTCGCGGGTCGGGTCGCTCGTGGCCCGGTATTGCCACGAGTGCCATGCCGGCGATGCGGTCGAGGGGGACGTCGATCTGGCCTTGTTCGGCACGCTCGCCGACATGCGGAAGCAGATCAAGGTCTGGCAGCGGGTGGCCGAGGTCGTCCACGACGGCCAGATGCCACCGCCCGACGCCGAGCAGCCGACCGAGGCCGAACGGGACTTGCTGCAACAGGGGCTGCGGGCGTTTCTCGCAGCCGAGGCGGTCGCGCACGCCGGCGACCCGGGGCGTGTCGTCCTCCGCCGGCTCAACAACGCCGAATACACGCACACGATCCGCGACCTGACGGGTGTCGATTCGATCGAGCCCGTCAAGGAGTTTCCCGCCGACGGTGGCGCCGGCGAAGGCTTCACGAACACGGGGCAATCGCTCGTGATGTCGCCGAGCCTAGCCACGAAATATCTCGACGCCGCCAAGGGGATCGCGGCCCACGCCGTGCTCCTGCCCGATGGCCTGCGATTTTCTGCCGGCGACTCACGCCGCGACATTGCCGATGAGGCGGTCATCCGCATCAAACAGTTTTACGCGCGGTATACGCAGCCGCTCGACGCCGCCGCGGCCACCGCCCAGACGACTGTGAAGCACGGGATCACGCTCGACACGGGATCCGAGGGCTTCCTGCCTACCGAGAAATACCTGCTCGCCACGCTCGCCGACCGGGAGCGGCTAGCGCAGGGGGCCGAGGCCGTGGCCGCGGTGGCCCGCGAGCGGGGCCGGAGCCCGAAATACCTGGCCACGCTCTTCGCCGCGCTCTCCGCACCGGAGTCGACGGCGGGCGGGGCCGGCGGGCCGTCCTTGATCCTCGACACCCTGCGGGCCCGCTGGAAGGCCGCGAAGCCGGCCGATGCCGCGGCACTCGCGGCGATTGTTTCCGAGTGGCAAAACGCCGTCTGGAAGTTGAACCACGCCGGCTGGATCGTGAGCCGGTTCGGCACGACCGACGGCCCGGCCGCCTGGATGGAGGCCGCGACCCCGCTCGTCGAGCGGCAGGAATTCCGCTTGAAGCTTGCCGTGCCGAAAGCCGGGGACGGGAAGGCCGTGGACACGGTCACGATCCATCTCGCGGCCGGCGCTGCGGGCGACGGCGGTGATAACGACGTCGTCGTCTGGAAAAACCCGCGGCTTGTGGCCGCGGGTCGGGCGGATCTGCCGCTGGCGCTCGTGCGGCCGCTGGCGGCGCTGCTGGGCGTCGAACGGGAGCGGCTGGCCGCGACCGCGGCCCAGTGTCTGGCCGGCGTGTCCGAGGCGCTCGCCGGGCCGGACGTGACGGCCGCCGGCCTCGATGCCACCGTCACCGCGCTGGCGGAGAAGCATGACGTCGACCCACAATTTCTCGCGGGATGGCTGTTGTATCTGGGTGTCGGGGCGCCGGAGGCGGCCTTCTCCACGCTGCTCGGCACGAAGCTGGAGAAGATCGAGGGCTGGGGGGCGGTCAACGGCTGGCGTGGTCAGGGCGAACTGCGGGTCATCGCCAACTCGTCGGACGAGCCGTACCGCATCCCCGGCACGATCCATCCGCACGGCGTGGCCGTCCACCCCGACGCCAAACAGCGGGTCGTGGTCGGCTGGCGCTGCCCGATCACGGGCCCGGTGGAGATCCGGGGCGCGACGGCGAGCGCCCATCAGGGCTGCTCGAATGGCACGGCGTGGTCGGTGGAAGTCTGGCGGGGCAAGACCCGCGAAACGCTCACGAGCAACGCGAACCATGGCGGTGTGTTCGGCCCGTTCGGTCCGCTTTTCCTGCGGAAGGGCGACGTCGTGGCCGTCTGCGTGGGCGCGCGAGACGGCAACCACAGCTGCGACCTCACCCGCGTCGACCTCACGCTCCGCTCGGGCGACGACGTGTCGGGTGAACAGGAGTGGGACCTGGCCCGCGACGTGTCGGGCGACATTCTCGCGGCGAATCCGGATGCCGACGGCCAGGGCCATGCAAACGTCTGGTACTTCGCTGCCGAGCCCGAGGGCTCGGCCGACGGCTGGACGATCCCCGCGGGATCGCTGCTCGCCCGGTGGATGGCGGCGACGCTTCCGGAAGACCGCGGCCGCCTCGCCGCCGAGCTCGGGAAGTTGCTCGCGGGCGATGGCACCGGCCTCGCTAAAGACGCGCCCGACGCGCAGCTGCGGCAGGTGCTCCGCTCGGCGACCGGCCCGCTGCTCGCGGGCATGATGCCGTCAAGGAACGACGTCGCGGGCTCTGTCGCCAAGGGCGAGGGGGAGGGCGTCGTGGGGATCGACCCTGCGATTTTTGGCCGGCATCAACACGGTCTCGTGGTCGAGGCCGGCGACCTGTGCGTGCAGGCGCCGGGCGCAATCACGATCGCGATCCCGGCGGAATTGGCGGAGGGCTGTGAGCTGGTGACGGAGGGAACGCTGCATCCGATCGCCCCCGCCGACGCGAGCGTGCAGGTCGAGGCTAATGCCGATGCGGCGAGCGGTCTGGCGGCCGGCGGCCTCGTGCCGGCGCTGCCGGTCGTGGCCCGCAAAGATTCGGCCGCATGGGTGAAATTCGAAAAGGCGTTCGCCGACGTCCGCGATCTGTTCCCCAAGGCCGTCTGCTACGGCCGCATCGTGCCGGTGGACGAGGCCGTGACGTTGAATCTGTATTATCGGGAGGACGACCAGCTCCGCCGGCTCATGCTCGGCGATGCCGAGGCCGAGGAGCTCGACCGGCTCTGGGACGAGCTCCTTTTCATCGCCCAGGAGCCGCTCGAATTCGAGGACGTCTTCGAACAAATTATGGGGTACGCCTCCCAGGATCGCCCCGAACTCGTCAAACGATGGACGCCCATCAAGCCGGCGATCGCCGCCTACGCTGAGGCCTTCCGGAAGCGGCTCGTGGAGGCCGAGCCCAGGCAGGTCGACGCGGTGGTGGCCCTCGCCGGGCGAGCGTTCCGCCGTCCGCTCGAGCCCCAGGAGGAGGCGAGACTCCGCACGCTCTACGACACGCTCCGAAAGAAGGATGTGCCCCACGAGGACGCGATCCGTGCGATCGTCGCCCACGTGCTCGTATCGCCTGACTTTCTCTACAAGCTCGAGGTGGCCGGGCCGGGTACCTCCCCCGCGCCGGTCTCTGACTACGAGCTGGCCACCCGGCTCTCCTACTTCCTCTGGTCGTCGATGCCCGACGCCGACTTGCTGGCGGCGGCCGAGAGCGGGCGGCTGCATGAGCCGGAGGTGCTCAAGTTGGAGGTCCGGCGGATGCTCGCCGCACCGGCCGCGCGGCGGCTGGCCGAGGAGTTCGGCACGCAGTGGCTCCATGTGCACGGCT
The DNA here is from genome assembly GCA_040880915.1 of Pirellulales bacterium. Taxonomy (GTDB): domain Bacteria; phylum Planctomycetota; class Planctomycetia; order Pirellulales; family UBA1268; genus QWPN01. Next base: position 9,467 of record JBBEEF010000129.1, read on the forward strand.
TCTCATCGCTCGATGAGAAGAATGCCGAGCTCTTTCCCACGTTCGCCGACCTGCGGGCCGACATGGAGGAGGAGACGGTGCGGTTCCTCGACGACTTCTTCCGGAACGACCGCTCGATCCTCTCGCTCGTCGACGCCGACCACACGTTTTTGAACGAGCGGCTGGCGAAGCACTATTGCGTCGAGGGGGTCACGGGTGATGCCTGGCGGCGGGTGGAGGGCGTGCGGAAGCACGGCCGCGGCAGCATCCTCTGCCTGGCCACAACGCTCTCCACGCAGGCCGGCGCCTCCCGCACGAGCCCCATCCTGCGGGGCAACTGGCTCTACGAGACGATCCTCGGCGAGAAGCTCCCCAAACCGCCGAAGGACGTGCCGCAACTTGCCGAGACGGTGCCCACGGGCCTGAGCGAGCGGCAGCTGATCGCCATGCATTCGGAAAACGCGGCCTGCGCGAAATGCCACCGCCGGATCGATCCCTACGGGTTCGCCCTCGAGGAGTTCGATGCCATCGGCCGGCTCCGCACCGCCGACACCTCGGGCAAGCCGCTCGACACCAAGGCCGTGTTGCCCGACGGCGCCATGCTCGACGGGCAGGAGAGCGTGCGGGCGTATCTGCTCGGGCCCCGGCGCGAGCAGTTTGTTCGCGTCTTCTGCCGCAAGCTGCTCGGCTATGCCCTCGGCCGTGGCGTGCAGCTCTCCGATGAGCCGCTGCTCGACGAGATGGCCGCCCGGCTGGCCGCCTCGGAGTACAGGATTTCGGTCGCCATCGAGGCGATCGTGACGAGCTCGCAGTTTCTCTCGATTCGCGGTCGCGATGTGGCCGATGACGCCACGTGAGTATGATTTCAAGCACTGGGAGATCTTCGATGAACCTGAAGCTTTCCCGCCGCACGATGCTCCGCGGCCTCGGTGTGTCGATGGCCCTGCCGTGGATGGAGTCGCTCACTGCGGCCGGTGAGCCGGCCGTGGCCGGAGCGGCCGCCGCCGCGCCGCCGCTTCGCCTCGCCGTGCTCTTCGCCGGCAACGGCTTCCATTCAAAGGAGTGGTGGGCCGAGGGCGTCGGCAGCGAGATGAAGCTCGGCAAGGTGCTCGAACCGGTGGCCGACTTTCGGGAGAAGCTGCTCTTCGTGAAGGGGCTCTACAACGCGGAGGCGACGAAGGGCAACATCCACTCCTCGCAAACCGGCAACATCCTCTCCGGCGCCCCGCTCGCCTCGGGCGGCGAGATCCGCTCCGGCACGAGCTTCGACCAGCACCTCGCCCAGACCTACGGCCGCGGCACGAAGGTGCCGAGCCTCGTGCTCGCCTGCGAGAAGAGCAATCCGAGCGTTCACAAGAACTATTCGATGCTCTACAGCTCGCACATTTCCTGGAGCAGCCCGACCACGCCCACGCCGCTCGAAATCTATCCGGCCCTGGCCTTCGACCGGCTGTTCAAGGACGAGGCGCATGCCGGCGACGCGAGCGTGCTTGACGCGGTGCTCGAGACGGCCGACGACCTGCGCCGACGAATCAGCGTGGCCGACCGGCGGAAGCTCGACGAGTATTTCGACAGTGTCCGCGACGTGGAGCAGCGGATCGCCTCCGCCGGGCAGCGTGGGGAGCTGCAGGGCTGGAAGCCGACGCTGGAAAAGCCCGACATGCCGCGACCTCCGGACGGCATCCCGCAGGACATCGCCGAGCACATGCGGCTGATGTGCGACATCCTCGTGCTCGCCTTCCAGACCGACACCACGCGGATCGTCACGCTCAAGCTCAACAACGACCACTCGGCCCTGCGGTTCCCCAACCTGCCGCGGACCGACAACCCCTCGCAGGGGATCGACTACATGATCCACCACCTGCTCTCGCATTCCGACGGGGCGGACTGGCTCAAGGTCAACCGCTTCTTCATGGAGCAGATGGCCCACGTCGCCCGGCGGCTCGACGCGATCGACGAGGGGGGCCGCACAGCGCTCGACAACTCAATGGTGCTGATGTGCTCGAGCATGATGGCCGGCGCCAAGCACGACAACGACCAGCTGCCGATGGCGGTGCTTGGCCGGGCCGGTGGAAAACTCGAGACGGGCCGCGTGCTCGACTACTCGAAGGCGGAGAACCGGCAGATGTGTCGGCTCTACATGTCGCTCATGGAAAAGATGAACGTCCGCGAGAGGAGCTTCGGCGACGCGTCGGAGCCGCTGGCGGAGTTGTGACGGGCCCGCAGAGAACTCACGGCAACTCGGCCGTGAAGGAAGACGAACACCGAAGAGCTCATGGTACCTGGCTCGCCGGAAGGCAGTCTCTTCAAACGGCAATGAAGCCGTGATCAGGTCGATCTGAAAGCGGCCCCTGCGGAACCGCATCATTCCCGTCGCCGCGAGCCTCGGATCCCAGTCGACGCCAGTGTCCGCATCATGCTCATCGACCGCGATGTACCGAGCTATTTTCAGAGTCTGGAACATCTCCTGAGATACTGGGCACGTCCGCCCTTCGCGCTCGAGCGACTCTCCGCTCCACAATGAAATTCGGGGTCGCGGGTGACTTGAGTTCCCACCAGGGGCGTGGCGATGAATAGCCGCTCCAGTCCGTAGCCATTCCCCCCGGCGATCGGAGCGGGGGCAGGTGTTGAACCGGCAAGGGGTTGAACTTCTCCGCAGCCCGGCAGCGTGAATATCCTCGATTGTCGTATCGCGGTCAGGAGATGTCCGCGTCATCGCCCAGCAACTCCTCAGGAGTGCAGATGATTGCAGCCCTCACGTGGCGAGCGGCAAAAGGATCGCGGACAACTCCTCCCGGAACCTGTTGAGGTCCATCCGGCCGAAGAAAAGCTGATGCTCACGCAGGCGGAGGATGCCGAGGGAGTCCGGCGCCGCGAAGTGCTCGCCCGCCACCCGCCGGGCCTCGACCACCTTGGGGTGGTCGAGGTGCGTTGCCGCGATGGCGCGGACCACCGAGTCCTCTTCCGGCGTGATCATGGCGATGATGCGGTAGACGTCCATCGCGTGGTGCCTCGCCATGTCCTTGCGCGCGTCGTAGCAGCGGTCGCGAAAGGCCAGGAGCTTCATGAGCAGGTAGGTAAACGGCTGGGGCACGGAGACCAAGACGCCTGCATCACCGAGCGGAACGAGAAACGTGTGCTCCTCGACCGCAACGGCCTCATCCAGCGGGTGGGCGTGGAGCCCCCCGAACGCCCTGGCTCGCACCCGACGGTCGTCGCGCTTCACGGATTTCGGGTCGAAGAGGTCACCGAGGGGGCCCACCATCAGGTCGATTTTGATCGACCCCGCGGGCTCCACGGATTTCGCGAACTGCAGATACTCGCTGCCGGGTACCGCGGCGAAGCCGAGCCCGTCCACGGCGTCACGGACAAGCTTCATGCGCATGGCGCTGACAACGACCTCGGCGCGGAGAACGAGGTCGATGTCGCTCGTGGTGCGGTTGGCGGGCAGGAGGTCCGGGCTGAAGAGCGTGCGCAGCCCGGAGTGAACGATGAAACGCTGCTTGAGGTACAGCCCGTGCCCTCCGGCGATGATGAGCGGGACGGACTCGCCAAGCGCGGCGTGCAGTCCGAGAAGGCACTCCTGGAGAGGGTCTGGCGCGGTCATGGGGCGTCCATACTCTGGCGAAGTTCGTCCAGGATGAGGGCGCGGACCTGCTCCGCCGCTTCCAACTCGCGCTTCTCGCCGGAGGCGAGTTCGAGATAGGTCTGGACCGGCGAGGCGAAGGGAAGGTCGGCGGTACGGCGCACGTCGAAGTAGGCTATCGGGTCATCCGTCTCGATCAGCTCCAGGTTCGCGAATCGCTCGCCCTCGGTGAACTCGCCCCCGAGCGTGCCGAGCAGGGTAACGCTCGAGTCAGTGTAGAAGCGGACCCGCTCCTCCCGGCCCATGACCGCGTAGCGGTCGGTGGAACTCTGACCCGTCAGTACCGTCCGCGCGGGCGCGGTGGCGAACCGCGCCGCCAGCCCAGCGCGGTCCAGGGAGGTTGAGCCGACGATGCGCCGGCGGACCTTGGGCGGGCGGTACGCGCCGGCGAGCTTGTCCAGGAGCGACTCCGGCTGCAGGAGGCGTGCCCGCCCGCCGCGGCGATCGACAAGCACGTCATCCTCCAGTCGGCGGAGCGCCTTGGAGATCGTTGTGAGGGTGATGCGTCCCCCGCGTTCGCGGATGAACCGGTCCAGGTCGGCGAGTGACTCGGTCCGCGGACGGAGAAGGAGTGCCCGAGCGACGAGGGACGTGTTTCCGCGGTATACCTCGCGGATGGGGTAGGACTCGCGGAACTTGTTGGACGCCCCCGTGCGGAGCACGAGGAGCTTCCCGGGAACGACGACAAGGGCGTTCCCGCTGAGATCTATCCCGCTCACGCCGGCCCGCTCCAGTTCTCGAAGGCGCTCGGGGCTGAGGTAGGGGACGACGACCAGCGGCCGGGCGTCGAGTAGATCGGCGAAGGCCCTGGCCTGGGCAATCGCCTGAATGACTACCTTGGGAGTGCTGCGGCCCTTGAACTCGGCGACGAAGCGGTACTCGGCCCCCTCCCACGAGGCTCGGAGCGTCGCGTCGGGGCCCTCGTCACTCGCGGGGTCGGTCCATTCAAGGTCCAGAGGTGGCACGCGCACCTCGCCCGAAATGAGGCGAGCAAGCATCTCAGACTCGGAGATGGGTTTATCTTGCGTTTTCACTGGAATGTCTTTTTATAGCATATTGTCCTACTCCAGACAATATGCATTTTCAGGACAATTAAGGATTGCCAGGTCCCTTGCACCCAGGCAACTATGGCCCGGCTATCGGGGCCATCGGGCCGATCCCGTGGACGGCCCGCACGGCCCGCACGGCCCGCGATGCCTGATGAATATGGGGGGCAAGGAGACGCGGCCCGCCACGCTACGTCAGGTCGAGCGGGGCGTCGGCGTCACCGAAGCGGTCCACCGCGAGGCCCATCCGTTGCATCATGGCCAGATGGAGCCGGCAGAGCCGGCGGTCTTCCTGGCCGCGGAGGTCGTGCACCCGGCCGCCGCGGATCGTTCCCCCGCCACCGCCGGCCAGCACGATCGGCAGCTCTTTCGAGTCGTGGGCGTTGCCGTCCATCAGGCTCGAGCAGAAGAGCACCATCGAGTTGTCGAGCAGCGTCCGCTCCCCCTCGACGGTCGCGTCCATCTTGCCGAGCAGCCTCGCCAGCAGGGCCATGTGATACTCGTTGACCCGTTGATACTGCTCCAGCCGCTCGGCGTTGTTGGCATGATGGCTGAGCTCGTGCTGGCCGCCGTGGATGCCTCCCAGGAAGCCGAAGTTCATGTTGGAGAGGTCGTTGTTGAGCATCAGCGTGGCCACCCGCGTGCGGTCCATCTGGAAGGCCAACAGCAGGATGTCGGACATCAGCTCGAGGTGCTCGCGGGGCTCGGCCGGGATGCCCGGGCCGGGCCGCTCGAGCGTGGGCTCGGTCACCGTGGGCCGCCAGCCGTGGCCGCCCGTCTCCCGCAGGCTCTCCTCGGCCGACCGCTCGATCCGCCGCTCAAGCTCGCGGACGCTCGTGAGATACTCGTCGAGCTTTGCCCGGTCGCGACCGCCGAGGCGGCCCCGCAGCGCGGCCGCCTCGGCCCCCACCAGGTCGAGCACGCTGGCATCGGCCCGCCGCCGGCTGCCATCGTCGAAGAGCTGGTCGAAGGCCTGCCGGGGCACGATCTCCTTGGGGGCCGGTGTGGTGGGGCTGCTCCAGGAGACGTAGGCCGAGTAGATCTGCGTGTAGCCCGCGTCGGTGCTGTAGCCCGGCGGCTCGGTGCCCAAGGCAACGCTCGGCAGCGGCGTGGCCCGGCCCACCGCCTGAGCCATGAGCTGATCCACCGTGGTGCCCACCTCGACGTCGGTCGTGGTCCGCTTGACCTTCAGCCCCGAGAGGACGTTCATCTTCGAGTAGTGGCCGTTTTCCTCGGTCGCGTTCGGGTTCCACAGGCCCCGAAACACGTTCACCTTCGCGGCATGGGGGATAAGCGGTGAGAGCGTCTTGGCAAACTCAATCCCGGCTGGGCCCGTCGTCGCGCCCCAGTGGTGCGGGTTGACGCCGTTGCCCATGAAGACCGCGGCGAATCGGACCGGTGGGCCGCCGGCCTCGGCGGCCGGGGCGAGCGACTCGAGCCAGGGCAGCCCCAGGGCCATGCCGGTGCCGCGGAGAAACCGGCGGCGGGAAAGGCTGGGCAGCTGGCGGGCGGGGAAGGTCATCGGCCGGCCTCCTGGGCGGGGGGAAGCGAATGCTCGGGTGGCAGCGTCGCTGCTGGTTCATCGACCAATCTACCGTGGCGATTGAGGAACTGCCGGCTCTGGACGATGCCCAGCACCGCCGCCGAGATTCCGGCGTCTTCCTCCAGGATCCGGTCGCGGAGGCTTTCCACGAGCGGCAGGTCGGTGGGTAGGACGGCCCGGCCGAGCGCGTAGCCGAGCAGTTTGCGACAGAACTGGAGCATGACCAGGTCGCGGCGGTCGGCCAGAAAGCCCCGCAGACCCGCGAAGCCTGTGAAGGTCGTGCCGTCCACGAACTCGGCCGAGAGGTCGAGCGGGGCAGAGCCATCGTCGAGGTCGCGGCGGCGGCCGAGCACGTCAAACCCCTCGAGCGCGAAGCCGAGCGGGTCGATCCGGTCGTGGCAGGCAGCGCAGGCGGCCGCCGCCCGATGGGCCTTGAGCAGCTCGCGGATGCCCGCCCCGGCGGCGGCCGACTCCTCGAGCGGCGGCACGTCGGCCGGCGGCGGCGGCGTGGGGGTGCCGAGCACCGCCATGAGCACCCAGTTGCCCCGGAGCACGGGGCTCGTGCGTTGGGGGTAGGAGGTGCTCGCGAGGATCGCGGCCATGCCGAGCAGGCCGCCCCGGCCCTGGTCGGCCACCTCGACCCGGCGGAACTCGGCACCAGTCACGCCGGGAACTCCGTAATGGGCCGCGAGCCGCTCGTTTAAGAACGTGTGCCCGGCGCCGAAGAGTTCCCGCAGCGGCCGATCGTGCCGGATCACGTCGGCCAGGAAAGCCGTGGCCTCGGCTTCCATGGCTGCCTGAAGCTCGGGCGTGAACTCGGGGAACTTCTCGCGGTCCACCGGTGCCCGCTCGGAAAAGCCGCGGAACCGCAGCCAGCGGGCGGCAAACTCGCCGGAGAGCGCCTCCGACCGCGGGTCGGCCAGCATTCGCCGCACCTCGGCCGCCAGCCGCTCAGGCTTGGCCAGACTCCCGTCGGCCGCGGCCTGCCGCAGCAGCTCGTCGGGCAGCGACGACCAGAGGAAGTAGCTCAGCCGGGTGGCGAGTTCCCAAGAGCCCACCGGCTGCTCCTGCTCGTGCTCCTCCTCGATGCGAAACAGGAAGCGGGGCGCCGCCAGCACCGCCACGAGCGCCTCGCGGGCGGCCTGCTCGCGGAGCCCGCCGGCCGAGGTCTCGTCGCCGCCGGCCACCGCTGCCCGGTAGATGCCGTGGAGCCGCGCCCGTTCCTCGGGGGCGAGCGGCCCACGCCAGGCCCGCTCGGCGAAGGCGTCGAGGTGGGCAAGTACACGCGTGTTCCAATCGGCCGCCTGTTCCGCCGTGAGCATTAGGTTGCGGGCCAGGCTCCAGTCGCAGGAAAGCGCCGCATGCACGGCCCGGTCGCGTTCGGGTAGAAGCGCGAGCAACTGCTCGTCGGAGAGCCAATAGACCCGCGGGTGGGCCGGAGGACTGCGGAAGTTGTCGGTGATCCCGGAGAGCCGGAGGTCGAAGTTCTCCGGGAAGGCCTGCTTCATGAGTCTGAACTCCTGCATTGACCCGCGGGCAGCCTCGGTGCCCCGCTTCCAGACGGTGACCGCGCCGGCTAACACACCGGCGGGGTCGGGCGGATCGCCGACGGTCGCCAGCCATTGGGCGCTGGCCCGGTCGGCGGCGGGTTCGTCGACGTCGAGCCGGCCCTGCCCCCTGAACTTTGTCGCCTCGCGGGGCACCGGCAGGGTGACGACAGTCGGCGCGGCAACAACGATCTCCGCAGGCCCGGCGGCCCGGCCCCCGGGATGCGTGCCGAACCGGCCGGCGGCAGCCACGAGCAGATCGAGCTCGTGGCGGAGCAGAGCGTCATCTTCCGGAGCCGAACCGCCGGCCTCGGGCTTCTCGAGTTCGGCAAGCCGGGCCTCCAGAGCTCGCCGGCGTTCCGCCAGCCATTCCGGGTAGGGCCGCCAGCCCCCCGCGAGCTCAATCTTCAAATCGGAGAGCCGAACGGTGTCGCCGTCACTCCCGTCGGCCGCGTCGCCCACGACCAGGTGCACCCGGTCGGCCCCGGCGGTTGCCACGACGACGGGATAGTCGCCCCTGAGGCTGTCGGCATCCTGCTGCAGACGCTGCGCCGAACCCCAGTAAAGGTCCGGGTTGCGGAGATACCAGCTCCGACGCTGGGCCTGGATCGCCCGCAGGCCGTTGGTGACAGCCGCCGGCACCTCCTGTGCCGCTCCTGGGTCGGGCGGGGGCAGCCGTCGCCAGGCGATCCGGGTGAGGTCGAGGTAGCGGGAGTGGGGTTCGTCCGCCAGGAGAAACGCCCACCAGTTGGCGAGGTAGTGCCTCGCCAGCCCAGCCGCGTCGGCCAGTTGGTCGAGCGAGCCCGCCCCGGTGAGCTCCCGATGGGCGTGCTTCCAGCAGGCGAGCATGTATTCCGCCTCGCGGAGGTCGGCCCCGTCGGCCGGCACGTGCGGCCCGGCCGCCTTCTGGTACCAGACGTAGACCGCCTGCTGGGCCTGGTCACGCAGCGGCTCCGGCCCCCGTGTGCCCACCCGCTCGGCTCTGAATACGATTCCCTCGCCGGGCAGAATCGTGGCGTGGTTGGCGAGTTGGCGGGCGGCGGAAAGGTAGCGGTCGAACTGGCCCGGGTTCACGAACAGCACGTCGCCGGTGTTGGCAAAGCCTTCGCCGCCGCCGCCGTCGGGCTCGAAATCCCGCCCCAGTCCAAAGTCGACGCCTGTCAGGTCGCGGACGGTGGCGTCGTATTCGGCGTTGGTCAGCCGCCGCAGCGTCACGCTCCCAGGATCGCCGGCATTGGCCTCAATGGCCGCCCGCAGGCCGGGAGCGAGCCAGGCGAGCAGAGCCGCGCGATCCGCGGCCGCCAGTTCACCTGCCTCCCGCGGCGGCATCCGCCCGGCCTCGATCTGCTCGCGGACCGCCTGCCAAGTGCGGAAGTCGCCGGCCAGGTCGGGGGCGGCGAGCAGCCGGTCGAGGGCCACGGCCGCCTGCGGCTGGTCGCCAGAGTGGCAATCGAGGCAATTGGCCTCGACGATCGCGAGTGCCGCGGCCGGATCAGCCGCCAGGCCCGAGCCGGGGGCAGGCCGAACCAGACCGACCGCGAGGCCGATCACGAGACCAAGGCCGCCGATGGTGAGCTGGGGCGGGTTCATGGGGCGGGACGAACCTTCGGGAGGCCAACTGTTACCGTCCGTGTTAGTTTAGCCCCGATTCCCGCCGGTGCCCATCCGGCAGTGGGTGATCTTGGTTCCGAAGCGACTGCGTGGCTTCCTTGCGATCTTTCTTGGGGGACTCACCCGGAGGGGACTGTCCCCTTGTCGGCCCGCTCATCAGCCGGACAATCGTTGTGGGAGTGCCATGAAACGGGTTATCCTTCCTGCCATGAAACCACGATCCCCGTCCGCTTCCGGCAGCCCGCTGATTTCCCGCCGCGCATTCACCGTCGGGGCCACGGCCATCGCAGCCGCCTCGGTTGCCCGGCCGGCGGCGGCCCGCAACCGGCGGCTGGCCGATGAGACGATCCTCGGCGACGGGGAACACACCTTCCGCGTCCAGCACGCCTTCCCCCAACTGCCGGAGAAGTACACCTGGCAGACCACCCACGGCGTGGCCCTCGACGCCGCCGGCAACCTGTACGTGATCCACGAGGGGCGGACTGATCGCAAAGACCATCCCGCGATCTTCGTGTTCGATCCCGCTGGAAAGTTTATCCGGGCCTTCGGCAGCCAGTTTCAGGGGGGCGGCCACGGGATCGAGGTGCGGCGGGAGGGGAGCGACGAGTTTCTCTACGTCTGCGGCTACCAGCAGGTGAAGTGCTTCGCCAAGCTCACGCTCGACGGCGAGACCGTCTGGTTCCGGAAGGCCCCGATGGAGTCGGAGGCCTACGCTCCCGGCGAAGACGTCTCCACCAAGCCGTCCTGGAACCGGCAGGGCTTCCTGCCCACCAACATCGCCTTTCTCGACGACGACACCACGAAAGCCCCCGAGTTTTTCCTGGCCGACGGCTATGGCTCGTTCAAGATCCACCGCTACGACGCCACCGGAACCTGGCAGTCTTGTTTCGGCGGCGCGGGCAAGGGGGAAGGCACCTTCAACACGCCGCACGGCCTGTGGGTAGACCGCCGGCCCGGCCGTGAGCCGTCGATCGTGGTCACCGACCGGGCCAACAACACGCTCCAATTCTTCGCCCTCGACGGCACCTACCAGGCGACGATCCCCGGCTTTGGCCTGCCGGCCAACATCGACACCTGGCAGGGCCTTTTGCTCGTTCCAGAACTCAAGGCCTGCGTCACACTTCTAGACGCCGACAACAAAGTGGTGGCCCGGCTGGGGCGGGCGGTCGAGCGGCTCGACGAAGTCAAGAACCTCCGCGGCCAGCCCGACAAGTGGCTCGCGGGGCAATTTGTGCATCCCCACGACGCCTGCTTCGCGGCCAATGGCGACATCTTCGTGGCGGAGTGGGTCGGCACCGGCCGCGTCACGAAGCTCGCGCGGGTGTGAGCATCGCGTGAGGGGGGTGCCTTCGCGAAAAACCGGCATCCGCGCCGGTGAGTGGGTCGTGTACTCTTTTTACGTGGCAAGGAAGCCGCTCGCCCTGATCTGCATGGAGGCCCGGATGACGCCTGCCCGCCCCAAACTGTTCGTGCTCGACACGAACGTGATCCTCCACGACAGCGGCTGCATCCGGAATTTCGAGGAGAACGACGTCGCGATCCCGATCACGGTGCTTGAGGAACTCGACCAGTTCAAGCGGGGCAACGAAGACATCCACTTCCAGGCCCGCGAGTTTCTCCGCCGGATCGACGCCCTGACCGGCGACGTGCTCTCCCCCGCTGGCAGCCCGCTTGGCGAGGGCCTCGGCTCGGTCCGCGTCGTGCTCGGCGGGGCGGCCCAGGAGCGGCTCCACGAGTCGTTTCTCCAGGACACGCCCGACCACCGCATCCTGCGGACCACGCTCGCGCTCCAGCAGGAGCAGGCCCCGCGGACGGTGATCCTTGTCTCCAAAGACACGAACCTGCGGATGAAGGCCAAGTCGCTCGGCCTCCGAGCCCAGGACTACACCTCCGACAAGGTGCAGGGCTTCGACCGGCTCTACACCGGCAGGCGGACGGTCGAGGGGATCGCCTCGGAGGTGATCGACGAGCTGTATGCCAGCGGGGGTGTGCTCCCGGCCGAGCGGCTGCCGCTCGAAGAACCGGCGATCGCCAACGAAAACTTCGTGCTCCGTAATGGCAGCAAGTCGGCCCTGGCGACGTTTCGCCGGGCCGACGCCGCCTTTCACCGCGTCGAGAAACAGACCTGCTACGGGATCACGCCCCGCAACGCCGAGCAGTCGTTCGCGCTCAAAGCCCTGATGGATGACGACATCAAGCTCGTTACGCTCTCCGGCACCGCGGGCACGGGCAAGACGCTGCTCGCGCTGGCCGCGGCGCTCGAATGCCGGCAGCGGTATCGGCAGATCCTTCTGGCCCGCCCGGTGGTGCCGCTCTCCAACCGCGACCTCGGTTTCCTCCCGGGCGACATCGCCGACAAGCTCGACCCCTACATGCAGCCCCTCTACGACAACCTCACCGTGATCCGCCACCAGTGTGGCGAAGACACCCAGGCCGCCAAGCGGATCATCGAGATGCGGGAGTCGGAGAAGTTGATGATCACGCCCCTGGCCTATATCCGCGGCCGCAGCCTGCAGCGCATGTTTTTCATCGTGGACGAGGCCCAGAACCTCACGCCCCACGAGGTCAAGACAATCATCACCCGGGCAGGCGAGGGGACAAAAATCGTGTTCACAGGCGACGTGGCCCAGATCGACCAGCCCTATCTCGACGCCCTCTCCAACGGCCTCTCATACTTGATTCACCGGATGATGGGCCAGCCGATCTACGCCCATGTGACCCTCGAGAAGGGAGAGCGGTCGGCACTCGCCGACCTGGCGAGCGCGCTGTTGTAGCTGTCCGAGCACTCGCCTCGCGACCAGGCCCGTCAGGGGATCATCACGCCCCTGGTAACCATGGCGGCGTCCAGAACGCCCAGGCTATCTGTGCACCTGCTATTCTCTGGCTCCTCAGAATTCTAGCCCGGCCCTACCCCGGAGAA
>JBBEEF010000130.1:0-2491 GCA_040880915.1 Pirellulales bacterium
GACTCTACGTTGCCCGCAGGACATCTTCGACACGGCGGATGGCCTCGTCGACGTCCCAGGCAGCCTCGGCCAGCACGATCGGCGTTTTCGTGGCGAGCCAGCCGGCAACCGTCTTCTGGGCGGCGACCACGGTGGAATGGCTCCGCCGGCCAAAGTAGCCGCCGATTTCCGCCAGGGCCGCTCGGGTGTGCTTGCGGGCCAGAAACATCGCCAACATCCGTGGGTGGCTCACCGCCCGCGACCGCCGGCTCGACTGCAGCCCGCCCTGCTCGATCCCAAAGGCGGCGCACACGGCCCGCTCAATGTCGGCCAGCCGCATGCTCCGGCCGCTCGACCGCACGAGGTCGGCCAGTGCCTCCCGGGCGAGATCGATGGTGACCGGAACGCCGAGCATGTGGCTGGTCGCCTCGAGCCGATTGACCGCCCCGAACAGCTCCCGGGCGTGCCGCGTCATGTGGGTGGCCACGTGGTGCACGACGTCGTCGGGCAGTTCAAGCCCGCGGGCCCGGCAGATCGCGGCCACAATTCCTCGGCGTGTGTCGTAGTCGGGGGGCAGGAGTCGGGCCGTCATGCCTCCGCGGAGCCGCGTCAATAGATCGCTGCCGAGGTCGGGCAGGGCGTCGAGTTCCCGGTCGCAACCGAGCACCACCTGCCTCCCCTGCCGCTGGAGGGCATCGATTGTCTGCTGGAGTTCCTGGAGCGTTGCCCGCTTGCCGACGAAGAACTGAAGGTCGTCGATCACGAGCAGTTCCGCAGACCGGCAGGTGCGGCGGAAGCCCGGCAGCCCGCCGCCATGGAGCGACTGGAGGAAGGCGGTGGTGAACTGCTCGGCAGAGAGATACACCGCCTCGATGCCGGGATGGAGTTCACGGACGCGGCCGCAGGCCCCTTCGAGGAGGTGTGTCTTGCCGACGCCGCTCGGCCCGTAGATCAATAGCGGCGAGATCTCGCCCGGCCGCGTCGCGGCAATTTCGATGGCAGCCACGGCCATGCGGTTGCTCGGGCCGGTGACAAACTCCGCGAGCCCGCGGGCCTGTCGCCGTAGCGGCGGGTGAGGGGTCGCACCGGCCGTTGTTTCTGACCCGACAACAGCCAGCCCGGGCCCAGCCGACGGCCGCACCGCGATGGCTGTCGTCCGGGACCGACGCGGCTGGGGTGTGGTCGGCGTCGAAGGAGGATCGCCAGCGGGGGGCGGTACGGCAGCGGCGGGCTCCCAGGCGATGAGCCCGCGGGCACCACAGACCGCCCGCACGGCTGCGTCAACATCGGCCTTGAACGTTCGGCGGAGCCATTCGTGCGTCACACCACCGCCAGCGCGGATGACGATCGTCGTCTTCCCATCGGCCGCGGTAGCGTCCCACGACGCGTCACCAAACCAGACCGCGAACCGCTCGTCGCCGATCCGTTCGCGGAGGGCGTCTCGGACACCTTCGAGAGGTGTCCGCGCACACGATGCCGCGACGGCGACGGCTTTGCCCATGGATCCTTCCCTGCACGGACCGCTCAACGCGGCGGCCCGCATGCATCCTTGTCAACTGGCTATTCGCTTGGCCGACCGCAGACACTCGTTCGTCACACGTTCAGCGGCGCGAGTATAGGAGTGCTGTCAGTGCTGTCAAACCACTACGTGCCTCCGTGGGAAAGACGGCACGACGTCGGCCCAACCCGTGCCGCGTTCACGCTTCCGCTCCTTCGCAGCCCTGCGGCAAGGGCCGGTGCACAACCTGTGGATTGTCGTCGAAAGGGGCATTTTTTCGCAGCGGACTTGATCATGGCCCGGCTCACGGCAAGGGGAGCAGGGAACGCTATACTCTTGCTCTTTGGGAACCTGGTCGCGAAGACGATCGAAAACCATATGGATGTCAAATCCCCGATGATGACGACGATCCTTTCCCGGCGGTGTGTCCATCCCGCCGCCCTCGTGTTGGCAGGCATGATTTTCTTGGTGCCGGCCGCCCGCAGCCAGGAAAACCCAGCAGCTGCGGCACCATCCGGTCGGCCGCCGTTCGATCCGGGTGACATCTCGATCGGCGAACCGGTCGTGCTGCCCTCCACTGGTCCGAGGACAGAGCAGGCGGCAGTCCCGCCGGGTCCTGTCGCACCGAAGAATCCTCCGCTTGGCACGCTCTCCGCGGGGAGGCCTGGCGGCGTGTCGCCGGCTCCGCTGGGCCAGGGCTGGCTTGGCTTCGCGGTCGCCGAATCGACCGTGCCTGGCCGATGGACGGTGGACGAGGTCGCGGCGGCCGGGCCTGCCGCCGCCGCCGGCATCCGGGCCGGAGATGAGGTCCGGGCCATCAACGGACTGCCGCTGCGAAATGCCGACGACGTCTCGGAGGCATTGACCGCGATCGCTCCCGGTCAAGAGGTCCGGCTGGCGATCGCCCGTGGTGAGCAGATCAGCGACCTCGCGATCGTCGCCGTGGATCGACCGCCGGCGATCACCGCCCGAACCTGGCAGGCATCACCAGAGCCCGCGGCCGCCGCCCCGCCC
>JBBEEF010000130.1:2591-12261 GCA_040880915.1 Pirellulales bacterium
GCCCCGCCCCCATTTGCCACCGCCCCGCCCCAATTTTCGCAGCCGCTCTCACCTCCACGGGTCGACGTGCCACGGGTCGCCGCGACGCCGGCAACCCCGCCGGCCGATCTGCCGCTGCCAGCAGCAGCCGCCATCCCCTCGCCGTTATCCCGACCACCCGGAGCGGGCCCGGTGGCCGCCACTGGCCGGACGGCGCTCGGTGTCCGCACCGTACCGATCGATGCCGATCTCCAACTGAGGTTCAATCTGCCTGCCGCGACGGGAGCCTACGTGATCGGCGTGGTCCAGGATCTCCCAGCGTCGAAGGCGGGCGTGCCGCCGGGCAGCGTGATCGTCTCCCTGAACGATCGGCCGGTCCGCTCCCCCGACGAGCTCACGCAACTGGTGACTGCAGGTCCGGTCGGCAGGCCGGTCACGCTCCAATACGTGCTGCCGGGAGGCACCGCCCACCGCGCTGACGTGGTGCTCCAGTCACTCGAGCGACCGCTCGAGGAGGCACTCGTCGGTCCACCGTTGCCAGTGGCCACGGCCGTGCCGGTGCTTGAACCCGGCCCTCAGCCGGCCATCGCCCGCCGACCCACGAATGCCGCGGTGGCCGAACCCGGTGCGATCCGAGCGGAGATCCACGACCTGCGGACAAGGATCGATCAGCTCGAACGCCGGCTCGAAGCCGTGGCTCGCTGACAATTGGCCGCGGCCGATGCCCGTGGTCAGGCAGCCTGCAGCGTTGCCTCGGTGATGCTCGGGTCGAGCCCGTGCCACCGGAGTTCCTCAGCCAGTGGAACTCCGGGCTTTCCCTGCTCCGCGGAGGTTCGCGACGCCACCCGTGACGGCTCCTTGCGGACCGGCCGCTGACCGGACCGCCGCGTGCCAGCGGTTGCCCACGACTCCGCTTCATCGGAGAGGTGCGTGAGCAGCTGCTCGACTCCGAGACGGTGGTGCTCAATCCCGTCGCGGTCGAGAGCGGGCGGAATCGTGATCGCCCGACTGACGATGCCCCGGGCCCGCGAAAAGGGCCGTGGCACCGCGAACCGGTCCCAGGTGCCCATCCGCCAGGGCCGGTCATACCCCAGCCCCATCGCCACGATCGGGATCTGGAGCGTGCTCGCCAGGAAGACGCAGCCTGGAGCGAGCCGCCGCCGCGGCCCCCGCGGGCCGTCGGGCGTGATCGTGAGGCTCCCGACCGCCGCCCGCTCTGCGAGCTCCCGCAGGGCAGCCGATCCGCCACGAAAGGTGCTGCCCCGGACGACTCCAAAACCCATCATCCGGGCCACGCGATCGAGGATATTGGCGTCGGCGTGCCGCGACAGGAGCATCGAGATGTTGGAGTGGCCGCGGAGGTACAAGGGCATCAGGATGTTTTCGTGCCAGAAGACGAAGATCTTCCCGCCGCGGAAGGCCGGATGCACAGGGTCGACCTCCGGATCGCCGAAGTCGACCTGATGGTCGAGCGAGCCCATCCACTGGCGGATGGTGGCGGTCGTGACAAGCGACCAGGCACCGATCGTGAACGGGGTTGTGATCTTCACCGTCGTGCATCCTTCCCTGGAACTGTCGTCGCGCATCCGCGCAACGTGTCACCACTCACCCGCCATACCACGTGCCGGCGAAGACCTCCTCCGCCGGGCCGGTCATGAACACGGGCCCCGTGCCCGGCCACTCGAGTTCCAGCCTTCCGCCGGGCAGATCGGCGGCGAGCCGCGGTCCGGTGCGACCGGTGAGCACGCCCGCCACGCAGACGGCCGCCGCACCCGTGCCACAGGCCAGCGTGATGCCGCTGCCCCGCTCCCAGGTCCGGATCCGCACGTGGTCGGCCGCAAGCACCTCGACGAAGTGAACATTGACCCGCCGGGGAAACGCTGAATGCCGCTCGATCCGTGGGCCGATCGCCTCGAGCGGCACCGCCTCGACGTCACGGCAGTAGAGAATCGCGTGGGGATTGCCCATTGAGACGCAGGTCATCCGCGGATCGAGCCCGCAGGCCGACCACCACGGCTCTTCGACGGCCAGTGCCGGGCAGGTGGCGTCGACCACGCGGCCCTCACCCACTCCGGCCACCGGAATGGCGGCCGCCGCCAGCACCGGCTCCCCCATCTCGACCCGCACCTGTGATGACCGCGGGCC
This sequence comes from Pirellulales bacterium, assembly GCA_040880915.1. Taxonomy (GTDB): domain Bacteria; phylum Planctomycetota; class Planctomycetia; order Pirellulales; family UBA1268; genus QWPN01. The sequence goes on from JBBEEF010000130.1 coordinate 4,716, forward strand.
GGTCGGCCGGACCTCGACGGTGAGCACGCCGCGGCCGGTCTCGATCGTCACCGGTCCGGCAGGGGCGCGGCCGCGGGCGACGACGAGATGGGCCACGCACCGTATGCCGTTGCCGCACATCTCCGCCTCGCTGCCGTCGGCATTGAACATCCGCATCCGGGCGACGGCCCGCGGCGATGGCTCGACGAGGATCAGGCCGTCTCCTCCCACGCCGCAGTGGCGGTCGGCTATCAGTGCCGCGAGCCCGCTGGGGTCGGCCGGCGTCGGCTCGACGAAACAGTCAACGTACACGTAGTCGTTTGCGGCACCATGCATCTTCGTGAAATTCATCGTCGTTTCATCCCGCGAGACGCTGCGACCGACTCTTCCGCGCCGCACCAGTTGCCTACTTTACCAGGCTCACCCGACGCCATCCGGCCGACCAGGCGGCCTCGCCACCCCTGAGCCGCGATCCACTGCTCGCGGCGAGCCCGAGGCGTGAGCCGAGCGGAACCTGCTCCGCGAGACGTGCGTCGGCCGCCTGCCCTCAGCCTGCGGTTGGGGCTGGCCTGGTCCGGCAATCGTGAGACTATTTTCATCGGATCGGTTCCCGCCAGCCGGCCGAGCGTTCGGCGGGAGGCTCGCGTCGCTGTGACTGAAGTTTCTGAACCGCCGCGGCCAGCGTCGGGAACGCCTCGGTAGACGTCACCGGCTCGGCCAGTGTGCCTCCGACGTGCACGAGCATGAACTGACCGCCGGCCCCGCCGAGAAACCGCTTCATGGCGGGCAGCTGGGTCTCCGCCTCCCCCATCATCGGCCGGAACGTGAGGTTGATGTTTGAATCAAGGTCGATTTCTCCGGCCCCCACGAGGCTGATGGCGTCGCCGGAGAGCTCGATCGTGTCGAGGTAGGCCCGCGGCCCCTCGATCCGGAAGTCGACGAGGCTGCTGCCGAAGGCGGTTCGGTCGGGAGCTCGCACGCGAAGAATCTTGAGGAGCGACACGATCACCGGGAGCTCGTAGAGGTTGGCATCACGAAGCCGCACCTGCCCCCGGCCGGCGAGTGAGTGGGTTCCGGAGCGGGTTCCGCCGACCTCGATCGCCCCGTGCACACGGCCACGTGACGCCGACGGCCCGCCGAGCAGGTCACCGGCCAGTCGCTCGAGGTCAACGTCGGCAAGCGCCAGGCCGACCGTGAACTGCCCCGCCTCACCGGGTGCGACATCCGCGTCGAGCTGGAGCGTGCCCCCGGCCAACTGGGCCGTCAGCCGGCGGGGAGAGCCGGGCTCGGAGACGACCGCCGCCGGCGCGCCGAATCTTGCGCCCGCTGCGTCGATCGCGAGCGGCCCGCGGAGAACCGTCAGGTGCACCCCCCGCCAGCTGGCGGTGTCGATGGCCACGTCTCCCAAGGTTCGCCACGCCTCCCCGTCACTCGCGCCGCGGAGGCGGATGCTGCCACTGACATGCTCCAGCGGCACGCCGGCGTCGAGCGTGGCCTGCTCCAAGTCGAGCTGCATGTCCCACGCGGCAGCCGCCGGGCCGGGCACGACCTCGCTGCGGCCGCCCGGCAGCGTCACCTCACGCGGGGCGGTTGTGTAGATGTCGAGGGCACCATCGACAGACAACAGCCCCTTGAGCCGGATGTCGGCGACGGCCCGCTGGAGCCCCGCCGGCAGGGCCCGGAGCACGTCGTGGTCGACGCGGAAGCGATCAGCGGTGAGCCGGGCGAAGGAGACGTGCCAGCCGCCGTCCGGGGTGAACCGGCAGATGCCCTCGGTGGATACGGTCGTCCGGGCGTGTACCCCACGCACCCCCTCGAACCGCAGCAGTCCGTCCTTCAAGGCGAGCCGTCCCTGCAGCCGCTCAAGCCGATAGGGGAACCAGGCCGGCTCGATCGACACGGTGTCGCCCCGGGGCGTGGCTTCGAGTTCGACCTCCGTCCGCCGCGTTCCGACATCGTGGCGGACACGCGCCGTGAACTCCGCGCTTCCCCGCGGGGCCATGTCGTCCCAGATTCGTCGCATGCTCGGCGGCAGGGCATCCCGCAGCTCCGGCTCAAGCACGACGTCGGTGCCGGTGAGCTCGAGCTCGAGCCGCCCCCCGCCCCGTCCATTCGCTTCGAACAAGCCGTGGCAGCGGACGAGCCCCGTGTCGTTCGTGCCGCTGACATCGCGAATGATCCACCGCTGCCCCTCCATCCGGACGTGGCCGCTCACATTCGTCAGCGGGTAGGGAAAGCCGGCATAGGTCATCGTGCACCGCGTAAGTTGGATGCCGAGGGTGTTGCTGAATCCCGTCTCGAACTGCGGGCCGCGCTCGTGGCGGAAGGCGAAGTCGAATGTGCCGCTGGCCCGCAGCCGGCGGACGATGTCTGCCTGGGGCGCCGCCATGGCATCCAGGAGCGTGTCGTCGATCCGCATGCCGTCGCCCCGCACCTCGACCGAGCCCGGCGTGCCCGGCGCAGACGTGTCGAGCGCAGCCTCCACGTGGACGGGATGCCCGCCGGCCAGACCGGTCAGGTGCAACGTGACGGCGCCGTCCTTGTAGGTGACGGTGCCCACGGTGCGATCGACGCGGTAGGGAAACCGGTAGTAGGTGAGCGACAGGTTGCGGCACCGCAACGCGACGTCGGGGCTCGTGCGGCCGGCCCGGCGGACGACCCGCGCCCGCAGGTCCACCTCGCCAGCTGGCAGCAATTTGCTCCACTGCGAAACGAGCGCCGCGGGCAGAAACGGCTCCCAGTGCCGGCCAACGAGCAGCCGTTCAACCTCGAGCATGACGTCGAAGTCGGCGGTCGCATGCCAGCCGGCGAGCCTGCCCGAACCCCGCAGGAGCGTCGAGCCGGAGTGCCCCTCGAACCGCTCGCAGGCGATGCCCGAGCGGTCGGCGGTGAACGTGGCCGAGATGTCGTTGACCGCCATGGGCAGCGCCGCATGTTCGCAATGCCCACCGCTGAGCCGGCCGGAGAGGCCGAAGGTGGCCGACTCCGCGTCGGCGAGCGAGCCCGAGGTGGTCCAGTCAAGATCGACCCGGCCGCGCACCGTGCCGGCCCATTCCGACAGGCCCGCGGATGCCGGCAGCAGCCCTCGCAGCCGGGGTGACAGGTCGAGCGCCTCGACATGGCCGGCCAGCGCGAAGCCGCCATCACCGTCGAGGTGCCCCTCGAAGTCGGCCCGCTCGAAGAGATCGCCCCCCACCCTTCCCTGGACAACCGTCCGCTCGACGGCGTCCTGTGCCGAGGCCGGCCGAAGGGTGATCCCGATCGAACGCAGCGTGAAGTGACGACCAAGCAGCAGGTCCTCCACCGCGAGCGTGGCGTCCTCGACCGTGACCGGCAGGCCGAGCCCGCGGCCCCGAGCCTCGAGGAGGGTCGCGATGTTCCAGTGGCCGGCCGCATCGCGGTGGGCTTGGACAACGGGCCGTCGCAGGCGAACCGCAGTGATCCGTGGTTCCCCCGCGGCAAGCTCGGCCAGTGAGGTGCCGCAGGCGAGGTGAACCTCCTCGATCGTCACGATCGGGGCCCCTGCCCCGTCGGCGGGCGCGAACGAGACATCGCGGATCAGAATCCCTTCCCCCTCGATCAGACTCGCCGCCCGAACCTGGATGTCGAGCGCAGGAAATCGCTCCCGCAGCCGCGTCTCCACCCGCCGCCGCACCTCCTCCCCCACGCGGTGCGAGCCGAGCGCCACCGCCACGATGACCGCCGCCACGGTCAGCGGCAGCGTCCAGCGGACGATCGTCCAGAGCGTGTCGGTGAGTGGCTTCACGAGCAAAGCGTCCGGGAGTCCCCAGGGCGGGCGACAAGGACTGACAAGCGGCGGGGCGGAAAAGTAGAAAAGGGCCCGCCCGCGGTCAACAGGCGGACGACGACGCCGGCGGCGGGAAAACCCGCCATTTCTCCAGACTGCGTGGGTTGCTATAGTCACGCCTCGTACCCAATCCCCGTGGGGGAACTCCGATCGTCAGTTCAGGCGATCTGGGACACCGGTCCACAGTCCCTTCCCGTTCGTTTTCCCCGAGGCGTCACCGCATGGCCGCGAATCACTCTTCCACTTCCGACCTGGCCGGTGCGTTTCCCAACTCGCATCGCCTCCTGTGGGCGGGCTTCATGGCCATCCTCGCCGCCGGCGTGGGGTTCGCGATCCGCGGCGGCATCCTCGCCCAGGGCCAGTGGGCTGCGGAGTATGGATTTACCCAGACCGAACTGGGGGCGATCACCGGAGGCGGCCTGACAGGATTCGGGATCATCATCCTGCTCTCGAGCCTGATCGCCGACCGAATTGGCTTCGGGCGGCTGATGTTCGCCGCGTTCGCCATGCACCTCGTTTCCGCCGCGCTCACCCTTGCAACGGGGGCCGCCTTCGCCAGCGGTGGGAAGCCGCTGGCCTTTCAATGCCTGTTCTGGGGCATGTTCCTGTTCGCGGTCGGCAACGGCATCGCCGAGGCGGTTGTGAACCCGCTCGTCGCCTCCCTCTTTCCACGGCAAAAAACCCACTACCTCAACATCCTCCACGCCGGCTGGCCCGGCGGTCTCATCCTCGGCGGGCTCGCCAGCTACATGATGGCCGGCGGTAAGGATTCCGCTCCGGTCGCCTGGCAGATTCAGATCTCCCTGTTCCTGATCCCGGTCGTGCTCTACGGCCTGATGATGCTCGGTCAGCGGTTCCCGAAAAGCGAGGCCAGCCTGTCGGGTGTCTCCTACCGCGACATGCTCGGCGAGCTGGGCGTGCTCGGTGCCGCCGTCGTCTGCGGTCTGATCGCCCTGTTCTTCAAAAGCGACCTGGGGCTGTCGCTGCCGGTCGCTGGTGGCCTGGCCGCGATTCTCCTGATCGCCTTCGGGGCCTTCACCGGCTTTCGCGCAGGCCATCTGCTGCTGGCGTTTCTGCTCGTCGTGCACGCGATGGTGGGCTACGTCGAGCTGGGCACCGACTCGTGGATCTCGAAGATCACCGGAGCGATCATGGCCAGCCCGGCCAAGGGGCTGTTATTGTTCGTCTACACCTCGGCCCTGATGTTCGTGCTCCGGTTCTTTGCGGGGCCGATCGTCGAGCGGATCTCGCCCCTGGGTCTCCTGGCGACGTCGGCGGCGCTTGGTGCGGCAGGGCTCTATCTTCTCGGCAGCGCCGAAGGGGCTCTGATGTGTGTCGTGGCCGCCTCGGTCTACGGTGTTGGCAAGACGTTTCTCTGGCCGACGATGCTGGCGGTGGTCAGCGAGCAGTTCCCGAAGGGCGGAGCCATCACGCTCGGTGCCGCTGGCGGCGTGGGAATGCTCTCCGCAGGACTGCTCGGTGGCCCAGGTATCGGCTTCGTGCAGGACAAAACAGCTTCTCTGCAGCTCGAGACGGCCGACAGTGCGGTGTTCGAGCGGTACCGCGCCCCGGAGGAAAATCAATTTCTTTGGCTCAAGACAGCCGGGCTCGACGGCGCGAAGGTCGGCACCCTGGAGGACGGCGGCAAGGAGGCGGTCCGCACGCTCGACCTGCTCATCCGAGACAAGGCCAAGCCCGAGGCGATCGCCGAGCAGGAAAAGCTCGTTTCATGGTGGCGAGACTCAGCCGAGGCCACGGCCGGCACCGACAAGAAGCTGGTAACGGCAGCCGGCTTGTTCGGCGGCCGGGAGGCACTCAAGGCGACAGCGATCGTACCGGCCGCGATGTGCATCTGTTACCTGGCGATGATCGCCTGGTTCCGAACCCGAGGCGGTTACCGGGCTCGCGACATGACCCAAGGCCGCTGAACGACGACTCATCCCGTCAATGGCGGCCGATCCAGAACAGGCCGCCCGCCAGCGGCCGCGTTCGGATGCCGCCGGGCAGCGAATTCGCCGGTGGGTCGGGAAGTTGCGTTGCCCGCGCGAGGGATTCGTAGTGACGGGCTGTCATGTCCCGCTGTGGCCATCCCTCCCGCCGCCACAGGGCCACGAACATCTCGGCCACGAGATGGGGGTCGAGGCCGGCCAGCGGTCGGGTCCGCAACACAACCGTGCCGTCGGCATGCCGTTCGCCATGCAGATTCAGCAGGTGGTCTGCGGCACTCGCCACCACGGCCGCCATGTCGGCCGCCTGCCCACCGAGCCGCACGAGCGCTGCCGTGACCACCGGATAGGGGCCGGCGGCGCACCGTGGCAGCACCTCGTGACGAAGGAAATTGCGGGCCCGGGCGGTGTCGGTGTTGCTGGCGTCCTCCCGCCACTCCTCGGCAACTCCGCGGAGGAATGCCCGCACGGAATCCCGGGAAGCATCGAGCAGGGGTCGCAGGAGGGCCACGCCCTCGCAGAGCTCACGGGCCCGCGGCATCCCGGCCAGTCCTGCCGGACCGGTGCCGCGAAGGATCCGGTGCAGGATCGTCTCCGCTTGGTCGTCGGCCGTGTGAGCCACGAGCACATGCCTCGCTTTCGCCTCGCGGGCCGCGTCGACCAAAAACCCGTACCGCAGCCGTCGGGCCCGGGCCTCGAGACCCTCGCCGGCCCCCTCGTCATCCCGTTCCCGCACCCGTAGCCGCCGCCAGACAAACAGCAGGCCCAGCCGCTCGGCGAGCCGGCCGACAAACTCTCGGTCGGCCGCTGCCTCGTCCCGCAGGTCGTGTTCGGCATGGGCCACGACCAGCCGCGGCACAGCGAGCCGGTGCAGGCCGAGCAGGAGCGCGACGCTGTCGCCTCCACCAGAAACCGCGACCACGGTCGGAAATCCTCCCGGTCCTGCGATCGGGAGAGCGGCCGACAGCGCGGCCAGGAAAGGATCCGCCTGGTCGGCGGCTGCCGCTGCGAGGTTGGGAGGGGGCGAGGACATGGGAACTCCGGGAGCCCTATTGTGCCATCCGGGAGTGCCGGCGGGCCGCCGAAGCGGCATTGAGCGGTCGATCCGAGAAGGCTACCGTTCTCACCGCTATCGGGCTCAAGCCCGGCCCCCAAAGGACCTCGTCCATGCCTGCCATCCCTCGCTGCCTGGCCATCGCCGCCCTGATGCTCCCGGTTCTGGGGGGCTGTTCGACGCTCCTGACGGTCGCCTACCTGGTCCAGCCCGCCGACGTGCCCGCCGAGTTCGCTGGGCTCAAGGCGAAAAATGTGGCCATCGTCTGCCGGCCGATCATCGAACTCGAGTTCACCGACGCCGGCTCGTCCCGCGAGCTGGCCAGCCTGGTGGGTGGCCAGATTCAACAGGGCGTCCGGCGATCCAAGGTGATCGGCCAGCACGAGGTCGCCCGTTGGATCGACGAGAATTCCTGGGTCGACTACGAGACGGTCGGTGCGGCCCTCGCCGTGGATCATGTCGTGGGGATCGACCTCGAGGAGTTTCGGTTCCACGAGGGCTCAACTCTTTACCGCGGTCGCGCGAGCGTGCATGTGAAAGTGTACGACGTCGCTGAGAAGAAGCTTGTCTTCGAGCGACGCATCGACGACTTCGCGTTCCCGGCGAACTCTGCGATCCCGGCCACCGACCGCTCCGAAGCGGAGTTCCGCAGCATGTTTCTCGAGATGCTGTCACTACGAATCTCGCGGCTCTTCCATGCCTATGAGAGCCGGGACGTCTTCGCCGAAGACAACCTGACGTTCTAGGTTGACAGCCGCG
>JBBEEF010000130.1:12361-21720 GCA_040880915.1 Pirellulales bacterium
AACGCGATTGCCAGGAATGGCCTCCGCGGCCGTGACCCTAGATCTTCTTGAGATCCCGCTTTGGCTTCGGTGGCACGAGGTTCCGCCGCATGTCGTCCACCTGGTTGGGGTTGCCGTTGCCCCCGTTCCCCGCACGTGGTGCATTCACGCCCGTGTAGGTCTCTTCCCATGAATAACCAAGCGGGCTCTTGAGTTCCTCGGCAGCCATCTGTGCCCACGGCGTGCCCGCGTGATCCGCAACCACCCTCTGCAGCAGTTCGTCGGCCTGCTTGGCGAGCCGCTCGGTCTGCGAGCCCACCTTTGAGACGTCGACGCTCGGCTCGAGCACCCAGGTATCGTTTTTGGGATCCTTGAACTTCATCCCCGACTTCGCCTGCGCGAGCAGGATATTGTAGGCGTCGGTCCGCACCTTGAGCGCCAGCACCCTTCCAAGTGCCAGGTCATATCCCGCCTGCCACCGCTTCTCCTCGATCTTGTCACGATCAGGCAGGCCGGCGGCCAAGAGCCCGTGGAGGGCGTCGATCTTGGGCTGGAGCACGGCCGCCTTTTTCTGGGCCTCGCTCAAAAGGTTCACAAGCCGTCCATCGTCCTCCCGGGGAAACGTCGTTGCGGGGGCTTCCATCGGAGCGACCTCGGCGGCCCGAGCGGCATCCACGAGGGCCCGCTTTGCCCGATTGACGGCGAGCAGGCGGTCGACCTCAGCCTGACTCAGGTAATCGGGCCGATAGTCTCTCATCACATTGGGGTCGAAAAAATACCGCAGCCCCGACGACATCGGGGCCGTCGCTGAGTCGGTCACCCGGCCACCAACGCCGCGGTTCGCGTGCACCGCGAAATACATTCCGCCCGTTTCCGCGCACAGCTTTGACAGACTAAAGGGACCGTAACCCGAGTCGATCGGCTCATCGGGCCTGTTCTTAGGCCGAACCGTGACCACCTCTGGATAACGGCTCTCAGGCCCCTGCTCCACCTCCGCCCACTGCTCGTCGTCCGCGAATTGCGGATCAAATTCCACAAACTTCATCCTCACGTGCCGCTTGCCGAATGGAGCGGGCACCCCCACGACAAAAACCCGCATCTGCTGCCTGGCACAGTACGTGGCCACGAGATCGGCATGCTGCTGGTCATCCCCCACCTCGTCGGTGAACACGATGATCATCACGTTTCGCTGGGACGCGGTGAGCCGCACCTGCTTGGCCTTCTTGGCTGCCTCAGCGACCGCGGTAAATGTCATCTCCACGCCCGAGCCATCGATTGGGATCGAATTGATCGCCGAGACAACATCACCCACGTTCTGAGTTGGCACCGAGACAACCGGCGTCACCTGCTGGCCGTAGGCATACACGAGGTTGAATAGTTCGTTGCTCCTCGCGGTCGCGCTGACCCCAAGTTCGTCGAAGACACGCGCCAGGCGGGCCGCAATCTCCTTGCGTTGAGCGGCAAGGCTGAGCGATTGATCGAATACCCAGCAGACAACGGTCGGCCGCTGCTCGAGCGAGGCGATGATCTCGAGCGTGAGCCTGTCGACCGCGCCGCCGGCACCGGTCTCACCCACACCGACATCCCCCTTGACCACGAGGCTGTCGTTGAGTTGTTTGCCGGTGGGCAGCGCGTCTACCACCTCGACCTGGATCTCGCTCTCCATCACCTCGTCTGAGAGGATCGGGACAATGGACTCAAGCGCGAGAACCGGCGCGAGTGACTGGGCGACGTCCAGACTCTGGTCGCTCAGCGCCCCGGCGTCGGGCTCTTGGTCGACTACCAGCACCTCCACGGGGGCATCGAGAAGCACGTCGGGTTCGTCTACCGGCGTCTCGATCACCGTCACCTGCGTGACTGACCGTGGCATCACACCCAGGCCCGCGACCGCGAGCACCAGCAGCACTGCTACATGGAGCCCGAGGCTAACCACCCAGGCGGGCGTATCTCCGTCGAGCGGCGTCTCGTCTTCGCCGGTGTACTCCTGCCACCAGCGACGCGCCTGGTCGAACATGCCCATCGGTCCTCCTCAAGATGCCTCGTGCCCTTGGGTTCTAGTCGGCACTCATCCAGGATTATGGTACCGCCCGCGACCGGCGGACAACCACACCCGGAACCATGGAAATCTTCGTCGGTTTCAGGCTATTCTATTCCCAAAGATGTTTGGTGGGCCTTTTTCGGGTTCCTGGGGTCGGTTTTCTCGTCACTCACTTCAAATCTCACTTCTCATCCTTTTTTAGGGCTGCCATGATTTTCCGCACCATTCCCCCCCTTTCCGCGAGCTACGGCCTGCGCGGGGGGTGTCCAGCCTTGATCGTGGTCACGGCCCTCGTCGTGGCGATCTCGGCGGCGTTTCCACCCGTTTGTGCCCAGCCCGCGGCCAGTCCAGCTGCGGAGGAGGAGGGGCTTCCCGAGCCGAAGGAACTCACGCTCACAACGAGCGACGGCGTCGATCTGATCGTCCAGTATTTTGCCGCCCCGGGGGAGGACAAGCCTCAAGCAACCGTCATCCTCGTGCACGACCTCGGCGGCTCAAGCGAAAACCTCGATCCGCTTGCGGAGTCCTTGCAGACTGCCGGCTGCGCCGTGTTGGTACCCGACCTGCGGGGGCATGGCGGGAGCAACCTTCCCGCCTACTCCAAGCAGGCTGCCGAGGGCGAGCAGTGGAAGCTACTCAAACTGAATGACTTCAAGGCGATGACGATCACAGCGGGCGGAAGGGTGCGGGGACAGTCGGACATCCGGGGAGACATCGAGAGTGTCCGGAACTGGGTGAAACTGCAGGCGGATGCGGGCACCCTCGACCTCGACAAGCTCGTTGTCGTCGGGTCGGGATTCGGTGCGGCGGTGGCCGCTTCCTGGACGGCCGCCGACGCGGCCTGGCCGGCGACGGCCCGCGGCCCCCAAGGGGGGCATGTCCGGGCCCTCGTGCTCGTCGACCCGGTATTTGCCACGAAGGGGTTCTTGATCGGGCCCGCGTTGGCGGCCGAGCCGCTGCGGACAACCCTGCCGATCTTGATCCTCGCCGGGAGCGGAAGCCGCGACGCGGTCAAAATCTTCGACACGTTGAAGCGGGCAAGGCCCAACGCCTGGTTCGACAGCCGCCTGTACGACGCCGAAACCCGCCAGAACACTTCGCCGGCCAAGGACAACGAGGCCTCGCTGCTCTACGTGCAGGTGGACGCCCGCACCGCGAAGGGGACGCCGCTCACGGGTGACGCGCTGGCATCCTTAAGTTCCCCCGACCCACAGCGGCGAACGCCCGCAGCGCTGATTTCTGCCTTCATCAAGGCGAAGGCGGCCCGGTCTCGTTGACACCGCCCGCCGTGAGCCACGATCCAAAGCTCACGGCGCCGGGGGGCCGCGACGCGAGCGGCGGCTCCGTGGCCGGCTCGATCGCGGCATGATCTGTCGGTCGCATCAGTTCCGCTACGAGTGATGGCGGCGGCAGGACGAGCGGAGCCCCGATCGGGAGCACGTGCGGATCGCGGAGGAGCTCACGGTTTGCCTGCCAGATCGCAACCGCGGCAGCCGGGTGCCCGTAGAACCGCGTGGCCAGCCCGGTCAGGTCGTCACCATCGCGAACGACATACACCCCCGCGGGCTCCGTACCGACGGCTGAAGGGGGTCGGACTCCGGTCCCGCGAGCCGTCCACCCTACTGCCAAGGGCGGCGGGGTCTGGCCGTCGAGGAGAGGTGGCGGCGGTGCCTGCAGCGTGGAGCGATAGGCCATGCCGAGTTGCGGGCCCGGAGCCGCCAGGGCCGGCGGGACCGGCGGCATGGCCTGTGGCGGTGTTGGCGGCGGCACGTACTCAAGTCGCGCGAAACCAGCGGTCGGGAGGTGCGGGACGGCGGAAGGCGAAGACGGCAACGGGTGCCAGGGGGCTTCCCCCGGTAGAAACTGGGGCGGCTGCACGGTGGCCCCGGTGGCCGCAGGGGCTCCAGTGACCGCGGAAGCCGCGGGGGCTGCGAGCCACGCCGCTACCTGGAGGGCCGCGGGTGCCACCAGAGCCGTGCCAGCGCCGACCATCCCAAGCCCCAGTAGGAGACGGATGCCATGTGCCAACGAGTCCACGGCGATCTCCATACGGGCGGGCGGCAGCACGGCCCGCACAACGCTGGGCCGTCATTCAAGCATGCCCTCCGGACCACGCTCAGGCTGGTTTCGAGGGGACCGTGACCCGCCGCACGCCAGCCGAACCACCCCTGCCGCGGTCACCGCCGGCGTGTTCGTCACGACCCGCAGGGTCTTCCCCGGCGGCGTCAGACGGGCTGGGGAACGCCTACCTGACCCGTGGCCGGCACCCCACCAACCCGGTGCTGCAGCCAGAGCACCAGCGGGGTGGCGATGTAGATCGAGCTGTAGGTGCCCACGGCCACGCCGATGAGCATGGTGAAGGCGAAGGCGTGGATGCCCGCCCCTCCGATCGCGTACAGGATCAGGACGGCGAGAAACGCTGTGCCCGAGGTGAGGATCGTGCGGCTGAGGGTTTGGTTCAGGGCCCGGTCCACCATTTCCTTCGTGAGATAGCGAGCCTTGCCGCGGACCTCCCTGAGGCGATCGAAGATCACGATCGTGTCGTTGATCGAGAAGCCCACGATTGTCAGCAGGGCGGCGACAACGTCCAGGCTGATGCGAAACTCATCCACCAAAGCCCAGCCCATGAAGGGCGCGAGGAAGCGGCTCGCTGCCAGGCAGCCCAGGGCAACGAGCACGTCGTGCGCGAGCGCCACAACAGCTGCCAGCCCGAAGGCCATGTTCTGAAACCGGATCCAGATGTAGAGCACGATCAGCCCGAGGCTCGCCACGAGCGCGTAGATGGCCGTCACCCGCGTGTTGCCGGCGACCTTGCCACCGATGGCGTTGGCCGAGAGATAGACCGGGGTCTCAGCGAAGCTGGCCGACATCCGCCCGACCACACGGCGGGCTAGGTCGGCGTCGAGCGATGTCAACAGATCCCAGGTGCCACAGGGCTTCGAGGCTGCGGCCGGTTCTTCGCTCGTGAGGGCAAACTCGGCATCGCCGGCCCCTTCCGCCTCCAGGGCGGCCTGCAGGGTGCCGGTCAGCGCGGCCCGCGTGATCTTCTGCGGAAACATCAGCTGCACCGTCGTGGGAAGGTCGACGATGCCCTCCACGGCAGGCTCCGTCGCCGGACTCGACGTGATTTCGCCGCTGGTCATGCCATAGGTCGCCATGCGTCCGGGGAAGGCCTCCTGGAGGAGTTGCTCCACCTCGGCCTGATCCTGATTGGACGTGTCGATCTTGAAGCGGCGGTCGGCCACGCCCTCGGCAAGGGTCACCGAACTGACCGTGGCCGACCGGAACTTGCCGGAAACTGCCCGCCGAACTTCGGCAATCGGTAGTTCCTGCCCGTCCTTGAATTCAATCTGGACGCTCGTTCCACCGGTGAAGTCGATGTCGAAAAGCTCACTGCCCCGCCGGCCCGCAGCCAGGGCGCCCAGCAGGATCACCGCCGCCGAAACGGTCGCCGCCACAGGAGCCCACTTCACAAACTCGACTTTGGGTTGCCCAAGCAGGCGGGCCATCGAGAGCCTCTTGAGCCAGCCGGATCGCTCCGCCAACTCGAAGGCCACCCGAGCGCAGAACACAGCCGTGAACAGGTTGAGCACGAGCCCCAGGATGAGCGTGATCGCGAAGCCCTTGAGCTGGTCGGTGCCGATCGCGAACAGCACCACACCCGTGATGAGCGTGGTCAGGTTCGAGTCGATGATCGTCGAGAAGGCCCGTTGGAAGCCATTGCGGATCGCCATCCGGACCGCCGAGCCGCGGTCGAGCTCCTCCCGGATTCGCTCGTAGATCAGCACGTTGGCGTCGACCGCCATCCCGACGGAGAGCACGAGCCCTGCCAGCCCCGCAAGCGTGAAGGCGACCTTGAAGGTGATCATCACCGCCACCACGAGCACGATGTTCATGAGCACGGCCACGTCGGCGACGAGACCAGCGAAGCGGTAATAGGCGAGCATAAAGACAAGCACGAGGATCGTGGCGAGCATCATCGCCAAGCGGGCGGAACGGATCGTATCGTCGCCGAGCTGCGAGCTGATTCGCTGCTCGCTGATCGGCTCGCTCGACAAGGCCGCCGGCAGGCTGCCCGCATTCAAAACCTCGACCAGGAAGTCGACATCCCGCTGGGTAAAGTTGCCCGTGATCTGACCGCTCGACGTGATCTGGCTGCGGATCACCGGAGCCGACTGAAGCACGTCGTCGAGCACGATCCCAAGCCGGCTCTCCAGGCCGTTGGCGGGGTCGGGCAGATTCTGCTTCGTAAGCACACCGAACTTGCTGGCGCCGCGGGCATTGAGCAGGAAGCTCACGCAGGGGGAGAGCGAGGCATCATCGACGTCGGCGCTCACACGGCTCAGGTCGCCGCCGGCGACGTTGAAGCGATCGACCATGACGAGCACCTCACCGCCGTCGACCCCGGTCCGGGTCACCATCCGGTCGTCGGGCTGCATCCGCTCCGCGTCAATCCTGATCCAGCGGGCGACGGGCTCCCCCTGCTGCCGCACCGTCGTGCCCCGAAATTTTTCGGCCTGGCTGACGGCGATCCGGTGCCGTGGATCGGCTCGGTTGGCGAGGATTCGGAACTCGAGCACCCCGGCGCTCGAGATGATCCGCTTGATCTGGTCCACCTCCGATTGCTCGACCTCGGGCAGGATGACCTCGAGTTGGTCGAGGCCGAATTGGCGAACGGTCACCTCCTTCTGGCCGCCCGGGTTGACCCGGCGACTGACCGCCGCGACGAGTTTGTCCATCGGGACCTTCACCTGTTCGGGCGTGATCTCGTACTCGATCGCGAGAGCCGCGGGCGTGGCCTGCCGGGAAATCTCCTCCACCGTGGCCCGGTCAAACGAAGCTTCCTTGATCGCGGCCAGAAAGGCCTCGCGGGCGGCCGCATCGGCGGTCTCGAGCTTGACCGCCAGCCGGCCGTCCCCCTTCCGCTCGAGCGTGGCCGCGGCGCCGTCCTGGGCTGCCAACACCCGCTCGATGACGGCCACGCCATCGTCGATCCGGGCCTGCCGCTGCTTGCCAGACGCGACCTCATACACAAGGATCAATCCGCCCTTGAGGTCGATGCCCAGCCGCGGCGGCCAGCCCATCCAGCAGATCGTGCCTCCCGCGGCCAGGGCGACGAGCACGGTGGCAATCCGCCCCCACATGTCGGGCACACGGAAGTTCTTCGCCACCATCCAGGCGATCACCGTCGGCACGACGAGCACGGCAAGCGCGATCAGCCAGCCGGCGCCGGGGGTTTGCCACCACGGCACGGCGGGGAGCGGAGCGACGCCGGTTTCGGGGGCGACGAGAGCCAGAAGGCTGGCGATGCTCGAGGGGTTCATGGGGATCTCTGGAGAACTCTGGGGGAATCTGGGGGAATCTGGGGGAATCTGGGGGGAATCGCGGAACAAAAGGGCGGCCGGTCCGCCCCGTCAGGACGAGGATTCGGCGCCGTCGCCGCCGGCAGGAACCACCTGCGAGATGCTCGCGAGCGTGACCGTAAGCTTCACGTTGGCTGACTCGTCCACCTTGAGCGACACTCGATTGGCCTCGCGGTCGACGGCGGCGACGGTGCCACACAGTCCGCCCGTCGTGACGACGCGATCGTTCTTCTTGAGATTCGCGAGCAATCCCTGGTGCCGCCGCTGCCGTTCTCGCTCCGGCCGGAAGAGCAGCAGGTAGGCGGCCACGCCAATCGCCACCATCGGCAGCAACTGGAGGGCCAGCGGTGGCAACCCTCCTTCGGCCGCCTGCGCAATGCAGACAGCCAGGGAGGCGGACAGGCTCGGGAGACAGATTGCGGGAAGGAGCATGGTCGGCAACGGGGCCAGAGGACCGGGGGAATCGAGGATCCAACGGGAAACAGAAGAATGTAGTGGGGCACGCGCGGGGCGGACAAGTCGGCCGCGCCGCGGGCGGTCGCCACGGCATGTCAGCTCAGCCTGCCGGAGTGGGTGACGGCCACGAGGCCGCCAGGCCGCGGGCCGTCTCGGCGAAGCCGCCAACGAGGATCGCCTCGCGGAGGCGGGCCACGAGCCGCTGGTAAAACGTAAGATTGTGGATCGAGGCGAGGACGGGGCCGAGCATCTCGCCAGCCAGAAAAAGATGGCGGAGGTAGCTGCGGCTGTGGCGGCAGGCGACGCAGGGACAGTCTTCCTCGAGCGGACCCTGCTCGGCGGCATGGCGGGCGTTCTTGAGCCGCACAGGGCCGGCGAACGTGTACACCAGTGAGTTGCGGCCGCACCGGGTGGGGAGCACGCAGTCAAACATGTCGATCCCCGCGGCCACAGCCGCGACGATGTCCTGCGGCTGGCCAACACCCATGAGATACCGCGGCCGGTCGGCCGGCAGATGCGGCACGGTCGCCGCGAGCGTTAACCGCATCGCTTCCGGGCCCTCGCCAACTGAAAGGCCGCCCACGGCGTAGCCGGGAAAGTCGAGGTCGACGAGCGCCAGGGCGCTCTCCCGCCGCAGGTCCGGCTCGAGGCCTCCCTGCACGATCCCGAAGACCACCTGATCCGGCCGCCCATGGGCCGCGCGGCACCGCTCGGCCCAGCGGAGCGACCGTCGCATCGCCTCCTCGACCGTCGCTCGTTCGGCCGGCAGGGCGACCACCTGGTCGAGCTGCATGGCGATGTCGGCCCCGAGCCGTTCCTGGATCCGCATCGCTGCCTCGGGAGTGAGCGAGATAGCCGAGCCGTCGATGTGGGAGCGAAAGAACGCCCCCTCTTCGGTAACCTTCACCTGCCGGGCGAGGCTGAAGACCTGATAGCCTCCCGAGTCGGTGAGCGTGGGGCCACCCCAGCCCATGAATCGGGCGAGCCCACCCCCCTGCTCCACCAGTTCCTCGCCGGGCCGCAGGTGGAGATGGTAGGTATTGGCAAGGATCATGCCGGCCCCGGTCTCGGCCACCCGGCCGATGTCGACCCCCTTGACCGTGGCCGCGGTGGCCACGGGCATGAACAGCGGCGTCGGCACGCTTCCCCGCGGCGTGCTAAGCGTTCCCGCCCGGGCCGCCCCGTCGGTCGCCTGAACCTCAAGGGCAAAGCCGGGTTTCATGCGGCACAGCCTAACGCGGCCTTCCGACCGCAACCAAACAGGCTGTTGGTGATGGAAAGGGGTTGCCCGTGCTATCTCGACGGCCTCGCAAGCGAGCGAGAGGGGCGGATCGCAATCCCGTTCGTTGCTGCATGCGAGGCATAAAAGCCCCCTGCGCGAGCTGGGGGACTGTGACGCGGCGTACCAATTGGACGAGAGCCAGGCTAAGCGGTGTCGTCTACCAAGGGGCGGCTCAGGCGGGGTGGCAGGCGGGGTGGCAGGCGGGGTGGCCTTCATTCCCGCAGTCCCCGGGCTCGCGCCC
>JBBEEF010000131.1:0-1810 GCA_040880915.1 Pirellulales bacterium
CGGTCCACGGCGAGCGGGCGGCGGGCGGTCCACGGCGAGCGGGCGGCGGGCGGTCCACGGCGAGCGGGCGGCGGGCGGTCACGATTCCGAACGGCCAATCGCTGGCGATCACCGGCCCGCAGCCGGGTCTGGGAAAGAGCCCGCGCCGGGTGGGGGTCACGAGGCCGGCGGCCAGGTCCTCCCCGCCGTCGGCCGGCCAGTCCACCCGCGGCGGTTGGGCCGGCCGGCCAAATCGGGTGACCCGGGCCCGGCACGCGACGCGGTCTCCCACGCGGCACCGCTCGGCGGCAAAGCAGAGCCGGCCCCGCAGTCCGAGGAGCGAAAGCCAGGGCCCAGCCAGGCCGACCGCGACCGTGGCCGTCAGGCCGCCGAGCATCAGCAGGGCCCGCGGTGTGGCCAAGACGAAGACGGCCACCGCGACGGCCATCGCCAGCCCGAGCACCACCGCCGGCCGGCGGAGCAGGCTTTCGAGACGGCGTCTCGGCGGCGGCTGCATCACCTGCCCAGGTCGAGTGATATCGTGCAGTCGGGACACAGGTCAATGTCCTGCCGACCTATGGCGGGCAGCGGCTCGTAGCGGCCTGCCTTCCCCAGCCGCAGCAAAGACGACCGATCTTCATCGGGATCAATCATCAGATACCACCGCACCCCGTTCGCTTCGTACAGTTCTCGCTTGACTATCTGATCGCGACTACGGGTGGCAGCGGAGAGGATCTCCGCCACGAGCGCCGGAGGCTGCTCGACGTGCCGCTTCGGTGCCGGACCGCACACGACCACAAGATCCGGCCGGACCACCGTGTCGTTCGCTACGATCCAATCGATCTCAACGAGCACCGTGGCATGACAGCCAGCAGCATCGATCCCGTTCCACAGGGCGGCTGCCAGCCGCGAGAGCCGCTCAGCATGCGGCCCAAAGGGACTGGGCGTCATCGCCAGGGCGATGCCATCGAGCAATTCCCAGTCGCCTTCCCACGCGGCGTGGTCGGCAACGTTGTAGTGCGGCAGATATCGGGGAGCCGTACTCACGATGATCTCGGCCGCAGGCAAACAAATCCTGAATACCACAATGAAGTGTACTGCCGTACCCCTTTGCCGGCAAGCGGCAATTGAATGGGCTCTTCGGGCGCCGGCCCGCCGCCGCTACGGCTTGTGCTCCACGAGGAACGCCCGGAACGAGCCGAGCTCCCGGCCGATCGTTCCGGCCTCCTCGGCGTAGGTCGAGCCCTCTTGGCCGTGCAGTTTATCGTCGATCCGAGAAAAGGCCTCGAACAGGATGCCGGCCGACCGTTTCACGGCCGCGGCGTCGAGGGGCACCCCCGCGGTCTGGGCCAGGCCGGGCAGTTCCTCGAGGAGGTGGCCGATCGCGTGGAGGTCGCCGTGGGCGGCCTCGGGGTCGGCGCGGATCCTGCTGTCGAGTTCAATGATCCTCGCCAGGGCATCGGCGAATGAGCCGGGGGCCGCCGCCCCTGGTTTCGGGCTGGCGGCGGGGTGATCGTGATCGTGATCGTGATCGTCCACGGCCGCGTGACCGTGGCCATGGGCATGGCCACGGGCGGAGTGGCCTCCCAGCTCAGCGGCGTGGTCGAGTTCGGCGTCGGCCAGCGGGGCAAGCCGGGCACAGCTCATCGCCAGGCATGCCGCGATGCCGAGCGAAAACAGTCCCGCGACCGCCAGGCTCCCGGCCCGTGGCCACCGCGGCTGCCGGGCCTCCCTCTTCATGTGCTCTTCGTCGCTCCTTGCCCGCTCACGCATGGTGTGTCTCCTTGGCTGTGGATTCCCCGGGCTGTGGTTTCCCGGGCTGTGGTTTCCC
>JBBEEF010000131.1:1910-3347 GCA_040880915.1 Pirellulales bacterium
GATCGGGACCAATTCGGACCGGATAGGCCAGGGCCGTTTTGCACCCTACCGGGCCCCGGCCCATTATGCAACTCACTTGCATGTGCATTGCGGCTGCGGTAAGATCTCGGCCCAGTCCACTCCGCACGTTCACCACTCCAGGAGCCCGTCATGTCCTTCGCCCCCCTGCTGGCCCACCACGTCGAGATCAACCTCTTCGACATCCTCGTGATCGAGCCGGAGACGATGCCCGAGCACGCCGTGCTGGCCGCCGTCTCGGCCGTGGTGATCGGCTTCATCGTCTACGGCATCCGGGCCGCCGTCCGCGACCTCCGCACCTGGCTCGCCGGCCGCCGCGACCTGGCCGCGACCTGACCCGCGCCGCCACCTCCCCACTGGACGCATCACGATCATGGCCACCGTCTGCGACGCCCCGGCCGACGCCTCGCTCGCTGCCGCTCCGCTCACGAACCGCACGGCCCTCGCGCAGGTCGCCTGTTGCGTGGGCTGCTGTTGCGGGCGAACCGACCGCGGCTTCCCGCCCGTTCCGGTGGAGAGGCTCAAGGAAGTCTGGAAGCAGGAAAAGCTCAACCGCACGGTGCAGTTGACGATCTCGGGCTGCCTCGGCCCCTGCGACATGGCCAACGTGATCCTCGTGATGACGGCCGCTGGCACGGCCTGGTTCGGCGGGATCGCGGAGGAGAGCGTGTTTGAGGACGTGATCGCTTGGGCGCGGGCCTGCCACGCCGCCGGGGCGGTTCTGCCCGTGCCGGCCACGCTCGAGCGGCATCGGTTTCGGCGATTCGCGGAGGTGGCCTGATGCTCGACCTCGGCGGGAAGCGGCGGGCCGATGCGGCGGCCGTGGGCCGGGTCCGGCTCTGGGCGGAGGCGGGCTTGCCGGCCGACGACGCCGCGATCGTGATGGTGACCGAACTGGCCTGCCATGAGCCCGGGTGCCCGCCGGTGGAGACGGTGATCGCACTGCTCGGCGGAGCGAGCCCGCGGACCTGGAAGATCCCTCGGGCCGCCGCCGACCTCACCGCCGCCGACGTGGCCGCAGCGCTCGCCCGCGAGCCCAACCTGGTCGGCCACGGCCATCCGCCGCAGGCCGGCTGCTGCCTGCCCCCCGCAGCACCGCGGCCGAATCCTTCTGGTTCGTCCCCTGCCGCATCCCCTCGAGGAGATCTCCCATGAGCACCGCCGATTCCCCCGACCAGACCGCTTCCGAGAATGACTCCGTCGCCGCCGGCCGCGTGCCGGTGACCGTGCTGACCGGCTTTCTCGGCTCGGGCAAGACCACGCTCCTGAACCGGATCCTCTCCGAGCAGCACGGCCGGCGGATCGCCGTGATCGAGAACGAGTTCGGCGAGGTAGGCGTGGATCACGAGCTCGTGATCGGCGCCGAGGAAGAGATCTTCGAGATGAACAACGGCTGCATCTGCTGCACCGTCCGCGGCG
>JBBEEF010000132.1:0-21595 GCA_040880915.1 Pirellulales bacterium
GATTCAATACACTCGCAATCGCACAGCCCCCGGCGCGAGCCGGGGGACTGTGACGTGGCCCACCAATTCGACGCAGCCAGGCTGAGCGATGTTGTCGATCTCGGGCAGCAAGGGCGAGGTGGCATGAACGGCAGTGGCAGGCGGGGTGGCCTTTGGTCCCGCAGTCCCCGGGCTCGCGCCCGGGGCTTTTATGAGGCCAGGCGGGCCGCGAGCCGGGGACTGTCCCCTTTTTTAGTCCCCCGCGCCGCGGAAGTTGGGCTTGAGCCGCCAGCCGCCGGACGGATGCGACCTGAGGATGCCTACCAATTCGCCCGACTCGTCGCAGGCTCTGACGGCATCGGGTGGCAGAAGAGCGGTTCCGCTTAGGGCGCTGTCGGGTAGCGGCACGAGCCCGCCGCGAACGGCTCGCTCGAGCAACTCTCCCGACAGCACAGCCCCGGGCAGATGCGAGACCGCTGCCACCGCGGGAAGCAGAGCGGCCGTTACCGCGAGGGGACTCACCGCCGCCAGGGGAATGCTCGCGGCCTGCGAAAACGGCCCCACGCTCGTGCGGACAAGCGATTCCATGACGGCCGCAGTGCCAAGTGTCGCCGCCAGGTCGCGGCCGATCGCTCGGATAAACGTGCCCGTCGAGCATTCGACGTCGAGAGCCAGCCGCGGCCAGTCATAGGCCGTGATCTCGAGCCGGTTGATCCGCACGGGCTTGGCCGGGAGTTCCATCTCGCGGCCCTTGCGGGCGAGCCGATAGGCCCGCTGACCGCCCACGTGCACGGCCGAGTAGTCGCAGGGCCGCTGCATGATCCCGCCACGAAACCCAGGCAGGGCCGCCTCGATCTCCGCACGCGTTGGCCGCCGCGGGCCAGGTTCCTCCTCGACCGGGGTCTCGAGATCGTCCGACGGGCTCGAGCGGCCAAAGAGAAACACAGCTTCGTACTGCTTGGGACACTGGTGGATAAAGTCGACGAGCTTCGTCGCGTGGCCAGCGCAGACCACAACCACACCCGCGGCGAGCGGGTCGAGCGTGCCGGCGTGGCCGACCGCCTTCATGCCAAGGGCCCGGCCCACAGCATCGACCACCTGCCGCGAGGTCGCGCCGGGATGTTTGTCAACCGGGATCACACCCGTGAATGGGAAACGCATAGAGCTCCGCTACCTCAGCCGCCGATCGTCCTGTCAGCCGGATCTGCTGCCGCAAGGCAGCCGGATCGTCCACCGCGCCGGCCACAAGCCGGTCAAACTTGAGATCGACGAGCGCCGCCGTCCGGAGCGGATCCGACTGGGCGTGGCCGAGCGGGTGCCGTACGAGCCCGCCGTCGAGCGTGCCGAGCGACTCATGTTCGACCACGACCCGCGTCGGAATGCCGTCGGGATAGAGCCGGTCATACTCCGGTCCGCCATGCTCGATCTCGATCCGCTCGATGAGCCCCGCGGCGGCCGGGTCGCGGATCGCGTCGTCGGAATAGTCGTCGGGCAGGAGCATGAGCTGCTCCCAGCCAGGCCTGCCACCCGGGGAAGCGCCGGCCTTGAGCAGCGTCTTGGCCAGGATGTAGGGGAGCGAATGGTCGGCCGACTGCCGCGTCGTGGGTGTTCGCTTGGCCGGATCGGCGATAATTGAGAATGCCGGCTCGTAGATCACGACCCGAATCCGACGGATGCCGCCGAGCTCGGCGACGAGGGCCGGGTGCTCTGCGAAGAGGTTGACGAGCGACTGGAGAGCCCCGGCCGACTGATGCTCATAGAGGCCGAGCTTGAAGTGCATGGCGTGGATCGCGAAGGCATCGCCGCCGAGGCCGAGTTCGAGGTCGAAGGGACTCTTGCCATCGGCCGAAGGCTCGTTGAGCCGGTAGATGGCCAATCGGTTACGAAACACGTCTGGCGGTCCCTGGAATCCGGCCAGCGCTCGGCGTCCGCAGCTCACGGCCGCCTCGGCGGCGAGCGCCGCCGAGGCTCCCTTACTGTCAGAGAGCTGGTGGCCCGCCCGGATCGCCCGGAAGGGCACGTAGTGTGCGACGGCCATTCCGATCGCCGACTCGATCTGGGACTCATCCCCTCCCAGGGCCGCGGTGAAGGCGGTGGCGGAGGCGACCGTGCCGTGGTGGACGTGGTCGATCGCGTAGTTTCGCAGGGCAAACACCTCCGCCAGTCGGCCGCGGATCTCGTCGACGAGGAGCATGACGCGGAGCGTCGTGTCGCCGTCGAGCCTGGCCTCGGTTGCCGCGGCGATCGCCACTGGATACCAGTCGTTGTGGCCGAACTCGCCAGCTGTGCGGCCCCGGGCGGCGTCGTAGCCGAAGTTCGTACCGTTGGAGTCCCACTCCCGAACAGCACTGGAGTTGGCGGCCACGGCCCGCTCCGTGAGGCAGCGGCGACCTGACCCGAAGCAGGCCGCACCGGTCGTGCCCGCGGCCGGGGCCGTGCCGAGCGCCTCACGCCGCAAGACCGTCGGGGCGTTGGCCCGCTCGGCGAGGGCCGAGACGCCGCAGCCCACGCTGTCGAGGTGAAACCGCTCGAGGAGGTCGAGCGTGGCTCGGGAGATGGGCCGGGGATCGCGGAACAGGAAATCGCGGGCGTACGTGGCCAGACCTTGGGCTTGGTTCATGTCGGCCGGCAAGAGCCTCTTGTCGCTGGCGTGTGTCATGGGTCCCGTGGCCACGAGTGTCTCCGTCGGCGGCGGCTTTTTCCTGCCGCAAGCCTCTGCCGGCGGCGGGCGTGTTGTACACGCGCCGCCTTTGTGCCGTGGGCCGGGCCGCCGGGATAGACTCTTGTGCCATGGAGCCGACACGCCTGGGACCTTACGCGATCCGCCGTCGGATCGGCCGCGGCGGAATGGGCACGGTCTACGAGGCCGTGGATGCCGCCGGCCGCCCAGTCGCGGTCAAGACGCTCTCGGCCGATCTCGGTGACGAGACCGGCCTGCGGCGGCGGTTCGAGGCCGAGATCGAGACGCTCAAGGGGCTGCGGCATCCGGGCATCGTCCGCCTGATCGCCTTCGGCGAAGACGAGGGAGTGCCATTCTTCGCAATGGAACTCGTGCCGGGCCGCAGCCTCGAGGAGACCCTCAAGGCAGGCCGCACCTTCAGCTGGCAGGAGACGGTTACCGTCGCCGGCGAGATCGCGCGGGCCCTCAAGGCCGCCCATGACCAGGGGATCGTGCACCGGGATCTCAAGCCCGCGAACCTGCTGCTTACCGACGAGCCAGGCGGCGGCGTCAAGCTGGCCGATTTCGGTATCGCCCGGCTGTTTGGCGACACGGGGCAAACGCTCGCGGGCACGGTGGTCGGCACCGCCGAATACATGGCGCCCGAGCAGGCTGCCGGCGGCCCGGTGGACCACCGCGTCGATCTCTATGCGCTCGGGCTTGTGATGTATGCGATGCTCGTGGGCCGACCGCCGTTTCGAGGGGGCGAGGTAGGCGAGGTGCTGCGGCGGCAGCAGCGGGAGACACCGGCGCGGGTATCGGCATTCGTGACCG
Source organism: Pirellulales bacterium (assembly GCA_040880915.1). Lineage (GTDB taxonomy): Bacteria > Planctomycetota > Planctomycetia > Pirellulales > UBA1268 > QWPN01. The sequence goes on from JBBEEF010000132.1 coordinate 3,473, forward strand.
ACGTGCCCGCCACGCTTGATCGGCTGATCGAGAAACTGCTCGCCAAGGATCCGGCCGACCGGCCAGCAACGGCGCTGGCCCTGGGCCGGCTCTTGGCGGCGATTGAGCAGGATCCACGACCGCCAAACGCAGCCGATCCGGTAGCAGCGGCCGATCCGATAGCGGCCACCATCGACTTCCGCGGCGGCCATACGCTCCTCGGTCGTGAGCCGCCGCCAGAAGTCCCGCCGGGCGTTGATCTGCTGGCCGCCACGCGGGCCACTGTCGCCGGCGCCGCCCCCCACCTTGACACCCACGGCCCGGCCGCGATGGCAGCCGATGCCCGCGGCCAGGCGGCAACGCTCCCCTTCGTGAACCCGACCGCAGCAGACGGCCCGGCCTCCTTGGCCCACCGGCCAACCGAGCCGGCCCCGGGGCTGCGTCAGCCGCAGATCCCAGCCGACACCCGGTTTACGACCGTCGAGGAACTCGATCGCTCGCAGCAAGACCAGGCGGCCCGGCAACGCCGCCGCGAGGGCCTCACGCGGTTTGGTTTGGCGGGAGGGCTCGTGGCACTCGTGGTGGCCGTGGGATACGTCGTTTCCCAGCCGGTTTCCCCCGACACCCTCCATGAGCGGATCATGGCGGTTGCCGACGACTCGGGGGCCGATCTGGGGGACGCCACCGACTTGATCGATCTGTTTCTCGCGCGGCACGGCGACGACCCGCGGGCGGCCACGATCCGGAGCCTCAGGCGTACGCTCGATCTTGATGTCCTCGAGCGGGAGGCCCGCCGTCGGCCGCGAACAGGCGCGCCGCTCGGGCCGCTCGAGCGGGACTACCGCGCGGCGGTCGCCCGCGAGCAGGAAAGCCCGGTTGCCTGCCTGGCCGGGCTCGAGGCGATTCTCGCGCTCCACGGCGCCGGGTCGCCCACCGGCGATGAGGTACGCACCGCCGCCGACGCCTCGCTCTGGCTCGACCTCACCCGCCGGCAGATCGACCGCGTGAGGCCACTGGCCGCCCGGGAACGGGAGGAGGATGCCGCCCGGGCCGCGGCCACGCTCGGCGAAGCGGCATCGCTCGCCACCCTCGCGGAAACAACCGCTGACCAGGCCGCCCGCGAAGCCCTCCTGGCCCGCCGTCGCGGGCTGCTCTCTGGTCTTGTCGAGATCTTTGCGGATCGTCCGCACGTCGCCGACGCCGTCACCGAAGCCCGCCGCCTGCTCGCTGCACCCTAGAATTGGATCGAAGGCACCTATACACACACGATTCTTGCTCCCCACATCCCCGTCCCGAGAATTCATGAACCTGCCCCACCCGTCGACCTTCCACGCCACTCGTCGCGGTCTCAGCCGCGCCGCCTTCGCTCGGGCCAACATGCTCATTCCCGGGGGCGTCAACTCGCCCGCCCGGGCGTTCGGGGGCGTGGGGGGCGAGCCAATTTTTTTCCGGGCGGCCGACCGACAGTGGCTCACCGACATCGATGGCAATCGCTACCTCGACTACATCGGCTCCTGGGGGCCGATGATCCTCGGCCATCGCCATCCCCGGGTGGTGGCGGCGATCGAGGCAACGCTCGCGACCGGAACCAGCTACGGCGCGCCAACCGAAGGCGAGAGCCGGCTCGCGGAGCTCATCATCGCCGCCGTGCCGTCGATTGAGAAGGTCCGCCTCACGAGCTCGGGCACCGAGGCCGCGATGAGCGGCGTCCGGCTGGCCCGCGGGTTTACTGGCCGCGACAAGATCGTGAAGTTTGCCGGCAACTACCACGGTCATGGCGACAGCCTGCTCGTGGCCGCCGGCTCATCGGCCGCCACGCTGGGCGTGCCCGACTCGCCAGGTGTGACGGCCGGCACCGCCCGCGACACGCTGGTGCTCGAATACAACGACCCCGGCCAGCTCGAGGCCCTGTTCCGCAGGGAGGGAGACGCGATCGCGGCGCTGCTCATGGAGCCGGTGGTGGGCAACATGGGGCTCGTGCGGCCAAGTCTAGAGTTTCTGGCGACGGCCCGCCGGCTCACACACGAGCATGGAACGCTGTTGGTCTTTGACGAGGTGATGACCGGCTTTCGGCTCGCGCTCGGGGGTGCCCAGGAGATCCTCGGCGTCACACCCGATCTCACGATCCTCGGCAAGATCGTGGGCGGGGGGCTGCCGCTGGCGGCCTATGGCGGCCGGGCCGACGTGATGAACCACGTGCTCCCGGCGGGCAAGGTCTTTCAGGCTGGCACGCTCGCCGGCAACCCGCTGGCCGTCGCGGCGGGCACGGCAACGCTCGAGGAACTCCGCGATCACCCGCCATACGAGCAGCTCGAGACACACGGCCAGCTGCTGGAGGATGGCTTTCGCAGAGCCGCGGCGGCCGCTGGGCTCACGACCTGGGTCGCCCGCGTGGGCAGCATGATGACCATATTCTTCCAGCGGGGCGACGAGCCAGTGCCGGTGACCGGCTGGCAGACGGCGGTGACCAGCGACAAGGATCGCTACGCCGCCTTCTTCTGGGGCATGATCGACCGGGGCGTCTACCTGCCCTGCAGTCAGTACGAGGCGCTCTTCATCTCGGCGGCTCTCACGCGGGCCGACATCGAGGCTACCGTCGCCGCCGCCCGCGAGACGTTGGCGGGTTAGGCACCGCGAAACGTTATCGGAGGTGGAAATCGACGACCAGCGGCAGGTGGTCGCTGGCGGCCTTGGCCAGGCTCGTGCGGATGACGCGGGCCTGGCGAACCTCGATGCCACCCCGCACAAACGCCTTGTCGAGCGCCCCCACGGCCAGCCAGGCGGGAAAGGTGCGAAATTTCGCGGCCGGAGCCGTGACCTGGCGGAAGCCGCCGGCCGCAAGCACGCCGCGGGCGAGCGTGTCCCGCCAGTCGTTGAAATCGCCGACGATGAGCGTGGGATGCGGGTCGGCGGAACGGAAGAGCATGTGGCCGAGGATTTTCCCGGCCTGCCAGTGCCGCTCCCCCTCTGCCAGGCCGAGATGGGTGTTGACGAGGTGGAGCGGTCCTTCCGGCGAATCGACGAGCAGCAGTTGGGCCCCCCGCGACTTCCGTCCTCCGCGTCGCAACGAGATCCGGTGGCGACTGGCCACGGGCCAGCGCGAGAGCACGAGGTTGCCATAGGATCCATCGCCCACGTGAACCGTCGGCTGAAACACCGAGTGGCTGCGGAAGTAGCTGGCCAAGAGCCGCGGCTGGTCGTCGTGCCGGCTCCGGTGCACGAGCCGGTCCACCTCCTGGAGGCAGACGAGATCGGGATTTTCCGCCTCGATGCAGTCGATGATCCTCGCCAGCGAATACCGCCGGTCGCGGCCACCGATCCCCTTGTGGATGTTCCAGCTCAAAAGCCGCATCGACTTCCCTTGTGTCCGTAAAACCTGGAATCCCTGCCGAGCCCATGATTGTAAGCCGCGACGGGCTCAACTCGGCTGCGATCCACCACGAGGTCCTTCGCTACAATCCGCAGCATGACCTCACACGACGACATCCGGCTGGGCACAGTCGTGCCCGCCCACGACCGCACAGCCGAGGTGATCGCTCAGCTGCTGCCGCATGGATTCGAGACCTTTCAGCTCTCCTTCGGCCGCTCCGTCGGCAGCTCTAACCTGGCCGGTCTCGCAGCCCGGGTGGGGGAGGTGCTCGCGGGCCACGAGCCGGCCGACGGCATTCCGCGGCGCATCAGCTGTCTGGGCGTATACGGCAATCCGCTCACGAGCCCCGAGACCGCGAACGACTGGGAGCGGCTCATTGACGCGGCCCACCTGTTTGGCTCTGACATCGTGGCCGGATTCGCGGGCCGCATTTCCGAGCGGCCAATCCCCGAGTCTCTGCCGCGGTTTGCCGAGGTGTTCGGTCAGCTCTCTCGCCGGGCCGAGGTCCAGGGCGTCCGGCTGGCGTTCGAGAACTGCCCGCAGCGAGGCACGTGGGAACGAGGCGACTGGAACATCGCCCACGCGCCGCGAGCCTGGGATGCGATGTTCGCGGCCGTTGAGAGTCCGGTGCTGGGCCTCCAGTGGGAGCCTTGCCACCAGATCGTGAGCCTGGTCGATCCGCTCCCGCAGCTTCGGGACCACGCGGCGAGGATCTGGCACATCCACGGCAAGGATGCGGCGGTCTTTCGCGACATCCTCCGCGTGCATGGCCTGCGGGGGGGCGTGCCCTACGTCGAACACCGGCTGCCCGGCTCAGGCGAGACCGACTGGGGCGACCTGATCCGCGTGCTTCGGGCTAGCGGCTGGCGGGGAAGCATCGACATCGAGGGCTTTCATGACCCCGTGTTCCGCGAGGCCCTGGAAACGACGGGCCAGGTGGCGGCGCTACGGCATCTACAGATCTGCCGCGGCGGACCGTTCATACCCAATGTCTGGTAACGATCGGCGGGGAATTCTCCCGCCCGACGTCCCAGACCCGCCGGGGCTCTTTAGCCCACCATCAACACCGCCAGAGCGACAACTGCCGCTCCGATGCTCACCGGCAGGGTCACCCACGATCCGCTGATGCCCCGCCCCGCGAGCCGCTGGCTCCGCTCCGCGACCGGCATGTCGAGCAGTTCCTCGAGTTCAGCGCAGCTGATCGGCCGCGTGAGCACACTGTCAACATCGGCGTTACCCGTGTGGTCGCCACCGATCATCGCAATCTTGGAATCGCCCCGCATGTCGGCGAGCAGCCGCACGAAGTCGTGCCCGGACATGTCGTCGAGCTCATCGGCGACGATCCAGGCATCCACCTCAAGCCGCTGGGCGAGCTTCATCGCTGCCATGCCGGCGGAGCGAAGATGGAGACCGATCCGACCGTCTCGAGCACTCGTTGCCAAGTCCCTGTAAGCGTCGAACTGGGGGTCTACGACCACCACGTTCGGCATCGGATGCGCATCCGAATCATACGCGTTGTCGAAAAAGGCCTTCAACACCATGACGTCACCTGCGGAGTAGTTGGAAGATAAGAAGAGCTAAAAGGAAGCGATGAGCAGAACGAGAGCGTTCGAGCAGAGCCAAATTTTCTTAGACGAGTGAAACGATCGACAGGAACAAGCCAATCGGTAGGAGGCAGAAGACAACGTCAGTGGACGTGAGCAGTCGCCCGGCCACCGGCATACCGAGAGCACCCTCGCCTGGTCGTCCAATGTTCATGAGAAAACTCCTCGGAGCTAGTTTTTTTGGTCGGTCTTGGTCGGGTAGTTTCGGTTCAGAGAAAATTTGAATCATTTCAATCGTTGTGCGGTTGTCGCTCAGACCTCAATCTCAATCGCCCCGTCATCCTCTCCGGCCTGACGCTTCCGCCTCTTGAGCAGGGAGCGTCCGCAGAGCACGCCACCGAACGCCATGCCGGCGAGCACGAGCGCTGGCGGTTCCGGAGCGGGCAGACCGGTCATGAGGCGAAGATCGAGATCGGAGTCTTCGAGCACCACCCGGGGCGTGCCCAGGGGGTTTTTTGTGGCCGAGAATGTTTCGTCCTCACCGGACCATGCGAGTGAGCCACATGTGTTGGCGGTCGCAAAGGCCTCCCAATTGGTCGTGGAGAGCAGCGACTCAGCCGCAGCGACCGGCGGAGGGGCCGAAAACAAGGCCATCACAATGGCCAACAGACTCATCGCAGCGGGGGTAACAAATGCGTGCATGGCGTTATTCCTCGTACTTCCTGACGGTGGGGCGGCCGGGTGGCCGCGTCGGTTTGGGCCTTTGAGCCCTCTCCGACGTCAGGAAGACAATGCAAGCGGCGTACCAAACCGGGCAGGGCGACGGATTGTTTCCGGCAAAAGCTGGTTTTCCTCGCGAATGGCAGCGAAATTCATGCTGTCGCCCGATTCATGCCCGGCACCGCGGTTGGCCCAGGGTGGGGCGAATCGCTCCACCCTGACGGTCTGGGGTGGAGCGAATCGCTCCACTCGGGCCCCGGGGTGGGGCGATTTGCGCCACTACCTAGGTGGGGGTGGATCCAGGGAACGCAGACCAGGGGACACGCCGCAGGCCAGGGGACAGTCCCCGGACCAACAGTCCCCGGACTATCTCAGGAGCCGGTCGGGGGCGTGCTACCTTTCCCCCATGGAACAACTGCTCCGGGACGCGTGGGACTGGTGGCTTGTGCTCTGGCCGCACGTGCTGGCCTGGAGCATCATTGGCCTGTCAGCGTTCGCTTCGGCCCATGCGATCCTCGTCAAGCGGGACACCCGGTCCACGATCGGCTGGGTCGGGCTGATCTGGCTCTCGCCGGTGTTTGGCCCCCTGATCTATTTTATCCTGGGGGTTAACCGGATCCGCTCGCGGGCCACGCATCTGCGGTCGGGCGTGGCCCGGGCCACGCTTGAAACCCGTGCCGCCGTGCCAGAACTCGATCGGATCCGCGAGGCGATCGGGCCCGACCACGCCCCCTTGCGGTCGCTTGCCACGCTCGTCGGCCGCGTTGCGGGGCGGCCCCTCGTCGATGGCAACGCGATCGAGCCGCTCGCCGGCGGCGACGAGGCCTACCCCGCAATGCTCGAGGCGATTGACGGGGCCCGCCAGAGCATCGGCCTGTCTACCTACATCTTCGACAACGATCCCACGGGCAGACTCTTCGCCGATGCCCTCGGCCGGGCCGTCGACCGGGGCGTCGAGGTTCGTGTGCTCATCGACGGGATCGGTTCCACCTACTCGTTTCCGCCGATCACGCGACTTCTGGCCAGCCGGGGCGTGCGGGTGGAACGGTTTCTGCCGGCGAGCGTGCCGATCTATTTTGCCTACGCCAACCTGAGAAACCACCGCAAGATCATGGTGGTGGACGGTGCGGTCGGCTTCACCGGCGGCCTCAACATCCGCGACGGCTGCTGGCTGGCCCACTCGCCCCGGCACCCGGTCCGCGACACCCACTTCCGCCTCCGGGGACCAGTCGTTGCCCACCTGCTCGAGGTCTTCGTCGAAGACTGGGCCTTCGCGGCGGAGGAGACGCTCGGCGGCCACGCCTGGAAGCCCAGCCTCGCGGCAGCCGGCTCCACGATCGCCCGCGGCATCCGCTTCGGCCCCGACGACCCCGACATCGGTCGGATCAAGCTTGTGCTCGCCGGTGCCCTCACGGCCGCCCAGCGGTCGGTGCGGGTCATGACGCCCTACTTTCTCCCGGACGACGCGGTCTGCCAGGCCCTCGACGTGGCGGCGGCCCGCGGCGTGCAGGTCGACATCGTGCTCCCCGAGCAGAACAACCTCGCACTCGTGGGCTGGGCCTCGACGGCATTGCTCTGGCAGGTGCTCGACCGCGGCTGCCACGTCTGGATGTCGCCGCCCCCCTTCGAACACACGAAGCTCTTGGTTGTGGACGGGGCGTGGGCGATGTTTGGTAGCGGCAACTGGGACGACCGCTCGATGCGGCTCAACTTCGAGTTCAACGTCGAGGTCTACGACCGCGATCTGGCCGGGCGGCTCGACCGGCAGATCGCCGACGTGATCGCGAGGTCGCGGGCCAAGACGCTCGCCGAGGTTGACGCGCGCAGCCTGCCGGTGCGGCTCCGCGACGGCATAGCCAGGCTGTTCGCCCCATACCTTTAAGAGTGGCACTCGGCGGCGGCACTGCCTGCCCCGCGGCGGCGGGCGTGCGGCCCGCCGATGAGTTTGCCCGGCCCAGGACCGGCTCATTGCGGTGGCCCCCACGGGTTTCGTAGATTTCGAGCATGACATCGCTCGCCAGCCCGCCCGCCGCCGACTCGCTCGACGCCCTGCGGGCCCTTGGCCGTGAATTCCACGGCCGCGGCTGGTCGCTCGGCACGAGCAGCAACTACAGCGTGGTCATCTCCCGCGAGCCGCTTGAACTGCTCGTGACCGCCAGCGGCAAGGATAAGTCGGCCCTTTCCCGCGACGACTTCGTCCGCGTCGATTCCAGTGGCCGCGTGACCGACGGCTCCGACCGCCGCAGTTCGGCCGAGACGCTCCTCCACTGCACGATCGCCGAGCTTGTCCCCTCCGTGGGCGCGGTCCTCCACACCCACTCCCCCTGGGGCACGATTCTCTCCGGGGCCGATCTGCCCCCCGGCTCCGCGGTGGCCACACTGCGGATCGCGGGCTTTGAGATGCTCAAAGGGCTCGAGGGCATCACCACACACGACACCCACGAAGACGTGCCCATCTTTGCCAACACCCAGGACATGCGAGAGCTGTCGGCCCGAATCCGGGAGCGGTTCGCCGGCCTCGACTTCACGGCCCCGGGCCGTCCGCCGCTCCACGGCTTCCTGATCGCCCGCCACGGCCTGTACACCTGGGGCCGCGACCTCGCCGAGGCCCGTCGCCACATCGAGATTTTCGAGTTTCTCTTTGAGTGCGTGGCCCGGGCCCGGCTCGTGCCAGCTGGCCACCCAGCCCGGCAGCAGCATCAGCAGTAACTTCGTTTTTGTAGACGCGGAGGATTTCCCGATGGCGATCGTCACCGTTCCCGCCGAAGCCCGCCGGATCAGCGACCCGGCCGAGGTCACGAGATTTCTGAACGACCACGGCCTCCACCACGAGGTCTGGCCGCTCGAGGACCGGGTCGATCCGGCCGCGCCGGCCGAAGCGATCCTGGCGGCCTACGCCCCGGAGATCGAGGAGATCAAGGCCCGCGGCGGCTTTGTCACCGTCGACGTGATCGACGTCCACCCCGACACGCCCGGCCTCGATGCCATGCTTGCGAAGTTCAGCAAGGAACACACCCACACCGAAGATGAGGTGCGGTTCATCCTTCAGGGCAGCGGCGTATTTCACATCAATCCCGGCGACCGCCCCGTGTTCGGGATCGAGGTGCATGCCGGCGACCTGATCAGCGTGCCACTCGGCACGCGGCACTGGTTCGACCTCTGCGGCGACCGGCGGATCCGGGCGATCCGGCTGTTCCAGGACACCACCGGCTGGACGCCCCACTACAGCACCGACGGCGTGCATGCCGGCTATGAGCCGCTCTGTCTGGGGCCGGCCTGGCTGAGGGGCGACCGTTCGGCGGGCGATCCCGGAAGGGCGGCCTTGTGATCGTCTTCGACGGCCGCGGCATCCTCCTCGACGTCGAGGGGACGACCTCGAGCATCTCGTTTGTGTACGACGTGCTTTTCGAGCACGCCAAGGCCAACGTGGGCTCGTTTTTCGCCGCCGGCCGCGACGACCCGGCCATTCTTGAACTCGCCGCCGCCATCACCGCTGCCGCAGGTGCGCCGCTTGATCCAGCTGCCATTGCCACCGATCCCACCCGTGCGGCACTCGCCGCGGTCGAGCTCATGTCCCGCGACGTCAAAGACACGTCGCTCAAAACGCTCCAGGGGATGATCTGGCGGAGCGGTTTTGAGTCGGGCGACATCGTGGCCCACATCTTCGACGATGTGCCCGAGGCGCTCGCCCGCTGGGCCGATTCCGGTCTCGACGTCCGGATCTACTCGTCGGGCTCGATCGAGGCCCAGCAGCTCTTCTTCGGCCACACGGCGGCCGGCGACCTGCTCCCCTTGCTTCGCGGCCACTATGACACGACGACCGGGCCGAAGCGGGAGCCCGCCAGCTACACCGCGATCGCCGCCGACATGCGGTACCAACCACGGCAGATCCTGTTTGTGAGCGACGTCGGGGCCGAACTCGACGCCGCCCGCGCTGCGGGCATGGCCACGGCGCTCGCCGTCCGCCCCGGCAACCGAGACGCCGGCGGGCTGTTCGACCATCCGGTGGTGACGTCGTTCGCGGAGATCGTAACGTGACGACAGGGCAGCAGGGCGTCGGCACCACGAGCGAACCGCTCCGCTGCGGCTGCGGGGCGTCCACGAATCCGCAGCTCGACGTGGCGCTCCGGGAGGCGATCGCCGCCGCCCGCGGCGAACTCGGCGGCGGTCAGGCCGACCTCGGCGTGGTGTTTGTCTCGGCCGCCCACGGCGGGTCGATCCGGCCGGCGCTCGAACTCGCCGCCGACCTCGTGCCGGCCCGACACGTGATCGGCACCACGGCCGAGGGCGTTCTCGCCGGCGACCGGGAATACGAGGCCGGGCCGGCCGTGGTCGTGTGGCTGGCCCGCCTCCCGGGGGCGTGGCTCGAGCCGGTATCGCTCGAATACATGCAGACGCCCGAGGGGGGCGCTTTTGCCGGCTGGCCCGAGCGGCTCTCCGGCGAGTGGCCGGCCAACGCGGCCCTCGTGCTCCTGGCCGATCCGTTCTCGTTTCCAGTTGACTCGTTTGTGAAGCGGATGGAGGAGGAACATCCGGGCGTGCCGATCGTCGGCGGGATGGCCAGCGGCGGCGGGCAGCCCGGCACGAACACGCTCGTGGCCGGCCCTCGGACCTACGACTCCGGAGCCGTGGGCGTGGTCGTGGGGGGGGGCGTTCGGGTGCGGCCGGTCGTCTCGCAGGGCTGCCGCCCGGTCGGACGGCCGCTTGTCATCACCAAGGCGCAGGAGAACCTCATCGTCGAGCTCGGCGGTGTGCCGGCGCTCCAGCGGCTGCGGGAGATGTATGGCGACCTCGATGAGGTTGACCGCGAGCTGGTGCGGTCGTCGCTCCATGTCGGTCGGGTGGCGAGCGAATACCGCGACACATTCCGCCGCGGCGACTTCCTCGTCCGCAATGTGATGGGGGCCGATCCCGACACGGGTGTGATCGCCGTCGGTGACCTTGTGCGGACCGGCCAGACCGTACAGTTTCATGTGCGTGACGCGGCGAGTGCCGACGAAGACCTGCGGGAGTTGCTCTGCGGCACGCCCCGGCCGGTGAGCCCGGCTGGAGCGCTCATGTTTACCTGTAACGGTCGTGGCTCACGGCTGTTTGCCGAGCCAAGCCACGACGCAAGGACGCTCCAGGACTGCCTCGGGCCCCTGCCGACGGCCGGCTTCTTCGCGCAGGGGGAGATCGGCCCGATCGGCAGCCGCACCTTCCTGCATGGCTTCACGGCCAGCATCGCCCTCTTCGAGCCCGCCGGCTGAGCGACGCCCGTGAACTCCGTCCCTGAATGGGGACACGAAAGGGGACAGTCCCCGCGGCGGGGACAGTCCCCGGGGCAGGGTGCCGCCGTCAGGCCGGCAGATACCCGGCGGCGAGACGGGTAAAGGCGGCAGCGGAGCCAGCAGCGTCAAAACCTGCGCCGGGTTCGTCGGCCAGTTCGTCGGCGAGGATCGCTGCGACCGGCTCGGCCACGCCGCTTGCTGCCGCGGCATCGAGGAAGAGCCAGCGTGACCGCCGGGCGAGCACGTCTTCCACCGTCCGGGCCAGCTCAAAGCGGGCGGCAAAGCGGATCATCGCCTCGCTGAGCCCGGGCAGCAATTCACGATCGGCTCCCGGCAGGCCCGCGACGATTGCCGCCTCGCTGCCGTAGAGGTGCAGCCCCGGCGGGGCCGAGAGGGGCACGTGAGCGGTTTCCGTGGTCGGATCGGGCGCGCCGACCAGCCGCAGGTAGTTGGTCACCCCGCCCGGCCGCGCGGGCAGGAGCCCCGCGTGAAAGCAGGCTGTGAGCACGTCCTCTGCCATGGCCCGGTAGGTGGTCCACTTGCCGCCGGTAACCGTGACGAGGCCGTGGTCCGAGACGAGGATCGTATGTTCGCGGGAGATTCGCTTGGTGTCGGCCGAGTCACCGCGGGGCGGTTTGACGAGCGGCCGCAGGCCGGCCCAGGCGCTCAAGATATCGCCGCGGCCCGGCGGCCGGGCGAGATACCGGCCGGCTTCGGTGAGGATGAAATCCAGCTCCTCGGACAGAGGCCGGGGCTCGAGCGGCAGGTCATGCCGGGGCGTGTCGGTGGTGCCGAGGATCACGCGGCCCAACCAGGGCACGGCGAAGAGCACGCGGCCGTCGCTCGTCTTGGGAACGATCAGGGCATGGTCGCTCGGGAAAAACTCCCGCCCCACGACGAGGTGGACGCCCTGGCTCGGTGCCACCATGTCGGCGGCGGCGGTGTCGTCGAGCCGCCGAACGGCATCCACCCACACGCCGGTGGCATTCACGACGCAACGGGCGGCCACCTCGAACCGCCGGCCGGTCTCGCGATCCTCGATCACAACCCCGGCCACGCGGCCGCCCGCCTCGACCAGTCCGCTCATCCGGCAGTAGTTGACCACGATCCCGCCGGCGGCCACCGCCGAACGGGCCAGCGCCACCGCCAGGCGGGCGTCGTCGAACTGGCCGTCCCAGTAGGCCACGCCGCCGACGAGGTTCTCTTGCTCGATGCCTGGGACGGCCGCGAGCGTCGCCGCGCGGCTGCAGAGCCGTGTCGGCCCCAGGGCGGCACGGCCGGCGAGCAGTCCGTAGGCCTTGAGGCCGACGGCATAGACCCACCGCTGCCAGAGCCTGCCTCGCCAGCCATAGGCGGGCAGCATGAAGGGCAGCGGGCCGGCGAGGTGGGACGCGTTGTCGAGCAGGAGCCGCCGCTCGCGGAGCGCTTCCCGGACAAGAGCCACGTTGCCCTGGGCGAGGTAGCGGACGCCGCCGTGAACGAGCTTCGTGGCCCGGCTCGAGGTGCCCTTCGCAAAGTCTTCAGCCTCGACAAGCGCAACTGAAAATCCCCGGGCGGCGGCGTCGAGGGCCACGCCCAGCCCGGTGGCCCCGCCGCCGATCACGACCAGATCGAGCGGCGGGCCGCCGCCGCCATGGTGGGCGAGCCGTTCGAGCATGGCTGCACGGGAAATGACGGCGGGGGTGGGCATGACCGGCATGACGGGCATCAGGGCGGGCTGGGCAGGAAAAGTCTACGCCTGCTGCCCAGGGAGCATCAGGCATGACCACGGGTATGCGGTTCGCGGCGGACGAATGACGGCCGTGGGGCGAGCATTTTTAGGCTTGAGCCGCGCGGCGGCGGTCCGTAGTGTCTCCACCAACAGCCAGGGTGGCCTGTTGTGAGGATGATGTCGTGCTTCGAGCCCTGTCCTTGGCCGCCAGCATTGCGGTTTGCGGCTGCGCCCACCAGCGGAACCAGTCGGCCTACGCCCCGCCGCTCGCCCCACCGGTGTATCCCCAAGCCCAGATGGCGACTCAGCCGGTCGCGTTCCCAGCGCCGCCAGGAGCCCTGCCCGGCGCACCGGTGATGGCGGCACCGGCGTATGGGCCCGCCGGCGTGCCAGTTATGCCCGGCATGCCAGTCATGCCCTCGGCTGCGGCGATGCCAGCACTGCCAGACGGATCGTGCCCGCCGTGCGACGTGTCGGGGGTGATGCCGGTGGTTTACGAGGGCACGATGCAGACGCCTCCCTGCCCGCCAGGGCAGTAGCTCGAGATCGTGTTTCCTTCGATCATGGCTCATGGCGGTGGCGGCCTCCACGAGAAGACGTAGCCCGAGCCGACCGTCCTTGCCCTACAATACTGCCGGATTGTCGCCGCGTGCCGCGGGCCGCCCGGAGTCGTGTCTGTGAGCATCTGGAGCGTCGAACCGTGTCGCCAGCCTGAATTAATGGACGATCCGGCGTTGCCGGAGGGTGACCATCTCGCCGCCCTCGACGCGCTGGCCACGCTCAACGCCGTCTCGCTCACGGCCCGCCACCTTGCCTCTGCCGTGCTGCGGGTCACCACCGGGCCCCGGCCAGCCGGCCGGCCGCTTGTGATCGTGGACGTGGCCTGCGGCGGCGGCGACGTGACGCTCGCGCTCGCCGACCGGCTCGCCCGGCGGCTGGCCGATCCTGCCCAGCCTGGCCCTGCCGCGGTGCACGTTCTCGGCATCGACTCAAGCCCGCGGGCGATTGACCGGGCCCGGGAACGGGCCACCAGCCGCGGCTCGACGCCGCCAGCCACGTGCGACTTCGCCGTCCGCGACGTGCTCGCCGAGGGCTGTCCCCCGTGCGACATCGCCGTCAGTTCGCTCTTTCTCCACCATCTCGACGACGCCTCGGCTATTGATGTGCTCTCGAGCATGGCGGCCGCCGCTCGGCTCGGCGGCGCCGTTTCCGATCTGGTCCGCAGCCGGGCGGGCCTTGTCTTGGCGGTGCTCGGCACGACCTTGCTTGCGCGGTCGCGGGTGGCTCGCGTTGATGGGCCGCTCTCGGTGCGAGCGGCGCGGACGCCAACGGAATACCGCGACCTCGCGGCCCGTGCCGGCCTGCCGCATGGGATGGTCCGCCGCACCTGGCCCGAGCGGGTCATGCTCGAATGGAGGTCGGTCGAGGCTGTCGACGAGCTTGTGCCCGGAGTCGCGTGCGCATGACAGAGCATGAGTCCAAACCGGTCGAAGCCACGATCACGCCCACCGCAGCGGCCGCCATTCACTGGCAGGCGATCGTGATCGGCGCCGGCCCCGGCGGTTCGGCGGCGGCCACACGGCTGGCAGCGGCCGGCCTGAGCGTGATCGTTATCGATGCCACCACGATGCCGCGGCCGAAGGTCTGCGGCTCGTGCCTCTCACCGGCCGGTGTGCGGGAGCTCGCCGCGCTCGCCCGGCTGGCCGGCGACCCTGCGGCACTGCCTCCTGGCGCCGTGCCGCTCGAGCGGGTGCACCTCGCGACGGCGGCCGTTGCCGCCACGGTGCCGCTTGCCGGTGGTGCGGTTGTTTCCCGCGAAGCGCTCGATTCCGCGGGGGTTCGCCGGGCGATTGCCGCAGGTGCCGCTTGGCTGCCGGCCACGCGAGTGGCCCGCATCGAGCCGGGAATTGGCGGCCATTGCGTGGTCGTGTCTCTCTCGCCGGCCGCCTCGGGCTCGGGGGGCGACTGCCTGACCGGAGTGATCGTGGTGGTAGCCACGGGCCTGGCCGACACAATCCGCCTTTCCGGCGATGCCAATGATGCAGCCCCGAGCAGCCGCATCGGGATGGGCACCACGCTCCCCGCCGGGGCCGGCGGACCGCCCCCCGGCGAACTCGTGATGGCGGTATCCCGGGGAGGCTACTGCGGTATCGTGCGGCTCGAGGACGGCCGGATCGACATCGCCGCCGCTCTCGATCGTGGGCTGATTGCCCAAACCGGATCGCCCGCTCAAGCGGTGGCCTCGATTCTGGCGGAGACCATGTTCCTGGCCGAGTCCGGTGGAGGAAGTTTCCCTGGCGACCCGCCTGGCCGGATCGTGCTCGACCCAAAACTGCTTGGAGCCGCCACGTGGCGTGGCACACCCCCGCTTACCCGCTCGCAGCCGGTCGCTGACGCCACTGGCAGAATCCTCCGCATTGGCGACGCGGCCGGCTACGTCGAGCCCTTCACGGGCGAGGGGATGGGCTGGGCACTCGCCTCGGCCCGGCTGCTCGTCGAAGCGATGGGGGCCGCGGTCGCAGACCCAGCCCCCGGTGAATACGCCCTCACGGCCGCCGCGGCCCGCTATGCTGTTGCCCACCGGCGTCACTTCGCCAAGCACCACGCCCGCTGTCGTCGGGTGGCGATTGCGGTGCGAAGGCCCTGGATCGTGGGCGGTGCCGCGCGGCTCGCGCGGCTTGCGCCCGGTATCGCCGCCCGCATGACGCCGCTTGTCGTGGGTGCGGCCGGCATCAAGGAGATTTGATGAGCATGACGCTCCTGGCGATCGGCACAGCGATGCCCGACCACGCGGTCGAGGAGGCGCTCGGGCTGGCCGTCGAACTTGCAATCCTCGAGCGTTCTCTGCCTGTGCAAGGATGCCGATGATGAATCTCGCCGACCGCTCAGCCGGCATCCTCCTCCATCCGACGTCGCTGCCCGGCCGCTTCGGGATCGGGGAGATCGGCCCCGAGGCGCATCGCTGGCTCGACCGCGTGTCCCAGATGGCCCAGCGCTGCTGGCAGGTCTTGCCGCTGGGCCCGACCGGCTTCGGCGACTCGCCCTACCAGACGCTCTCCACCTTCGCGGGCAATCCGCTCGTGATCTCGTTCGACCTGCTCCGCGACGACCGGCTCATCGACGCCGGCCGGCTCGACGCGGTGCCGTCCTTGCCAGCCGACCACGTGGCCTTTGGTGACGTGATCGGCACACGGTTGGCGGTGTTGCACGAGGTAGCTGCCGGGTTTGGCCGGCGGGCTTCGTCCGAACTCCGAACCATGTTCACCCAGTTTGTGGACGAGAACCGGAGCTGGCTCGACGACTACGCCCTGTTTGTGTCCCTCAAGGCCCACTTCGCCGGCCGTTCATGGACCGACTGGCCGGCGGATGTGGCCGGCCGGGAGCCCGGCGTGCTCGCGGCCGCGGCTCGGGAGCTTGCCGAGGGAATTGACCATGCCCGCACAGGACAGTTCCTGTTCCACGATCAGTGGCGAAGGCTGCGGGAACGGGCCACCGAACTCGGGATCTCGATCATCGGCGACCTGCCGATCTTCGTCGCACACGATAGCGCTGACGTCTGGTGCCGGCCCGACCTGTTCGACCTGACCGAGAACGGCCGGCCCCGGGTCGTGGCGGGTGTGCCCCCCGACTACTTCTCCCAGACGGGACAGCGGTGGGGCAATCCGCTCTATCGCTGGGAAGCGCACGAGACGGAGGGCTACGCCTGGTGGATTGCCCGCCTGCGGCATGCCTTCGAGCTTTTTGACGTGCTCCGAATCGACCACTTCCGCGGCTTCGCGGCCTCGTGGGAAATCCCCGCCGCCGACCCAACCGCGGAGAACGGGCGGTGGGTGACAGGGCCCGGCCGCCGGCTGTTTGATGCCGCCGCCGCGGCGCTCGGGCCGCAGCCCATCATCGCCGAGGACCTGGGTCTGATCACGCCCGACGTCGAGGCCCTCCGCGACGAACTCGGGTTTCCGGGGATGCGGATCCTGCAGTTTGCCTTCGGGCCCGAGCAGGTCGAGACAGACCTGCCAGAACGGTATCCGGTGAACTCCGTGGTCTACACGGGCACCCACGACAACGACACGACCGTGGGCTGGTATCACGCGGAACCGGGGTCGGATTCGACCCGGACGGCCGACGAGATCAGGGCGGAGCAGCACCGTGTCCGCACCTACCTTTCGAGCGACGGCACCGACATCCAATGGCAGATGATCGACCTAGCCCTGCAGACACCCGCCAACACCGCCGTGGTGCCGCTCCAGGATGTGTTGGGCCTCGGCTCAGAGGCCCGCATGAACGTGCCGGGACGGCCCTGGGGCAACTGGACGTGGCGGTTTAAGTGGGAGCAGTTGCCGCCGGAGTTTGAGGAGCGGCTCGAAAACCTGACCCGGGCGGCGGGCCGCGGTTAGCCTCACCCTGCCGCGAACACCTCGTTGAGCCGCTCGACATGGTGGGCGATTTCCGACGGCTCCATGAAACTCGACTCGAGGCTGTTCCGCAGGAGCCGGTAGGCATCGGCGGCTGAGACCGGCAGAGCCGAGACCACGCCCCGGAGATTGTCGTTGACGTAGCCGCCGAAGTAGGCCGGGTCGTCGGAGTGAATGCTCGCCCGCAGGCCGGCGGCCAACAAGGCCGGCAGGTTGTGATCGGCCAGCCGGTCGAAGACCCGCAGCTTCACGTTTGAAAACGGGCAGACGGTCAGCGGGATCTTCTCCCGCACGAGCCGTCCCACGAGGCCGCTGTCGTCGAGGCAGCGCACGCCGTGGTCGACACGCTCCGCGCCTAACGCGTCGAGGGCGGCGGTGATCGACGCGGGCGGCCCCTCCTCGCCGGCGTGGGCCACGGTGTGGAGCCCGAGCGTCCGGCACTTCGCGAACACGTCCCTGAATTTCTCCGGCGGGTTGCCCCGCTCCCCCGAGTCGAGGCCGACGCCGATAAATTCCGTGCGAAAGGGTGTGGCCTGCTCGAGCGTCTCGAAGGCCTCCCGCTCGGTGAGATGCCGCAGGAAACACATGATCAGCGCTGCCGAAACGCCGAGCTCCGTCCCGGCCTTCTGGACGGCCCGCGAGAGCCCGCCCACAACTGTCTCGAAGGGCACGCCGCGGGAGGTGTGGGTCTGGGGGTCGAAGAAGATCTCGGCCCGCACCACGTTGTCGCTCTTTGCCCGCTCGAGGTAGGCCCAGGCCATCTCGAAGAAGTCCTGCTCGTGGAGCAGCACGGCGGCCGCGGCGTAGTAGATGTCGAGGAAGCTCTGGAGGTCGCTGAAGGCGTAGGCCCGCCGCATCGCCGCGGGGTCGGGGAAGGGAAGAGGAATGCCATTTCGCTGGCCGATCGCGAACGCCAACTCCGGCTCGAGGGTGCCCTCGATGTGGAGGTGGAGCTCGGCTTTGGGAGCCACGGCCACGAGCTCCGCAAGATGGCCCGGGGTGATTCCTGCGAAGTCGAGTTCGTCTGTCATACCGCCTCCGTGCGTGTGGCTCTAGCCGCTCAGCTCGCCCCCCGGCCCGCTCTTTCGCGGCGTTCACTTCGCATGGGTCATCCTCC
>JBBEEF010000133.1:0-15624 GCA_040880915.1 Pirellulales bacterium
AGCGGGTCACAAGGCCGTCACGCGCTGCCCGGTGAACCGGTGCCACCCCTCGCGGCTGCGAGTTGATAGAAGCCCCGGGCGCAAGCCCGGGGACAGCGGGTCACAAGGCCGTCACGCGCTGCCCGGTGAACCGGTGCCACCCCTCGCGGGTCGCTCCCGCTCCCAGGCGTCACGCCAATCGGTCCACGTGATGCCCTCGACCGGCACCGACTCGATGATGCCTTCCTCCTCGCGGCTCACGAAGTCGACGCCGCAGAGGCGGTCGAGGCCGGCAATCGCTCGCCAGACAAGCCGCCGCCGGTCTTCCGACAGGCTCTCAAGCCAGCCCACGCGTGCCACGCGGCTTGCCAGCGTGCCACCCCCCTGCACGAGCTCGAGCCGCAGCGGCTCGGGCCCGATCGCGTCGGCCGCCAGATCGATCGTCACCCGGTTGGTCGCGAGCCGCACCCCGGCCACGCGGATCGCCACGTCTCCCAGCAGCCGCGTGCGGCGGAGCAAACCCAGACACTCATCGTCCACGAGGGAGGCCACGTCGTGGCCGAGTTCGACGAGTTCCTCCTCCGCCCGGCTCGGGCCAACCGCGACCGGCTCGCCCCTCCCCTTCCGTTGCCGTCGCAGCCGCGAAAAGAGCTTGGGGATCGTTCCCGAATGGAAGCCGGGCACGAGCAGCCGCCGCATCGATTCGCCGTGGCGGCCCACCTGCACCGGCACGAGCAGCCGCGGCCGGTTGGCGGCGTAGAGCCGCCAGTTCTCCTTGAGCTCCCAGGCCAGAAACCCGAACACACCGGGCACCGTCGTCGAGATAAAGGTCATCGACGTGAGAGCCAGACGCTTCTGCATCCCCGTGGCCGCGGCGAGGTTGGCAGCCGCCACCGGGATCATCGGCACGAGCAGCTTGTGCGAGACGGTCACCACCGGGAAGTGCTTGATCGGGTTGAGCTGCGGCTCGATCAGAAGCGTCAGGCAGAACCGGACAAACCAATCAATCCCGGCCCAGAGCGTGGTGAGCACCGCCTTCACGCCGAGGGCCAGCCGCGACTCACCCGTGCGGAAGCGGAGCTGCTCGTCCACGGCGTAGAGCGTGCCCTCCACGAGGTCCACGGCTCGGCGGAAGGCGTCGAGGATCCAGGTGAGCAGGCCGATCACAAGATGGACATGAAGCTGGTAGAGCGTGCGAAACAGCCCTTCGATCACCCGCTCCTGCACCGCCCGACCCGCCGGTGAATTGAGCACCGCCGCGCTCGCCGCGAACATCAGGCCCGGGAGCCAGCGATTGCCCCGCGACAGCCACGCCCCGCCATGCGGCAACAGCAACCACACGAGCCCCGTGAACAAGAGCGGGCTCCAGGCATACCGGCGAAACAGCCGCACCGGCCGGCTCTTCAAAAACTGGTCGACCGCAGGCAGCCGCAATAGCCTTCCGGGCAAGACCACAAGCACAAAGTGCGCAAGGCCGCCGAGGGCCCGGACTCCCTCCGCCACCGCTCCACGCAGGCCCGGCAAATGCATGAGCAGCCAGACGCCTAGGCCGGTGAGCAGGACGGCCCCGCGGCTGTATATATGGATCGGCTCGCCCAGCGAGTAGCGAGTGAGCGGCTCGACGACGTGTTCGAGACCCTTCCAGAACACCCAGGCCCCGCCGAACGGCAGCAGCAGGTGGACCGTGATCGCCCGCCCGAGCGGCACGCCGAACGCGACGGCGCTGAGCCGCTGCATGGCCAGGAGATACGAGGGAGCCTGGCGGTACGCGCCGTCGAGGGTTGCGGCGAGGTTGCGGTCGGCCCGCAGGAGCGGGTCGCCATGGACGAGTTCGCCGGGACCGGACAGGTCGGGAAGCTTGACCTGGCTACGGGAGACGGCATCGCGAACGCTGCCGAACGACTCGAAGCCGCGGCGGGAGATGTCGTCGAGCAGGTCGTCGACCAGCTTGTCGAAGGCGGCCTCCTCGACCACGAGCGTTGGGGCGAGGCCCGCGTGTTCAAGCGCTTCGCGAACCCGGGGCCCGAGCCGCGCGCGGAGGCGGGCCTCGGTCGTGTCGAGTGCGGGACCGAGAAGAGCCATGGCCACGCGGGTGAGGTCGTCGGGCAGCCGCAGGGCGGGGAGCCGACGAAACGCCGAGGCTGCCTGGCGGTGTACGAGCGCCGTTCGCTGGCTGGGCAGCGGCCGGATGAGCGGCACCCGTCCGCCGGTGAAGGCCCACGAGAGGAGCTGCGTCCGGTAGCTCTCCCGTTCCGAATCGACGCAGATCTTTTGGAGGTCGTAGAGCAGCCGGGCCGGCTGCGACCAGGCCGAGCCAGCGGTCATGTCGAACAGGCCGGCAATGAGAACCGCGGCCTCCGCGGGCGACGCCTCCCCGAGGCCGACGGCCCGATCGAGCCGCGCGACGAGCGCCGCGATCCGGCGGGCGAGGCTTTGTTCCGCACGGAAGCGGGCATCCTCGTCGGCACCGGCCATCCGCCGCAGCCGCCACTGGAGCAGCGCCCCCCGCACGTCATTACCCCGGCGGACGGCCGCCGCGGCCCGGCGGCGAAGATAGGCAGCGGCCCCACGGGTAAGGCGGCCGGGGGGCTCGGTCGCCGCCGGCGGTGGAGCCGCTTCGCGTGGTGCGACCCGTGCCGCCGAGTCCGAGAGCCCCTCCGGCCGCGTCCGCACGAGAATGTCATCGGCTGCGACCCAGTCGGCGCAGAGGTCGGCGAGCGCCACGTGGTCATCAACGGCCGGAAACCAGACCGGCAGAAGCTCGGGGGAGAACGCCTCGAACTCGAGCACCACGGCCATCAACTCAGCCACCGCCTCGCGGGCGTCGCCCGGCTCACGGAGCAGCCCCTCCCGGGCGAGCACCGCCGCCGCCTCCTCGACAACCGTCTCGCCGATCCGGCGGACAAGGGCAGAGAAGTCGCGACCGCCGCCGGCCCGGGTGGCAATCGCCTGGCGGGCGGCGATGTCGAGGCAGCCGTGGTAGAGCAGCCGCCAATACTCCCGCCGCAGCGCTTCCTCGCCGCGATCGGCACACTGGGCCGGATCCGGCCTGGCAACAAGCAAGATGGTTTCTGGCAGATTCGCAGGCAGGGCCCAGACGTCGTCAGCGAGTTCCAGGAGCCGTGCCGGCGGCAGGGCCACGCTGTCGCGATGAGGTACCCGGCCCCAGAGCAAGGGCCGGTCGATGTCGAGCCGGATGATCCGCCGCACAACCCGGGGCAAGGCGAACACGGCCTCGGGCACGGCCAGCCGCAGTGACTGCTCGAGCGTGAGGATGTCGCGGGGCGTGCCCGCCGGGTGGGAGGATTCGGTCATGGCGGCTGCGGAGTGAGGTGGGCCGAGCATACCCGGCGGCCCACAGCCCGGTGCACTTCTGACTTGCAGGTCGCCACCGCTACATTGGCAGTCCATGCCGGCCGTGCCCCACGAGGGCACCCACCAGACCAACGGCTACGCCTCCGCCTCCCCCTGCACCGACGGCGAGCGGGTGTATGCCCACTTCGGGTCCCGTGGCCTCCACGCCTGCACGATCGATGGCGACCAGCTCTGGAGCCGCGACTTTGGCGACATGACGATCCGCGCCGGCTTCGGCGAGGGTTCCTCCCCCACGGTCGTCGGCGATCGCATCATCGTTCCCTGGGACCACGAGGGGCCCTCGAAGCTCTTCGCCCTCGACACGCGGACCGGCACGACCGTGTGGGAAGTGGACCGCGACGAGTCCACCTGCTGGGCCACGCCGCTCGTCGTGGCCGATGCGGACGGCACAACGCAGATCGTGATGAACGGTGAGACCGCCGCCCGCGGTGACGGGCCCGGGGCTGCCTCTCGTGCTGCCACCGTAGAATCATACCGGCGACGGCAACCGTCTGCCCGAACCCCGCGAGATTCCAGCAATGGACCTGTTTCGCCTGCTCCTGTGCCTCGGACTCGGCCTGTTCCTGTGGCGGGCCCAGATTCGCGGCGTCCGGCCGATCCGTGAGTTTTTCCTGTGGGGCGTCGACTATCCGTTCCAATTTCTGATCACGGCCATCTTCATCCTCGTGATCTGGGGCGGCCTCGGCGGCGACTTCGGCCTCCAGGGACTGTTTCTCGACGAGGATCCCCTCACGCAGGTGCTCCTCGGCGGCACCGTCATGTTGCTCTTTGCGGCAATCGTCGTTCACTACGTGGCGCTCGGCACGTCCCGCCGCGGTTGGTGGACCTCGCTCCACGGCCTCACCGGTGCGCTGCGGGGGCTCAACGCGATCGCCACACCGACGCGGCCCGTGCAGACGGCGCTAACCAACGGCTTCCTCGAGCACCTCACCGCCGCCGACATCGACGCGATCGACACAATCGCCCGCCGTGAGGCGGCCGATCCTGCCGGCCGGTCCACCGATGGGCAACCAATCGACCGCGCGGTTCGCGATGCGCTCGAAAGCGAGCCGTTCCGGCTTCTGGTCGCGCCGGCGATCTACCTCGTCAAAGGTATGGGCCTCGTGCTGCTCGTCGGCGTGGTCCCCACGGTCGTGATCCCGCTCATGGGCCGCGATCCTCAGGCCGTGGTCGAGCGGTTGCCCTGGCTGGTGGGCGTGTGCCTCGGCGACGTGGTGGGCATTCTGCTCTGCTGCTGGACGACCGCCTGGTTGGCCCGTGCGGCCGGCTGGGACGAGCGACAGGAAGCCATTCGGGCCACGCTGCGGTCCTGGCAGGCCGAGGGACGATCAGCAGCCGTCGCCGCTACCCTGCCCCACGCCGCAGAACCCGCCCCGACACCCGCCTGGCTCGCGTTTCTCGGCTGGTTCTTCCTGATTCATGCCGCCGTCACCCTGCTCTTGCCCCAGCAGTTGACGGGTCAGTGGATCGACTGGCCCGAGCGGAATCTGGCGGCGGTTCCGGCGGAAGGACGCGGCATCAGCGGCCTCTGGGAAAACTTCCCCTGGCTGCCGCTGGCCGTGCTCACGGCCGAGGCCGTCGTGGCGGGCCTGCTCACCGTCGGCCAGCGGCGCGTCGCTGCGGCAGCCACCAACCGCGGCGGGGATGGTGCCTGGCGATCACTCTTTGCCTCCGGCCTCGCAGGCTTGCTCCATGTGCTGCGATCCCGCCGGCTCCACCGCGCGGCTGCGGCTGCGGCAGTGGTGCTCGCCGTCGCGTCGGTGGCGGTGACGCTCTTGATCCGGCCGGAGGCGACGGAGTCGGCCTGGCTCGGCCTGCGGGGCTACGCTTCGCTGGGCGCCGTGCTTGTCTGCTGGCTGGGCATCTTCTGGTTGGCCACGCACGCCGCGGTGGGAGGCGGTGCCCGCACGCCCCTGGAGCAACGGGCCGCCGTCGCCGGGCTCTGCGGCCTTGCTGTGTTGCACATGCTGGGAGCACCGCCGGCGGTCGTCGCACCGCTGGCCGCCGCCGGAGCGATCCTCTCCGGTTCGCGGACGCTTGCCAGCCTGTGGGGCGACACGCCGCCGGCCTGGCTGCGTCCCGCCTGGGCCGCGCTCCTGGCGATGGCCGCCAGCCTCTCGCTCGCGGTGGCCTGGCAGGCCGGCATGATCCGCGTGGCGGCCGGCGTGTGGCTCGGGCTGGCGGTGGTCTTCCTCGGCTCCACGACGCTCGCCCGCCTCGCCGTCCGTGGGCCGGCCCTGCTCTATCCGCTCACGGTGCTCCTGGGATATGTCGCTTTCGCGATTCCCTACGCCACGCTCGGCGAGCGCTGGAAGTCGGCGCTGCCGGCGGCTGGCTCGATCGCCTGCGTGATCGCGCTCGTGGCCGCCCTGTATGCAATCCTCAGCCATGCTCGTCCCCGCAGCGCCCTGCTCACGGTCGGGGCGGGGGTGACGATCGCAATCCTGGTCAACGGGGCGGCGTTGTTCGTGGCCCCCAACGAGTTCAAGGGGATGTTTCCCAACATGGCGGCCTACTACGCGCTGCCGGTCTACCTCGACTCCCGCGACTACTTCCGGGACACGACCCCCTCGACCGCGCAGCTTCGCAACCGCGCTGTCACCGAAGACTTCGATCGCATGGCCCGCCAGGGGTTTAGCGAGCGGCTGGCCACGGTCTACTTCGAGGTGCGGCCGCTCGAGCGGCGGGACGACGGCAGCCACGCGGTCGTGCTGGAGGTAGAGGATCCGCGCAGCCGGCTGCGGGCCGTGGCGGGTGATGCCATGGGCCTGGCGGCCGAGGAGTGGTTCACGATCCGTTTCGACGGTGACGATTGCATCGCCCTGGCGGAAGAACCGTTCTATCGGAAGATCTACCAGCTGTTCGGCTACGAGAGCCTGCACATGATCCGAAACGGCATCATCCGCGGCCCCCGGCGGAGGCTCGTGCCGGCCGCCGATCCCCATGCTGCCCGCGGAGACACGACCCCCTACACGTTCATCACGGCCGCCGTGGAGGAGACCGCCGCCGTACCCCCCGCTCAGGCCGCAGCCGGCGGGATGGCCGGGCCGCCGCTGCTCGGTCTGCGACTCGGCGGGCTTGCGGCCGACTACCGGGACATGCGGGCCGAATATGCCCTGATGGCGATGAACTGGCGGGGCCGGGTGACCGAGGTTCGGCACGAGCCGCAGGCCGACGTCTATCGCGTGGAGTTCACACTGCCGCCCGGGTTCCCGCCGCTCGACGATGGGCAACTGCAGACGATGCAGTCGTGGCTGGAGCGGTGTCATCTCGACACGCTGCGGCCGGCCGATCCGGCCGCGGATCTGCCCCGCCGGTTTGCCCTCGCCCAAACCCCCGGAGGCCGGCCCGGCGACTGCCTCGTGCTGGAGGATGCCCGGGCAAGCGCCCCGGTGCCGGTGGGCGTGTTCCTCGCGGGGCTTCCGGATCCAGACGCCCACAACGCGGCATTCGCTCCCTACTGGCCCACACCCGCCGGGATCCGGCGCACGATCGCCGCCACTTCCGCGTCGGCGCCGCCTCCGCCGGAGGCCGACGATCCCGGGGCCGATCCCGCCGCAGGCTTCACCCTCAGGCCCGCGCACGACCGTGGCCTATTTGCGAGCACCGACGCCGCGGTCCGGCTGCTCGAGTCGGCCGCGACCGACGAAAACCCGGCCACGGTCACCGTCGCGGTCTACAACCCCGGCCGGCTTCGGCAGGGGGACCGGCTGATCCTCACCTGGAACGGCCGCCGCGGCACGGCCAGCGGTCCTGACCTGGAGCACGGGGCCGTCTGTGAAGTCCGCTCCATCGGCACGACCGACGACTTCCGGCCGGCGGCCACCGGTGCACCGCTGCCACCCGGCGCGGTCTGGGCCACGCTGGTGCCCGTCGTCCGGCGGCCGGCCCGGAGCGGAGCGGCTGCCAACCCCAACGACCCTCCAGCCGCCCTGCGCGGGAGCCCCGTGGTGGGCCAGTGGCAGAACCTCCAGCTGCTCAACAACGCCGAGGTGCTTTTGGCTTGGAAGAACCTCGTCGCCCCGAGGTGGCGCGGGGGCAAGCCAAAGCTCGTGATCGTCACGGTCAGCGGCGGCGGAATCCGGGCGAGCGTCTGGACGAGCGTGGTGCTTCGCAAGCTCGAGGCCACGCTCGGCGCCGACTTCCCCTACCACATCCGGCTCATCACGGGCGCCTCCGGCGGCATGGTGGCCGGCTCCTACTATGCCACCTCGCTGCTCCCGCCCCCCCCCGGCGCGCTCGCCGGCGGGCCGGCCACTTTCGCTGACCTGCACGGCGTCTCGATCGACGACTTCGTCAACCGCATGGCCCTCGACCAACTTGACGCCGTGGCCGGGCGAATGCTGTTCGCCGACCTGCCCGGCGCGCTCAACCCGTTCCTCCGTCGGGGTGACCGCGGCCGCACACTCGAGCAGACCTGGATCCGCTGGACGGGCGGTCCGGAGAGCCCGCTCGGCCGCTCGCTGCAGTCCTACGCGGCTGACGAGCGAATGGGCTGGCGGCCGTCGCTCGTGTTCACGCCGATGATGGTCGAGGACGGCCGCCGGTTGCTGATCAGCAACCTCGACCTCGCCTTCGCCACACGGAACGTGGGGGGCCTGCTGCTCGAGCCTTCCTCACGGAAGATCGAGCGGCCGGCGATCCAGGGGGGCGACTTCGACGAGAGCATCCACGAGGAGGACGAGGTGTTCTCGCTCTCGGCGGTCGAGTTTTTCCGGCTCTTCCCCCGGGCTGGCGACTTCCAGGTGACTACGGCGATCCGCATGAGCGCGTCGTTTCCCTGGGTGTCACCGGCGCTCAACCTTCCCACCCTGCCCCCCCGTCGCGTCGTCGACGCCGCCTACTACGACAACTACGGCATCAACCTCTCGGCCCTGTGGCTCTCGAAGATGGGGCAGTGGCTCCAGGAGAATACGTCGGGAGTGCTCGTGGTGCAGGTCCGCGACAAGGTGAGCCAGGGGGCCCGCACGGAGATCGACTTCGACCGCGTGGAGGGAGACGACTCGCTGCTCGACCGGCTCCTCTGGCACGGCGGCAGCAAGCTCCTCCGGCCGGGACTTCAGGCCCTCACCACGCCACTCGTGGGCCTCACGAACGCCCGGCAGTGGACGATGGCCTTCCGCAACGACGAGCAGGTCGATCTGCAAGACCTGCTGTTCGACGAATTGAGCGGCCAGGACTTCTTCCGCACGGTGGTGTTCGAGTGCCCCGTCGACGTTTCGCTCAACTGGCGGCTCACGGCCCGGGAGCGGGCGATCCTCGTGGGGGGCTTCGGCCGCCCAGCCGGCCGGCCCGAGGATGAGCTCGCACGGGTGAAGGACTTCCTCACCGGCCGCGACTCCTACGAGTTTCACAAGTGGCGGCTCGAACACCGCAACCGCCCCGCCTTCCGCCGTGAGCTGAAAGCCCGCTACGACGAGCAACTCCGGGCGCTGGGGATCGAAGCCACCGACCGGCTGTCGCTTGAAGAGAGCCAGAGCCTCTACGAGAACGTCGTCAAGAACCTCAAGCGTCTGGAACTGCTCGGCGACTGGTGGCAGGAGGGCCGGATCGAACCCGGCCCGTGAGGCCCCCGCGGCGAAGGCGATCGAACCACAAGGCGGACGGGGTGGGATTCGAACCCACGAGCCACTTTCGCGACTGCCGGTTTTCAAGACCGGTGCATTCAACCGCTCTGCCACCCGTCCAGCAGGAGCCATGGCCCGATCGCCACCGCTCCGCGAGAAGTCTACACCCCTCGCGGACCCGCCGGGACGTCCTGGGCCGCGGTCCCGGAGACGGGCTTTGACTCGATTCCCCCTTTTTTCTAGGCTTGGGGCTTTCCCGAACACCCTCGCAGGAATACCCCACAGCATGGGCGGCATCAGCAACCGGATGAAGGAAGTCAAGCGGCGACGGCACCGCCGCAAGAAGCTCACGAAGCTCGAGGGCAAGGTCAAGAAGGCCACCACGAGCGAGAAACTCGTGATCGCCGAGAAGCTCCGCAAGATGACCCCCGGCTGCAACGATCTCATCGTGCGGATGGGGCTCGAAGACCGGAAGCGCTGAGCCGCCTTCAGCTCGTCTTTGTAAAGTTGAACCCGTCCTGCACGAAGTCGACCCGCACTCCGCTCCCCTCGGGGAAGGTGCCCGAGAGGAGTGCCCGGGCCAGTTCGTTCTGCAGCTGCTGCTGGATCACCCGCTTGAGCGGCCGGGCCCCGTACACCGGGTCGTAGCCGAGCCGGGCGATCTCCTCGAGCGCCGCCTCGCCGCACTCGAGCGTGATGCCGGCCCGGGCGGCCTGGTCAACGAGCTTTGCCATCTGGATGTCAACGATTCGGCGGATGTGCCGCTGGTCGAGCGGATGGAAGATGATCGTTTCGTCGATCCGATTGAGAAACTCGGGCAGGAACCGAGCCGTAAGCGCGTCCTTGACCGCGTCCCGCATCTCCTGCTCGCTGCCCCCCTCCTTCGTGATTTCCTGGATCACCTGGCTGCCGACGTTGCTCGTCATCACCACGATCGTGTTGGTGAAATCGACCGTGTGGCCGAGGCTGTCGCTCAGCCGGCCGTCGTCGAGCACCTGGAGGAGCACGTTGAACACGTCGCGGTGCGCCTTCTCCATCTCGTCGAGCAGGACCACGCAATAGGGCCGGCGGCGAACGGCCTCCGTGAGCCGCCCCCCCTCCTCGTAGCCGACGTAGCCGGGAGGCGCGCCGATCAGCCGGGCGACGGTGTGCTTCTCCATGAACTCGCTCATGTCGATTCGCACCATCGCGTTCTCGTCGTCGAAGAGCACCTCGGCGAGGGCCTTGCAGAGTTCGGTCTTCCCCACGCCCGTGGGCCCGAGGAACAGAAACGACCCGATCGGCCGGTTGGGATCCTGGAGTCCGGCCCGGCTGCGACGAACGGCATCGCTCACCGCCCCGACGGCCTCGTCCTGCCCCACCAACCGCTGGTGGAGCCGCTCCTCGAGCACGAGCAGCTTGGCCCGCTCGCTCTCGACAAGCCTCGTCAGCGGAATGCCGGTCCAGGCGCTGACCACCTCCGCGATCTCCTCCGGTCCCACTTCTCGGCGCAAGAGCCGCTTGGCCGGCTTGTCGGCCGCCTCCTTGGTGTCCTTCTCGCCCCCCTCGTGCTCGAGCCGTTCTGCAAGCGACTTCCGCTTCACGTCGAGCTCGTAGAGCCGCTGGTAGAGGGATTCCTCCACGAGCAGCCCCGACGCCTGCCGGTCCTTGATCTGGACCCCGGCCCGCTCGAACTCGTGCTCAGCCGCGTCGAGCTGCTGGCGGAGTTCCTGGACGCTGCCCACACCGCTCTTCTCCGCCTCCCACTGTTCGCGGAGGCTGGCGAGCTTCCGGCGGAGCTCGGCCATTTCCTTCTCGATCTCGACGAGCCGGTCCTGGGCGTGTTCCTCCGTCTCCTCGGCGAGTTGGCGGGCAGCGAGCTCGAGCTGGACGAGCCGCCGCTGCACCTCGTCGATCTCGCTGGGCACGCTCTGGAGCTCCATCGCGATCCGGCTGGTGGCCTCGTCCATGAGGTCGATCGCCTTGTCCGGGAGAAAGCGGTCGGCGATGTAGCGGTGGGAGAGCTCGGCCGCAGCCACGAGCGCAGAATCCTTGATCTTCACCCCCTTATGGTGGGCCTCGTAGCGGGGCTTGAGCCCGCGCAGAATCGCGATCGTGTCTTCGACGGAGGGCTCACCGACAAACACCGGCTGAAACCGCCGCTCGAGCGCGGCATCTTTCTCGATGTGTTTGCGGAACTCATCAAGGGTTGTGGCCCCGATGCACCGCAGCTCCCCACGGGCGAGCGCCGGCTTGAGGAGGTTGGCCGCGTCGGAGCCCCCCTCGGCGGCTCCCGCGCCGATCACGGTATGGAGCTCGTCGATGAACAGAACCACGTTGCCGGCGGCCGCCTCCACCTCACGGAGTATCGCCTTGAGCCGGTCCTCGAACTCACCGCGATATTTCGTGCCGGCGATCAACGCCCCCAGGTCAAGCGCCACCACGCGGCGACCGCGGAGCGTCTCGGGCACGTCCGACTGCACGATCCGCAGGGCGAGCCCTTCGGCAATGGCCGTCTTGCCCACGCCCGGCTCGCCGATGAGCACAGGGTTGTTTTTCGTCCGCCGCGAGAGCACCTGGATCACCCGGCGGATTTCCGCATCGCGGCCGATCACCGGATCGAGCTTGCCCTGGGTGGCCCGCTGGGTGAGGTCGATGCCGTATTTCTCAAGTGCCTGAAACTTCTGCTCGGGGTTCTGGTCGGTCACCCGCGACTGCCCGCGGACGGCCTGGAGGCCGGCCAGCAGGTCCTGCTCAGACACGCCCCCGAGCTGAAGCAGGTTTTTCGCCTTCGATGGGGTCTTGGCGAGCGCCAGCAGCAAGTGGTCGGTCGAGACAAACTCGTCCTTCATCGCGTGGGATTCGGCCGTCGCTCCCTCGAATACTCTGACAAGCTCCTGGTCGGGCTGCGGCTGGGCCCCGCCCGACACCTTCGGCTGATGCGACAGCTCCGCTTCCACCACCCGCTCGAGGTGCCCGCGGTCCACGCCGACTTTTTCGAGCAGCGGCCGCACGATCCCCTCCCGCTCCGCCACGAGCGCCTGGAGAAGATGGATCGGCGTCACCTGCGGGTTGCCCCGACTGCCGGCCAGTTCAACGGCCTCCTGCACCGCCTCCTGCGCCTTGATCGTGAACTTGTCGAAGCGAAATGGCATTCGATTCTCCTTCACCGCAGGAACGAGGGCCCAGGGAGGGGGCATCTCTCAGTTGTCAAAACGCCCAGTCTGAAGGCCGGGGCTGTGTCGCCTGCGG
This sequence comes from Pirellulales bacterium, assembly GCA_040880915.1. Lineage (GTDB taxonomy): Bacteria > Planctomycetota > Planctomycetia > Pirellulales > UBA1268 > QWPN01. The sequence continues at coordinate 12,153 of JBBEEF010000133.1, forward strand.
AGACCGGCATATGGGTAGTGCCCCCGCTTTGTCAGCCACCAACACGCGTCAGCCCTTGACCTCAAACTCTGCGTCGATCGTGTCGTCGGGGCCCTTGCCGGCGCCAGCGGCCGCGGAGCCGCCCGGCTCGGGAGTGCCGCCCCGCTGAGGGGCCTGCTCGTAGAGCACCTTCGAGAGCCCGTGGGCGGCCTGCTCCAGGGCGTCGTGGGCCGACTGGATCGCGTCCACGTCGTCTCCCTTCGCCATCTCGCGGGCCTTCGTGATCGCCGCCTCGAGCGGGGCCTTGTCGGCCGCCGAGAGCTTGGCGTCGTTCTCCTTGATGAGCTTCTCGGTCTGGAAACAGAGGGCCTCGGCCCGGTTACGCACCTCCGCGAGGCGGGCCTTCCGCTTGTCTTCCTCGGCATGCTCCTCGGCGTCCTTCCGCATCCGCTCGATCTCGCTCTCGGTCAGGCCGCTCGACTGCTCGATCCGGACGGTCTGCTCCTTGTTCGAGCCGAGTTCCTTGGCGCTCACGTTCAGGATGCCGTTGGCGTCGATGTCAAACTTCACCTCGATCTGCGGCGTGCCGCGGGGACTCGGCGGGATGCCCTCGAGGTTGAACTGGCCGAGCAGCCGGTTGTCGCGTGCCATCGGCCGCTCCCCCTGGTACACGCTCACCGTCACAGCCGTCTGGTTGTCGGCGGCGGTGCTGAAGACCTGCTTCTTGTCGGTGGGGATCGTCGTGTTCCGCTCCACGAGCTTCGTGAAGATGCCCCCCTCCGTCTCGATACCGAGCGAGAGCGGCGTGACGTCGAGCAGGAGCACATCCTGCACGTCGCCGCCGAGCACGCCGGCCTGAATCGCCGCCCCCAGGGCCACGACCTCGTCCGGATTCACGCCCTTGTGGGGCTCCTTGCCAAAGATCTTTTGGACCAGCTCCTGGACCTTCGGGATCCGGGTGGAGCCGCCCACGAGCACCACCTCGTCGATCTCGGAGGGCTTGAGCTTGGCGTCCTCGAGGGCCTTCATGACGGGGCCGCGGCACCGTTCGATGAGACCATCGGTGAGCCGCTCGAAATCGGCCCGCGTGATCGTTACCTGGAGGTGCTTGGGGCCGGTGGCATCGGCCGTGATGAAGGGGAGGTTGACGTCGCTGCTCTGGGCGGTGGAGAGCTCCTTCTTGGCCTTCTCGCAGGCCTCCTGGAGCCGCTGCATCGCCATCGGATCCTTCCGCAGGTCGATCCCCTGTTCCCGCTGGAACTGGTCGGCCACATGGTTGATGAGGGCCTGGTCGAAGTCGTCGCCGCCGAGGTGCGTGTCGCCGTTGGTGCTGATCACCTGGAACACGCCATCTCTCGAGACGTCGAGCACCGACACATCGAACGTGCCGCCGCCCAGATCGAAGACCGCGATCTTCTCGTCCTTCTTCTTGTCGAGCCCGTAGGCGAGCGCTGCGGCCGTCGGCTCATTGACGATCCGCATCACCTCGAGGCCGGCGATCTGGCCGGCATCCTTGGTGGCCTGCCGCTGGGCATCGTTGTAGTAGGCCGGGACGGTGATCACCGCCTTGTTGACCTTGTGGCCGAGGTAGCTCTCGGCCGACTCCTTGAGCCGGCGGAGAATCTGGGCCGAGATCTCCGGGGGGGTAAAGGTCTGGTCGCCGGCCTTCACCTTGACGTAGTCATCCGGGCCCCCGACCACCTCGTAGGGAACCATCTTCTCCTCGCCGGCCACCTCGTTGTGGCGGCGGCCCATGAATCGCTTGATCGAGTAGACGGTGCGTCTGGGGTTCGTGACGGCCTGCCGCCGGGCCATGTCGCCGACGAGCGTCTCCCCCTTGTCGTTGAAGGCGACCACACTCGGGGTGAGGCGATTGCCCTCCTTGTTCGCAATCACCTTGGGCTCCTTGCCCTCCATCACCGCGACGACCGAGTTGGTCGTGCCGAGGTCGATGCCGATGATTTTCTCGCCCTGCTTGGTTGCCATCTGTTCGTTGCCCTTCCCGGTGCTTGTGTGGCCGCCCGCAAGCGGCCTGTCGTGCCTTGTGGCGACGCCAAATTCTGTGGCCTCACCGCCGTCCATAGTGAGAATGCAAAGCCCGTGCCAACCGGTCCGCCGACCGCCGCGAGGGCCGACCGATCGACAGGTGCCGGGCGAAACCCGGGAAATCGACCGGCTTGAGAGGCCCCCGGTTCCGGGTACAGTTGACGGGTTCTCCGCTCGGACACCCGGCCAGGTCCACGCGGCCTGCCATTTTGGCCGTTGCCTTTGCTCGACCTCCACATGGCCGAACCACGCTCCCGCCGCACCTCCGCCGCACAGCCCAAGGGGAATCTCGGTTCACTCCGCACGCAGATCGACCGGATCGACCGCGATCTGGTGGGCCTGATGAACGAGCGGGCGGAAGTGGCCCGGCAGATCGGCCATCTCAAACAGGACTCTGGCCAGCGAACCTACGATCCCTCCCGCGAGGAGACGGTGCTTGAGCGGGTGGCCGCGGCGAGCACCGGACCGCTGTCGAGCGACAGCCTGAAGGCGATCTTTCGGGAACTCATCTCCGGCTCGCGGGCCATCGAGCAACACCTCCGCGTCGCCCACCTCGGCCCCCCCTGGACCTACAGCCACCTGGCCGCCCTCCACCGCTTCGGCGGCTCGGTCGACTTCGTGCCGGTGGCCAGCATCTCGGCCGCCTTCGAGGAAGTACACGCGGGCCACTCCGACTATGGAGTTGTGCCCCTCGAAAACTCGACCGACGGCCGGATCGCCGACACCCTCGACAACCTCTCCCGGCTGCCCGTCAAGATCTGTGCGGAGGTGCCGCTGCGGATCCACCACACGCTCCTGGCTGCCTGCGATCGCTCCGCGATCAAGGAGGTCTACAGCCGCCCTCAGGCCCTCTCGCAGTGTCGCAACTGGCTGGCCCGCCATCTCCCTTCAGCCCGGCTCGTGGAGGTGACGAGCACGAGCGCTGCCGCCGAGATGGCCGCCCGAACGCCCAACGCTGCGGCGATTGCCAGTCGGCAGGCGGGCGTGCACTACGGCCTCGACGTGCTCGCCGAGGAGATCGAGGATGTGCCCGGCAACACGACCCGTTTCGCGGTGATCGGCCATGACGACGCCAGCCGCACCGGTAAAGACAAGACCTCGCTGATGTTCGAGATCGAGCACCGCCCGGGCGGTCTGGCCGACGCCCTGGCGATCCCCAAGCGGCAGAAGCTCAACCTGACCTGGATCGAGTCGTTCCCGATGCCGGGCGAGGGCCGGGGCTACATCTTTTTCGTGGAACTCGAGGGGCACCGCACCGACCTCCGCCTCCGCCGCGCGATCGCAAACCTCGAGAAGCGGTGCAAGCGGGTCGTGTGTCTTGGGTCCTATGCGGCGGCAGCGGCCGTGGGGTGAGCCGGGGCTTAGGGGCCGAGGTTTTTACGTGGGTCGGGGTTGCCCCGTGCCATCTCGCCGGACGTTCGCGTCGGCATCTTTTGCTGCGCTCGCT
>JBBEEF010000133.1:15724-19641 GCA_040880915.1 Pirellulales bacterium
CACAGGCAACCCCGCCCCCTGGCCCATACAAGCCCTGGGCGCGAGCCCGGGGACTGCGGGTGATTCTGCAACCCCGCCAACCACCCCGCCCCGGGTAGACACCACCGCTTGAGCCTGGCTGTGTTCATTGAGTGCGCCACGCCACAGTCCCCCAGCTCGCGCTGGGGGCTTTTATAACGCACACGCCGCGCCGAACAGGATTGGCGTCGGGCCTCCGCCGACTCCGGGCAAGCCACGCGTCGGCATCTTTTGCTGCGCTCGCTTGCAAGGCCATCGAGATCGCACAGGCAACCCCGCCCCCTGGCCCATACAAGCCCTGGGCGCGAGCCCGGGGACTCTGGGTCACGGCGTGACCGGACTACGGGTGCGGCAGGCTACCCCGAGTTCGGCAGGCTACACGGAGATCAGCCGCTTCATTTCGCGGACGGCCTCGGTGAATCCCACGAGCACGGCACGGGCGACGATCGAGTGGCCGATGTTGAGCTCCCCCATGCCGTCGAGCCGGGCCACCGGCACGACGTTGCGGTAGGTGAGCCCGTGGCCAGCCGCGAGGGCGAGGCCCCCCTGCCGCACCATGACGCCCGCCCGCGCGAGTTCGACCAGCCGGTCCTCACGGCCGCGTTCGTCGGCTGCATTGGCATAACAGCCGGTGTGGAGTTCGGCCGCGGCCACTCCCAGATCGATCGCCGCGTCGATCTGCCGCGGAGCGGGATCGATAAACAGCGACACCCCGATCCCTGCCGCGGCCAGGCGGCCGACGGCATCCTGCACGGCATCGCGGTGGCCCACCACATCGAGGCCCCCCTCGGTCGTGACCTCTTCCCGCCGCTCCGGCACGAGCGTCACCTGGTCGGGCTTCACCCGGCAGGCGATGGCCACCATCTCGGACACAATCGAGCACTCGAGATTGAGCCTCACCTGGACAGTGCGGCGGAGCACCTCAAGGTCGCGATCCTGGATGTGGCGGCGGTCCTCCCGCAAGTGAACCGTGATCCCGTCAGCCCCACCCACCTCGGCAAGCGCGGCCGCCCAGACCGGGTCGGGCTCCACCGTGCGGCGGGCCTGCCGGATGGTGGCGACGTGGTCGATGTTGACTCCGAGAGTGGCCATGAGAGCCGGTAGCCTGCCCCGGCGGTCACTCCTTTTTCAAGAGCACCACCGCGTTGCCGCGAGGCGTGCGGATCTGGAGCAACACCCCAGCCTCAGACAGTTCCTCCTCGACCGCCGTCGCGAACTCGCCGATCGAGCCCACCGGTGTGCGGCCGACCTTGCGGATGAGCATCCCCGGGCCGATCCCCGTGTCAGCCGCCAGCCCGTCGGGATCGACGCGGTCGACCACCACTCCCGAAAAGTCGGCGTAGGCGTCTTCGGCGAGCGACTCCTTGCTACGCACCTCGAGGCCCAGGTCGCTCGAGTAATACGTTTCCCCAGCCGGCTCTGCGGCCGGGCCACCGCTCGGGCCGCCACGCGGAATCCGCACGGCAAGGTCTTTGGGCAAGGGCTTGACGTTGATCTTGAGCGTGAGCGGCTTGCCTTCGCGGAGCACGGCCAGGCTGTGGGGCCGGCCGATCTCCGACCGTTCCACGAGCTCCTGGAGCGCTCGCGTGCCGGTGACCGCCTGGCCGTCGAAACCGGTGATCACATCGAGCGGTTGCACGCCGGCCGTCGCCGCTGGCGAGTCGGGCACGACGTCGCTCACGAGTACGCCGCTGCGGTCGGTGACGCCGAGTCTCTCGGCCATCCGGCGGTCGATGGGCCCCATCGCAACCCCGATGAAGGCCCGCTCCACCGCCCCCTTGTCGATCAGTTGGCCCGTCACCCACTTGGCGAGGTTTACCGGAATCGCGAACCCGATGCCCTGATAGCCGCCGCTGTTCGAGGCGATGGCTGTGTTGATGCCCACCACCTCGCCGGCGAGGTTCACAAGCGGGCCACCGGAGTTGCCCGGATTGATGGCGGCGTCGGTCTGCAGAAACTGCGCCCGGCGGATCGAACCGAGTTCGCGGTGCTTGCCGCTGATGATCCCGGCACTCACGGTCGTCTCGAGCTCAAATGGATTACCGATCGCGATCACCCAGTCGCCGATCGAGAGGCCGTCAGAGTCGCCGAGTTTGGCGACCGGCAGGCCGCCGGCGTCGGCGAGCCGCACCACGGCGAGGTCGCTGTCGGGGTCGGTCTTGATGTCGGCCGCCTTGAATTCACGGCCGTCGGAGAGTCGCACCACGACCTCGTCGGCCCCTTCGATCACGTGATTGTTGGTGATCACGATCCCCTCGGCCGCCACGATCACGCCCGAGCCCACGCCGGAGCGGCCCGGCATCCGGCCGTCGGGCGAGTTGAACTCGAAGTCTTCCGGAACCCCGTCCGGAAACATGCCCTCAAAGGGCGTGCCCTGAAAAGGATTCCCCTTCCGCTCGCGTGGCCCGCCGTTCGCATTGGCCCGCTTGGGCTTCACCACGCTGCGAACCACGACCACGCTCGGTGTGGCGATCTCAGCCGCATTGCGGAAGGCCGTGGAGAGCGCGGTGGCATGAACGAGCGATTCGGCTGCGGTGAGCGGGTCGGCAGCCCGGGCGGCCGGCAGGCAGAGCGTGGCAATCGCCGCGGCAGTGGCGAGCGAAGTCGCCAGACAGGCGAGGCAGAGCGGGCGGCGGAGGCGGGACGGACTCCGCACGAAAATAGAATTCATAGAATTCATGGCAACCTCTCGAGGGCCGGTGTTTGGGCGGGGCCAGGACACGGGGGCAATTCGGCTTGAATCAGGCACCTCTGGATTGTAGGCGCCCGCCGTGCCAGGGATTCTAGTGGCTCGCTGGCACCTCCCGCGGAACCGCTCCGCCTCCCGCGGAACCGCTCCGACAAGGCGCAACCCTTCGTACGGCCGCGGGGCCGTGCCGGTTCGCCGGCCACGCCTGAGTTAACGCCGCGTTGACAGGCCGCGCGGCGGGGGCGTAGTTTTTCCTCACAGGAGGTGGATTTTCCGCCATGGGCAGAGACCAATTCCGGGCCGCCGCCGGGCCGGGCATCGACGTGGGGGAATGCCAGCGGCGGATCGGTTACGCGTTTCGCGATCCCGACCTCCTCGTGGCGGCGGTCACCCATGCCTCGGGCGCCAAGCACCGCCTGGCCTCGAACGAGCGGCTTGAGTTTCTCGGCGATGCAATCCTGGGATTCATCGTCTGCGAGCGGCTCTTTCACTCGTTCCCGGAATCGCTCGAGGGGGATCTCACACGGATCAAATCGGTCGTCGTCAGCCGCGAAACCTGCAGCCGGCTGAGCGGCCAGTTGGGCCTCGCCGACTTCCTGATCGTGGGCAAGGGGCTGGCGGTTGCCCGGCCAGTGCCTGATTCGGTGCTCTCCGACATGTTTGAGTCGATCGTGGCGGCGATTTACCTCGACGGCGGGATGGCGGCGGTGAAGCCGATCGTGGAGCAACTCCTCGGCCCCGAGATCGACAAGGTGGTGTCGGGCGAAACCGGCTCGAACCACAAGTCCCTCCTCCAGCAGTGGGCCCAGCGGGATTTCGGCCTCACGCCCACCTACGAGGTGCTCGCCGAGCAGGGCCCCGACCACAGCAAGAGCTTCCACGTCTCGGCTCAGATCGGCGGCCGCCGCTATTCGCCAGCCTGGGGCCGCAACAAAAAGGAGGCTGAGCAGCGGGCCGCCTCAAACGCCCTCACGGAACTCAGCGGCGAAGGCGACGGCGAAGGCGACGCACCGGCCCCCTGAGCCGGCGGTGGCTCCGGCCATTTCGCTTGAACGACGGGCTGTTCCCTCTTATGGGTGACTCGCCGCACCCACCGACTCTGCAATGCTCAAAAGGCGTCGTCTATCTGGGGCAGATAGCGGGGTGGATAGCGGCGTGGCGTTTGTATTCGCAGTCCCCGGGCTCGCGCCCGGGGCTTGTATGGAGGCAG
>JBBEEF010000133.1:19741-21472 GCA_040880915.1 Pirellulales bacterium
CGAGCGGGGAGGAATCGCAATTCGGTGCCGCATGGCCTGAGCCGCATAAAAGCCCTCGCCGCAAGCCACCTACCAGTGGCTCGGGCTATTGTCTCAGCAGTTCGGTGGGCATCCGTTTGTTAGGGGCCAGTTGGGTTTGTCGCCAGCGCCGTTGCCAGAGGGCACGTTGCTGTGGCAGCTTCCCCCCGTCTGTAGGCTCCGAGGAGTTCCTTTGACCGCTGGGCGAGCATCCGCCGAACCTCCCGTCGCTGTCCCTTCACCCGCGGAATCCTCATCGAGTCATACCCGGTCGTCTGGTGCCGCATCCAGGCTATGACAGCAGCCTCGGCCCGCCGCTCGATCGGGATTCGCTTGGTCCTGGCCACCGTGCCGCTGCCAACGGGCGTGGCGTGCTCGGCAACGGTGCGAGCGAGTTTCAGGGCCAGCTCTCCATGCCGCTCATGAAACGCCAGCAATTCCACCACGGCCGCCTCAAAGTCCTCGACGTACTCGGCCTGCTGGGCTTCACGGCGGCGGGTGTCCGCCTCACGACGTTTCGAGTAGGCGGGGGTGGCTCGCTCCGCCGCGAGATCGTGCTGGATCTGCTCGATCGTGGCCCGCGGAGCCCAGATGCCGTGAGAAAACATCCGGCGGCCCACGGTCTCCTGGACGAGCCAGAACTCCCCGGCAGCCTTCACGCGGCGGGTCAGGGCCGCGTCGCCGGGCGGCAGAAGTATCCAGCCGGACGGGACAGGCAGTGTCTGGCCCGAGGGGGAGCGAACGGTATTGGGAGCCGGCCCGGGCGTGAATGTGTGCGGTGGCATAAGGCGACGGCTGTCGGATCCAAGGCAGGTTCCGGTCAATCAGCCCAGCCCCGGAGCGTAGCGTGCAAGACGGCGACCTTGCCCATGAAGTGGTCCATACGAAAGGGCCCAGCCGCCTGCGTGATGTGCTCGCGGGCCTGCTCGTCGTTACCGGCGGCCTCGTGAAAGAGCCCCAGATACAAGTGGGCGTAGCAAAGCTGGTTCCGCCGGGCTTCACCCTCTCCCTGCTCCGCGGCCCGCAGCACAGCCTCCTCATCGCCATGCCCTGAGAAGACCGCCAGGATCTCCTTCATCGGGACCCGGGGGTCTTCACCAACCGGCACAAGCTTGGTTCGCGCGGCCTCAATTCCCTCGAGCCTGGCCACGCAGGCAAAGTGCCAGGCCGGGTTTTCGATGTCGTTGGGATTCACGGTCTGGTGCAGCTCGAACTGGGCCTGGCCGTCAGCGAACCGGTCGGCGTAGTACAGGGCCAGGCCACGCTGCCACAGATCGGGCTTTGCTGCAGGAACGGTCTCGACAAGCTCGTCGAAGACCCGGGCCGACTCCACGGGCTTGCCATCAAAAAACAGTTGGACTGCCTCGTGGAAGAGTTCTTGCGGCCCACGCCCCGCCGCTGAGGCCCAGATTGAAGGCCCTCCGGGAGTTACGAGCACGAGCAGAGTCAGGGTGACGGCTAGCCTGAGCGAGGGCATGAGATTACTCGGGGGAGCGGTGTGAGCAACGGTTGTTACCGACAGACCGCGATACTCTAACCGCGAAGACCGCTCGCGTTATAGAAGCGCCGGGCGCGAGCCCGGGGACTGCGAGTCCCCGGGCTCGCTGCACTCCGTATACTGTCTTGGGTAACTTCTTCAGCAGGCATGATCAGTGGGGCTTCGCCCACGATCACTCCAGGTCAGTCTTGAATCATGCCCCCAAGTGAAGCATG
>JBBEEF010000134.1:0-3288 GCA_040880915.1 Pirellulales bacterium
GCCCGGGGACTGCGGGAACAAAGGCCACCCCGCCCCAGAAAAACGAACCGCTTAGCCTGGCTCTTGGCCAATTGGTGCGGCACGTCACAGTCCCCCAGCTCGCGCTGGGGGCTTTTATGGTCGTACGTCACGGGCCATGCGGCAGCCTTGGGCCTGTGCGGCGGTGAACCACTGTGCGGTAGACTACGTAGCGTACGAAAAGACTCCGCCGTCGCTCACGGAAGAGGTCACTGCGATCCACGCCACTGTCGTCACGCCCGCGTCCCCCGACGCACGGGATGCTTCGCCGGTCGGCCCGGCAACGCCCGATCCTGCCGCCGCCTGGTTTGCGATCGACACCGACGTGTCGCTCAGCGGAGCGGCCTCACGGGAGTGGCTCGTTGCCTGGCCAGACGGCCTGGCGGTCGCCACCACCGAGGTGATCCGCGGGCAGCGAGTTCCCGCCGGCGTGGCCGTGCGCCGCGTCGCCTGGCCCGACCTCGACCGGGTACGCACGATCGCGGGCATCGGCGGCGGAATGCTGCAGGTCCGCACCGGGGGAGACTGGGTCGATCTGGTCCGCTACTCCAACGCCTTTGCCACCCGGTTCCACAAGGTGGCACGGGCCCTGGAGACAGCCCGCGAGTCGGCCGCCGCGGCCGGCGGCTCGATCCGTGAGCCGGTGTTCGACGAGGGCCCGCTCGACCCGCCCCGGTGCCCGAGCTGCTCTCTGCGGCTCGTCACGGCCGACGACGCCTGTCCGCGATGCCTCCAGAAGGGGCGGGTTCTCCGACGGGTCGCCGACCTCGTGGCCCCGCACGCCCGCGGAGCGGTCGCCCTGGTGCTCTTGACGGTCGTGGGCGTGGCGGCCGAACTCGTGCCTCCCAAGCTCCAACAGTATCTGGTCGACGACATCCTCTCGAGCCGGGCCGGAGACGGGCAGGGGGGGCAGCCCGATTTTCGGACGGCACTCCTCGTGGTGGTCTTGGCCCTGGCCGCCTCGCGGGTGCTCCTCTCGATCGTGGCGGCGTTCAAGGGCAGGCTCTCCTCATTGATCGGATCGAGCCTTACGGCGGGACTGCGGCAGGAGATGGTCGACAAGCTCCAGAGCCTCTCCGTCGCGTACTTCGACCGCCACCAGGTCAGCTCGATGATCAGCCGCGTGGCCCACGACAGCGAGGTGCTCCACGGGCTCGTGCAGCAGTTCACCGGCGGCTTTCTCCTCCAGCTTGTGCAGCTTGTCGCGGTGGGCGGGATGCTCTTCTGGATCAATCCCACGCTCGCCGCCTACACGCTCATTCCCGTGCCGCTGGTGATCCTCGGCTCGTGGATTTTCTGGCGGCATGTCTACCCCCGTCACTACCGGCTCTGGGACGCGTCGAGCAAGCAGATGGCCGTGCTCTCGGGAATGCTCTCGGGCATTCGCGTCGTCAAGGCGTTTGGGCAGGAACCGTTTGAACGGGACCGATTCCGAACGGCCAGCGAGCATCTTCGGGGCTGGCGGCAGTGGGTCGATCTCACCGGCTCGACCTACTCCGCCGCGATGCAGATCGTCTTTAGCCTCGGTGGGCTGATCGTCTGGTATGTCGGCGGCCGCGACGTGCTCGGCCAGAAAATGACGCTCGGGCAGCTGATCGCGTTTCTCGCCTACCTGGCGATGTTCTACGCGCCGCTGGGTGCTCTTTCGAGCTTCACGACCTGGCTGACGAGCTTTCTGTCCGGAAGTAAGCGGGTTCTCGAACTGCTCGACACGCCCGCGCTCATCCCCGAGCCCACCGACCCAGTTGCCTGGGATGAGCCGCGCGGGGCGATCGCCTTCAAAGACGTCACGTTCGGTTATGACGAGCACCAGCCGGTACTTCACGACCTGTCGTTTGCCGTTGCCCCCGGCGAGATGATCGGAATCGTGGGCCGCAGCGGCTCGGGCAAGTCGACACTCGTGAACCTTCTAGCCCGCTTCCACGACGTCCAGCAGGGCCGCATCGAGATCGACGGCATCGACATCCGCCAGCTCCCCACGCGGCAGTTGCGCGAGCGGCTCGGGATCGTGTTTCAGGAGTCGTTCTTGTTTCGGGGCACGATCTGGAAAAACCTTGCCTACGGCCGGCCCGACATCACGATCGAAGAGGGGCTCGCCGCAGCCGAGGCCGCTGGGGCCCATGACTTTATCTGCCGCCAGCCCGCAGCCTACGAGACGCTTCTCGGCGAGCGGGGCGCCGGGCTATCAGGGGGCGAGAAGCAGCGGCTTTCGATCGCCCGCACGCTCCTGGCCAACCCGGCGATCCTGGTCCTCGACGAGGCCACAAGCTCGATCGACGCCGAGGCGGAGCGGGAGATCCAGCGGGCCCTCGCCGCACTCATCCGGGGCCGCACGACGATCGCCATCGCCCACCGGCTCTCGACCCTGCGGAACGCCGACCGGATCCTCGCCTTCGACCGCGGCCGGCTCGTCGAGCAGGGCACCCATGCCGAACTGCTCGCCGCCGACGGCCTCTACGCCCGACTCGTGCGGATCCAGACGCAGGTCTCACGCCAGCCGACGGTTGACACGCTGCTCGCCGAGCCGCTTCCCGAGCCGGCCGAAGAACCCGCGGCGCACGGCGTCACGACCGTTTGGCTCGAGCCCACGGAACACCGTTTCGCTCGCGGCAATCACGGCCGAATCGAGCTCTGGGCCGGCGACGTGCGGCTCGCGGCGGGTGTGTTCGTATCGGCTACCTTTCCAGCGTCGCGGCCAGAGGAGTATCTCTCCGTACGCGGCTGGGGCGATGACGGCGAGGAGCAGGAGGTCGGCATCATCCGGCGGCTCGCCGACTGGCCAGCGGCCGCCCGGGAGATCGTGGCCGACGCGGTGGCCCGGCGAACACTCGTTCGCACAATCTGCCGAATTCACGCCCTCCGGCTGGCCCGCGGCTACCTCGACTTCGACGTCGAGACCGACGCCGGCCGCGGCTCGTTCACCGCCCGTTGGACGCAGAGCCAAGCGGTTGACTTCGGAACCGACGGCAAGCTCATGATCGACTCCGACGACAACCGCTGGGTCATTCCCCGGCTCGGCGATCTCCCGCGGGCCGACCGCGAGCGGTTCGAGCGGTATGTCTACTGGTGAGGATCGGCACCGGGGGTTCCCGAACATGGTGCCCCGCGGCCTTGCACGTGACCGCAAGGCAGAAATCTCGGCTCCTCTTAGCTTACGGCCTAGAGCCGCATACAAGCCCCCAGCGCGAGCTGGGGGACTGTGACTAGAGCCGCATACAATCGGGGTAGGGAGGCCCGATTGGATTCGGGCCCCCCTCCCGCCGAACCGTG
>JBBEEF010000135.1:0-3226 GCA_040880915.1 Pirellulales bacterium
ACGCCACTTCAGGGGGAAGGGCGGGCGCTTCGGGAACCGCTTTCTGGGCCGGGGCCAGGCCCGGAAGACGGGAGCAACCGGCTCACGAGCCGCTCAGCAGTCGGGCGACGCTCGTGAAAGTGCCATCGACCGGGCTATCCTTCTGGTGTTCGCCAAGCCCGCCAGCGCTGCCTGAGTTCACTTCGGTAGGCGGTTGAGCGTGTACCAGCCGGTGTCGTGGAGCAGCGGCAGGCCGGCTGCGATCCCCGGAGACTCTGCCGAGCTGACGCCCGCCGCCTTGATCTCGTGCACCACGCAGGGACGCAAGCCCCCCACGGCCAGCCGCACACGGCGGCCGTCGGCGGAGACCACGGCTCGCTCCACCGGGCAGGTCTCGAGGTCCACCTCCGGGCTACCGTAGGCCGACTGGTAGATATGGGTGAACGAGCGGATGGCGTAGCTCGCCGGGTCGGCGGCGGCCGCCCGGTCGACCGGGGCAGTGAACTCGAGCTCGAATCCGCCGGGCACGGCGCGGATCGCGAGCATCTCAAAGGGCGTGCGGCCGGTCCACGCCAGCCGCTCCAGCGCGTAGTCGCCGGCCCCGCGCGAGCCCCAGCCGCGATTGGTGCCGCCGACAAACAGCGACCCGTCGGGGGCGAACTGCATGGCCAGCGAGCCGCTCTTCAAGCCTTCGCGAAACCGGAAGCAGGCGCCCTGGAGCACGCCATCGATCTCCTCCAGAAAGCACCGCATGACCATCGAGTGCGACTGATCGGCCACGAACACCTGCCCGGTGAAGGGGCCAAACTTCCCGCCGCTGGTGTCGGCGACGATCCCCGCCGCGCTCTTGCCCATGGCGTCGTAGGGAAACATGATCGCCGGCGGCCGCAGCCGGGGGATCTTCGCCACCTCGGTCGCCATCCGGCTGCCGCTGGTCGGCTCCGCCGGCTTCTCCAGGCCCGGTGCCCGGTCGTACCACTGAAACCCTCCCGGGTGGCCGACGAAGTCGCCGGGCACGAGGTGCTTGAGCGAGCAGGCGCCGTTCCAGGGACCCTGGTTGTCAGTGTAGAGCACACGGCCCGCGGCGTCGAAGCCGATCCCGCCGGGCGAGCGGACGCCCGAGGTGGTGGGCACGGTCTTGCCGTCGGGCGTGACCCGCATCGCCCAGCCACGGAAGGGAACCTTGCTGTCGAAGCTGCCGGTCAGGCAGAGCACAACCCAGATGTTGCCCTCGCGGTCGAACTTCGAGCCGAACGCATACTCGTGGTAGTCGCCCGACACGCCCCAGCCGTCGGCCACCGTCTCGAACGTCTCGGCCGCGCCGTCGCCGTTGGCGTCCTTGAGCCGGCTGACCTCGGGCCGCTGGGTTACATAGAGCCAGCCGTCCTTCCAGGCCAGGCCGAGCACCTCGTGGAGGCCATGGGCGAACCGCGTCCAGGCGGGCTTGTCGCCGGTGGGATCGGCGACCATCCAGACCTCGCCCCGCCGCGAGGCCACGGCCAGCCGGCCGTCGGGCAGCCATTCGAGGGCGCCCACCTCGAGAAAGGCCTGGTCGGGAAGCGCGAGCGTCGTGACGGCGTAGAAGTCGGCCTCCGTGGGCTTGGGCTCCGCGGCCTCGCCGGGTGTCATGCCACCCGCCGCCTGCACCACAGCCGCGGCCACCGCAATGATCCTCGTCCACCTCACCATGCCAGTTCCTCCACGATCTCGGCGGTGCCGTCGGCCTGCCACACGATCGGCACCCGCAGTTCCGTTCGCCCCTCGGCGTCGTGCCGCACGGGCTCACCCGCGCCGGCCCCGTTCAGCCGCAGCTTCCACAGCCCGTCCACCCGCCACCAGCCTTCGCCGGCCTGCTCCAAGCGGCCGCTCGCCGCGCGGAAGATCGCCGTCCCCTGCGCGGGCCGACCCCGGAGCCTGAGCGTGCGGCGGAGGAACCGGTCCTTGCCAGCCTGGACGGGCTCGAACTTCTCTTCGATCGCGATGCCGTCGAGCGTCCAGCGAAACGTAGGCCGGCCCGCGGCGTCGAGCGCGTAGCCCAGGAACCGCGCCCCGCGGGACCGCGGTGGCTCCTGCGGCCACGAGGCTGTCGCGTCGGGAACAACCTCCACGGCCGCGGCCAGGTCGGGTGTGAACACGCCGTCGCCCAACGGTGGCTGCCAGCCCTGGCCCCGACCCGTCCAGTGTCGACCCGCGTCGATGAACGCGCCCCGCCAGACGAGCGCGAGCCGCATCGCCTCGGCATCCCACGCGAGGTGCACGCCCTCGGAATAGCCGACCCCGATCGCCCGCGGGCCGGCGTTCTCGATGCAGTTGCGGTAGATGATCGGCCGGTCGGCGGGCACCAATTCGATCAGGTTCTGGCCCACCCCGACCGGCGGCCGCGGCTTGGACGAGCCCACGTAGCGCCACACGGCCTCGATCTGCCCGGCCGCCGTGCCGTCGAGGATGTCGGGATAGAAGGTCTTGCCGTCGGGCCAAGCGGCTGGCATGCGAGTGCCGGGGCGAAACGCCTGCGGATTGGCCGTATACGCCAGGAACCACTCGTGCCGGAGCCGCACGGGCATCCGCGTCATGTCGATGAGGCCGAGGCTCTGCCCCTTGTCGCCGGCGAACGAGTGGCACTTGATGCAGCCGAGCGCCTTCGAGCCGACGAGGTGGCGGCCCTGATCCACGATCTCCCGCTCGTCGTGGCCGGCGAGTGCAGGCACGGGGCAGCTCACGGCGGGGTCGTCGGCAAGCGCCGCCGCCAGTGGTTCGGCCACCGCCGCGGTCCACTTGGGCATCCGCGTCGGCATCGTCGCGGTGCGGTCGCGGCCGCCTTCGAGGAGCACCGCGCGGAGAAACTCCGACCGCAGCTTGGCTCCCGTCCCGGTGAGCGTGGGCGGACGACGCCCCTCGTCGCCGAGTTCGGCCTGGGTGGCGGCGAAGAGCGCGTCGCGGGCCGCCTCGACGAGCACCGGCTCGCCGTCTTCGTCCTGGGTGCCGGAAGGTGGCAGCACGCCTCCCTTGCCGTCACGGTCGTGGCAGGAGTAGCAGTTGCTCGCGGTCAGAGAGCGATCGATCGATCGTTCGCGGGCCGGGGCAGCGGCGGCCGCCGGCGACCGCAGCCACCGGAGCGCCGCCGTGAGGCTGGCCCGCTGGGCTGCGTCGAGGCCGTAGGCGGCCGCCGTCGCGGGGGGCCGTTCGGCCAGGCAGCCGTGTGCGCACAGCACAACCACCCCTGGCCGCCGGCGTGAAGCCCTTGCGG
>JBBEEF010000136.1:0-3181 GCA_040880915.1 Pirellulales bacterium
GCATACAAGCCCCGGGCGCGAGCCCGGGGACTTCTTGCATACAAGCCCCGGGCGCGAGCCCGGGGACTGCGGGAACGAAGGCCACCCCGCCTGCCATGCCCACGATGCCGTCCCGGATGAACGCCGCCGCTTGGGCCCTGCCGCATCAAGCGGTCCGCCACGTCGAGAGTCCCCCAGCTCGCGCTTGGGGGCTTTTATGGCGGCTTTATGAACGTACGGGCGACGGCCACGAGGGCGATGCCGGTGGCCAGGCCGGCGGCGTCGTAGACCCAGTCCCAGGTGTCGGCCGAGCGGCCAAACATTGGTTGCGTGGCCTCATCTACCGCGGCAAAGGCCAGCAGGCCGAGGCCCATTAGGGTGACGCGTGCCGGCGACCAGCGGCCGGCGGCGGCGAGCGTCGCGGCCACGAGCAGGCCCAGCAGGCCGTAGGCGAGAAAGTGGAGCGTCTTGTCCGAGGGAGGGTTGGGCCCCAGCAGATCCTCGGGCTTGGGATAGTGCGTGGCGAACACGAGTACGACCGTGTAGGCGATCGTGAGGCCAGCGAGCGGCAGCCCAAACCGCCGCCAGGAGTCGGTCGCGGCAGCGGGCATCGGTAACGCGTTCCAAGGATCGGGGCGGGCGAAGAGACCCGCGAAGACCGAAAGAATACCGTCGTTTTTTGATCTTCGCCCGCCCGGCGGCTTCCGGTAGGGTTCCGCTCCCGTGGGTTGTCGCACATGACCGCCCGATCGCCCGAGGAGAGTGCCTTCCTATGAACCGCCAGGAACTGTCGGCCGTCGTCCTTGAACTGCTCGAAAAGGAAACCGGAGAGACCTATCCGGAGCTCGCCGAAACCACGTTGTTGCGGGCAGGCCTCAATCTCGACTCTCTCGATATGGCCGGTCTCGTGCTGCACGTCGAGAGCCGGTTCGGGATCCAGATCGAGACAGAACTACTCGAGCGGATCGCCACCGTGGGGAACATGCTCGATGTGCTCGAGGAAAAGCTCGCCGCCAAGGCCGGCCGCAAGGCTGCCTGACGAAAGGCCCGGCGTCAGGGGTGGCGGGTGCCGCCACCCGGAGGGAGCCAGCATGAAGCCCGCATCGCCGCCGGTCGGCTGCCGCATCGCGGTCCACGCCCTGCTCGAAAGCAGGCTTTCCCAGCTGGGTAGCATGCGGAACCGCGCCGCACCCTCCGGCGGGCTCCCTCTGCCGCCGCGATTCCTCAGGCACGCCGACGAGCAGACCGTGGTCGGGATGCACGCCGTGCTCGCCGCGCTTGCCCATCATCCCCAACCGACGCTCGTCGCGGGGCATGCCGTCGTTGCCGCCCCCTGCCAGTCGGGTCGGCTGGCCGCCGCCCGAACGCTCGCAGGATTACCTGCCGGCGGTGCCGCCACCGTCTCGCCACACATCGTGCCGCAGTGCTCGCTGCACTCCGTCGCCGGCGCGGTGAGTGTGGCCCTGGGCATGCACGGCCCGCACATCGGTGTCGGGGGCGGCCCCGACGCGCTCGCTGAAGGACTCCTGGCCGCCGCGACGCTCGTGACGGCCGGGAGCGATCCCAACTGCACGGCCGCCTGGGTCGTGGCCACCGAGTGGGCCGAGGAGCCCGCGCTCGATGCCGCGGGGGACGCGTTGGGCGACCCGGTCTGCCGGGCGCTCGCGATCCTGCTCGAGCCGGTCGCTGCGGCCCCCGACGGCGGCGAGCATGCGTTGTCGCTGATGCTGGCGGTGCGGGTGCCGACACCAACGGCATCGCGGCCGCGGCTCCACCAGACCGAGGGCGACCTCGTCGCCTTCGCCCGGGCGTTGGCGATGTGTGCGGAGGGTGGGGCGCTCGCCACCTGGACCGTTACCTGTCCTTGGGGCGGGGAAATCCGCATCACCGGTCAGCCCCGCCCTGCCACTGGCCACGTTCGGGAGGCGGCATGAGCGGGTGCGTGGCCCATCGAAGGCGGGAGCGGGAGCCCGTGGTGATCACGGGCACGGCCGCCGTGTCACCGCTCGGCTGCGACCCGGATGGGATCCTCGACAGCCTCTTCGCCGGCGTCTCCGGCGTGCGGCAGGTCGATGTCGACAAGCGGGTCCAAACCCCGGCCCCGTTCGCCGCGCCGGTGACCGTGATAGCGGCGCCGACCGGTGTCACGGCGGGAGAATTCGCAGCCCTCGACCGGCTCGAACAGATGTGCCTGACACCCCTCGTCGGGGCCCTTGCCGACTCCGGCATCGACCAGAGTTTGGGCGGGCCGAGGATCGGCCTCGTGCTCGGCCTGGGTGCCGAGCAACTCAAGGCCTGGGAGCTCGACTTCCTTGCCGGTGGCAGGACCGTGTTCGAGGCCCGGCGCACCCCCACGCTCGTCCACCGGCTGGCGGCCCGAGCCGGGATCACCGGCCCCGCTCTGACCGTTGCGGCAGCCTGCGCCTCGAGCGGCTATGCCCTGGCCTTGGCGCGGAGCTGGATCGACTCCGGCTGGGTCGATGTCTGCGTCGCCGGCGGCTGCGACGTCCTCAGCCCCACCTCGATCGCCGCCTTCTATAACCTCCGGGCCCTCTCCCGCCGGGCCGATGACCCGGCCAAGGCGTCGCGGCCTTTCGACCGGGCCCGCGACGGCTTCGTGATGGGGGAAGGGGGCGGGTTCTTTGTGCTCGAGCGGCGGACCGAGGCGGCGGCCCGCGGGGCGCGGACGCGGGGCGAGCTCGCCGGCGTCGGCATGTCGAGCGACGGGGTCCACATGGTGACGCCGAGCAGCGACCCCACGCAGGCCGCCCGGGCCATCACCGCGGCGCTGGCCGACGCGGGTGTCTCTCCGGCTGAAGTGGACTATTTCAACGCCCATGCCGCCGGGACCCCGGTGGGAGATGTCGCCGAGGCGGCTGCCATCCGCCTGGCCTGCGGTGTCGCCACCGACACGATCCCCGTCAGCTCGACCAAGAGCATGACCGGCCACCTGGTGAGCGGGGCGGCCGCGTTCGAGGCGCTCGCGTGCCTCGGGGCCATCGAGCGGCAGGCGGTGCCCCCCACGGTGAACCTCGACGAACCCGATCCCGAATGTCCGCTCCTCCACGTGCCGCACGTTGCCCGGCCCCACCCGGTGGCCGTCGCGGCGAGCAACTCCTTCGGCTTCGGCGGCTCAAATCTCTGCCTCGTGTTCCGCCGGGCTGCCTGAAGCCACACGCAGAGCCACACGCAGAGCCACACG
>JBBEEF010000137.1:0-2149 GCA_040880915.1 Pirellulales bacterium
GGCGGGGTGGCCTTTGTTCCCGCAGACCCCGGGCTCGCGCCCGGGGCTTGTATGTGGGTTCAGGGGGAGGGGCGGCAACGCCATGCGTGATCCGGTCACGGCGTGACCGGACTACGGGAACAGGCAATACCGCGACGCGGTCCGGTGGCCCGGGTAGACTCCGGCGGCTGGTATTTCCCCGGGAGATCATCGTCATGGGTTTTGTCATGTCCCGAGTCTCGGTGGGCCTTCTTATGCTCGCCGCAGGTGGGGCGGTGCCAGCCACCGCTACCGAGCCGCTCAAGGCGCTCATCGTCGACGGCCAAAACAACCACGGCGTCTGGCCGAAAACGACCCAGATGATGAAGCGGTATCTCGAGGACACGAAACTCTTCACGGTCGACGTCGTCACGCACGCCCCCCGCGGAGCCGATCCCGAGTTCAAGCCCGTCTTCACCGACTACGCCGTGGTCGTGAGTAACTTCGGCCACGGGGCAGCGGAGTGGCCAGCCGAGACGAAGACGGCGTTCGAGGAGTATGTCCGCGGCGGCGGCGGATTTGTGGCGGTGCACGCCGCAGACAACTCGTTTCCCACGTGGGAGGCGTACAACGCCATGATCGGCCTCGGTGGCTGGGGGGGCCGCAACGAAGCGAGCGGCCCATACGTCTACTACGACGAGGCGGGCAAGCTCGTCCGCGACACCACCCCGGGCAGCGGTGGCAGCCATGGCCCGCAGCATGAATTCCCGATCGTGGTTCGGGACGGCGACCATCCGGTCACGAAGGGCATGCCGGCAAGCTGGATGCACGCCAAGGACGAACTCTACGACAGCCTCCGGGGGCCAGCCGAGAACATGACCGTGCTCGCCACTGCCTGGTCGCCCAAGACGAAGCGGCACGAGCCGATGATCATGACGATCGGCCACGGCAAGGGCCGTGTGTTCCACACGCCAATGGGACACGAAACCTACTCGCAGGAATGCGTCGGCTTCATCACGACCCTCCAGCGAGGGTGCGAGTGGGCGGCCACGGGGGGCGTGACGCTGCCGCTGCCCGCAGCCTTCCCGGGCGAGCAGGTCTCGAGCCGTCCCTTCGCCCGGTAGCAACCAGCCACTCACGGAACCCTCTCCCATGTCGTCCTCGGTCACGGAAGACCCTTCCCCGACGGCGGTCCACCTCGACGGCGACCCAGCGACCGCCGGAGGCCACGATCTCGATGCCGGCGGCGAACTCGGCATCCGGCGGCTGCACACCGCGGCCACGATCGCCGAGGTGCTCGGCGTGCCCCCGGCCGCGATCCGCCACTGGATCCGGACGGGGCTCCTGGCGGTGGCCCAGCGGTCGAGGTCGCTCGAATGGTTTGACTTCGGCCAGCTCGTCGTGGGCCGCGGGCTCGCGCGGCTGCTCGCCTCGGGCCTCTCGCTCCGCGAGATCGACGCCAAGCTCGCGGAGCTAGCCCGCGGCGGCAAAGCGGAGGCCGCCCGGAGCGTCGACCGGGTCGTGGTCGACGGCCGGAGGCTATCGATCGACTATGACGGCCGGCTGCTGGGCGCCGGCGGCCAGTTGCAGTTTTCCTTCTATACCGACTCGGTTGGCGGTTTCCGCTCCCCGGCTGACGAGGACGACGGCCCGGCCATTGTCGAGCTCGCCAGCCGGAACAACGACGCCGATTCCCCGATCACCCCGTCGCCGCTGCCGGGTGGCGACGTGGTGGACGAGATTCTCGACCTGGCCGATGATCTCGAAGCGGCCGGCGACTACGTCGAGGCGGCCGAGGCGCTGCGGGCGGTGCTCCAGGCCCAGGGGCCGTCGGCGGCGGTCAACTTCATGCTCGCCGAGCTGCTCTACCGGGCTGGCGACCTGACGGCCGCCCGCGAGCGGTACTACGCCGCGATCGAGTTCGACGGCGAACACCTCCGGGCCCGCGCGAGCCTGGGCTGCGTGCTGGCCGAACTCGGCGAGGGAGAACTCGCCCTGGCGGCGCTCGAGGGTGTGCTGCGGCAAGAGCCTGACTACGCCGACGCTCACTGGCACGTGGCCGGTGTGCTGGCCGACCTGGGCCGCACGGCCGAGAGCCGCCGCCACCTCCGCCGCTTTCTCGTGCTCGCCCCCAACAGCCCATGGGCCACGCTGGCCCGTGACCGGCTCGGGCGGGGCTGACACCTCGCGG
>JBBEEF010000137.1:2249-6632 GCA_040880915.1 Pirellulales bacterium
GTCGTCGGTGCGGAGTGTGAGTTCCACCAGTCGCTCGAGCGCCTCGGCGGGCGACTCGTGCGGGAAATTACTGAGCACCACTTCCTTGGCGTAGAGCTTGCCGATGTAGCGGCGATGCCGGGCCGCCGAACTGCGGCTCGTGAGAAAGTCCCGGTGGGCGGAGTTGATCACGATCTCGTTCATGGCCCCCTCATACCGGGATCGCCACGGCCGGCCGTGCTCGGCTTCGAGCCGGTAGGAAGGAAGACCGCGGGAGGTTGGGCCGTCGCCGGCATCCTCGGCGAACTTCACCTCGATCGTGTCGGTGACCTCGATCTCCTCCTGCCGCGCGGTGACCTCGACCGTCGCGAGGCCAGCCGAATCGGCCCGCGTGCGGCAGGCGGCCCCATCGGCCGAGAGCCAGGCGGTGCCACTCACCAGCCGCCAGTGCAGCGACACACCTGCCGTGACAGCGAGCCCGGCAGCATCGCGGGCCACAGCCGTCAGCCGGGCCTCGCCTCCCGGCGGTTGCCGGGGATGACGGGGGGCGATCCGCACGGTCGCCAGCGGGCCCACCTCCGGCGGAAACAGGGCCGCCTCGGGTCGGGGGGCGGAACCGGGGGCTGGCTCATCGGCCATCGGCTCACCCCGCGCACCGCTGGCCGGATTATTTCCAGGCTTGGGGATGTCGAAGAAGAGGTATTCATCCGACGGCAGTTCCGCCAGCGCCGATGTGAAGGCCTTGTGCACCTGCCGGAGAATCTGCCGGCTGGCCCGCTCGGTCTCGGCCACCTCGAGCTTTGCGAGGGCGGCGGCGATGTCACGGGCGATCGTCTCGCCGACGGCCACGAGCGTCTCGAGTGCTGCATCGGCCACCACGCCGCTGCGGGTGCCCGGGGCAAGCGCGAGGGGCTCGAAGTCGATGAGCCCTTCGAGGCGATCGTCGTTCCAGGGAGGCTGCTGGAAGGGGAGCAGTTCGTCGATCTCCCGCAGGACGCGGGTGCCGTCTTTGCACAGCGCGATGCCCCCCTGCCCTTCGCTACCACCGCGGGCGTAGATCTCGACCTGCACGTCCCCGAGGGGCGTGGGATAGCGGCGGGGGATGTCGAGCGGCTCGCCGTCGAACTCCTTGGGCACCACCGGGATCTGCCGATGGGCGAGGCGATCGACCACGAGCAGTTTCACTCCCGTGCGGCGGATCCGGTCGCGAAGCTCGACGGAAAGGTAGCGGGCCACTTTGTCGCCGGTGACGAGGTTGCGGGTCGCCTCGAGAAGCGGCCCCACCGCCACCCGCGTGCCGGCGGCGGTCAACAGACCCCGCACGGGCCTGATCGCATACTCGCGGTGGCCCCGCACGAGGTGCATCTCGTGCGGCCGGCCGTCGCTGGCCGCGGCGGTCATCCGCAGCTCCTCGCCCAGGCTCCAGAAGCTCAGCAGCCCGATCCCGAACTCACCATGCACCCCCTGCCGGCCGCGGGCGTCGAGCTGCCGCTTCATCGAGTCGCAGAGGTGGGTGGCGATCCGCCCGAAGTCGGGCCGGCCTTCCGCATCGGGGGCCACGCCCCGCCCGTCATCCTCGACCTCAATAAACGTCCGGCCGCGGTGGCGGCGGCGGATGATTCGCACGCTCCTGGCTCCGGCGTCGATGCCGTTCTCGACGAGCTCGCAGATCGCCTTGAGGGGGTGCGTCTGCGAGTGCGCGATGATCGTGATGGCGTTCCACTGGTCGCCGATCTTCAGCGTGCCGGTGGTGGTGGAGTCTGTGCGGGTTCCCATGGCAACCAATGTCGCCAATTTTAGGCGGCCGTCCAGCGGGAGCCGATCCCGTGGCCTGATGTCACCGCCCCAGCCTGCCTTGCCAGCGGCCCGGCGCCGCGGCTACTGCGTCCGGTCGGCCGGTCCGCTCGCCGCCGGCACGGAGGCAATCCGCATCCGGGCCTCGGATGCCACGAGGTAAGGACGCTTGTATTCGGGCATGTAGCCCCGGGCACCGCGAACGGTCACGTATTGGCCGACGAGCGGGGCAAGGTTCACGCCCGGCTGCGGCGTTACGAAGACCAGCACATTATTGCCGCCATCCACGAGCGCCCAGCGGGGAGCGTCGGGCCGCCGCGAGACCACCGTGGCCAGCCGGCCGGTGGTTTCCACCTGGTCGGGAGGGGTCCAGTCGGGCCGGCCGTCGGCGGATCGACCACCGGGTAGCACGCCGGGACGCACCGGCCGTGCCCCGATCGCCGAGAGGCTCGACCACATCCCGCCGAGCCGCAGCGGCGACTCCTCGGCGGCGGCTGGTGCCACGAGCGCATGCTGCCGCGCCTGGATCGCCTCGAATCGACCGAGGCGGGCGTCGATGGCCTCGGCCCGCGTCCGCTCCTCGGCCGAGGTGGCTCGGGTCGCAGCCAATCGCAGGCGGTCGCGGATCGGCGGCAGGTTCCAGGCGTCACTCGGCCCGGCCACGGCCAGCGACATGGCCAGATCGATGTCGGCTAGTTCGTCGGCCGGCATGGCGGCTGCCCCGGCCGCGACCGGCGGTGGGGCCGAGGGAGGCGAGAGATCAAATACGTTGGTGCCCCGCGGCAGCCAGCCCGAAAGCAGCCGCGTGACCCCTCCCTGCTCGGCCAACCGGCCAGGCATGCCCGCATCGGTGGCGGGTTCGTCGATCTGGGCCACGGCCTTGGTGACGGCGGCACTGGCTTCCCGAATGGCCTCGAGCGCTTCGCCCGCAGCGGCCAGACCGGCAGTGGCCTCGGGGCGATCGATTGCAGGGGCAAGGCCCACAGGCAGGGCGAGATCCGGCCCCCACGCCCAGCGAAACTCGCCGGCCGGGGGTTCGATCCGCAGCCACTCCCCTGCCTGCCTGCCGGAGGCGATCGTGACCCGCTCAACGACCTGCACCCGCTCACCCGCCTCGAGCGCCACCTGCGTAACATGCCTGAGATCGTTGAGCCGCGAGCCGACACGGGCGACGGCAGCGTCGGTCACCACCACGCCGGTAAAGTGGCCGCGGGGCCACGACTCGGGCGGGTTTCGGCCGCTTGCCTCGTCAACCACGTCGGCCGCTCGAACCCAACTGAAGCTTCCGGCCGGGGGCCGCACCGCGCAGTAGCCCGACTCATCCACCGCCCACACCTCCAGCGGCGTTCCCGTCGGAATCCGATCGGTGGGATAGAAGTCGTCGTCGGGTCCGGATCGCAGGAGCGTTGCCGCGGCAGTCACCTCCACCGTGACCGGCAGTGAATCGGCCACCGCAACCTGGCCGATGAGCAGTGCCAGCACAACCGCGGACACACGCTGGCACCGCCCGGTCGCAGGCAAAAGTCCCCGTGTGGCTCTTCCCTGCAGACCCGCACCTCCCCTGACACACAGGTTTGCCATGGGCAGACGGAAACACAGAGCGATTGTGTCAGTCAGCGGCAGGTTCATCGCGACCCCAACGTCGGGAACGGAGCCGCCACCCCCACGAGGAGACCGGTCCGCTTCCGCGGAAGAGATACAGGCCGCGACGGGGCCGATCAAGCCAAAAAAGGCCTGATCAGGATTTTCCGTGGGTTCCGTCGAGTGGGCCGGTGGGCTCTCCGTGCCATCTCGCCACACACCGAAAGCCCACCTGGATTGAGCGTGGCCAGCACTTCCTGCCCGACCCACGGAAAAAACCTGCTGGTCCAAAAAAAACGCGTAGACGAGGCTTGGGCATCCTCGTCTACGCGCTGGCAGCGGGCCGCCGAAAGCAGCCCGAGCAATACGCTTGTAGACCAGCCGTGGGGTGGGCTCAAGACTCGAATTCCATGCTTCGCCGGGGCCCGAAAAAAGAGCTTTTCAGGACCCCGCAAACCTCCCCCTTCGAGGGGTTTTCATGTGGCGGGGGCGAAGCGGGCAACCTGCGGTACATCGGGCCACTTCGCCCGGGAGGTGATAGCAACTCGTTGCCAGCAGCGGCTCTCCGGGTGGCCGCCAAAACCCCAAGCAGGCATCCCCCGTTTCTGTAAAGCACCTCGGCGGGTAACCGGAGAATGCCCGCTTTTTTCGAGCCCGTGCACTGCGAGGGCCAAAGCCCTATCATCTTCCCCTGGTCTCCCGGCGAATTCTGCCGCCGGGGAGATAACGAATCGTCTGTTCCATCTCGAGGAGTTTTGCAACGTGACCACCTGCTGCTCGGCATTTGTGTGGAAGACCCTCGCCGGCTGCAGCCTGGCAGCATTCGCCATCACCGGGTGTGCTCCCCGCGGTGGCACGCCACCGAAGGAGGCGGTCGTCGAGATCGAGGAAATCGAGATGCAGCCGGCCGAGCCGACCGTGAAGGAACCGGCCGCCGACAGCGGCGCTGAAGCCCGCAAGGCCGTCGACGAGGAAAAGGCCGCCGCCGACAAGGCAATCGAGGACGCGGGCAAGTCGATCCAGGAGCCG
>JBBEEF010000137.1:6732-20517 GCA_040880915.1 Pirellulales bacterium
GCAACGGAAGAAACCACTCCCGCGCCGGAACCTGCCGCCGAGGAGAAGCCCGCCGCAGATCCCGCCGTGGCGGCAGCGACCCCGGCCGCAATCCGCGCGGCTGCGGCCGCCGCGGCCGGCCAGCGGGAAACGGTCATGCTCGGCGACCCCGCGCTCACCGCAGGTGTGCCGGGCAGCGGCCCGATCACGCTCGCAGAGATCGACGCCTGGCTCGCCGAACCGAAAAACCACGTCGTGCTCGATCCGGAACTGCCGCTGGGCCTCTCGCAGGGTGCCGGTCAGATTCAGGGAATCGTCGAGAATCCGCTCACGCGGGCAAAAATTGAACTTGGCCGCCAGCTCTACTTCGACCCGCGGCTGTCGGTCGATTCGACCGTCTCCTGCGCGAGCTGCCACGATCCGTCGATGGGCTACTCCGCCAACACGAAGACGGGCGTCGGCATCCGTGACCAGGAAGGGGGCCGCAATTCACCGGTCTCGTTCAATCGAATCCTGTCCGGGCCGCAGTTCTGGGACGGCCGCGTCAATTCGCTCGAGGCCCAGGCAGTCGGTCCGATCGCCAATCCGATCGAGATGGGCTTCACCCACGAGGGCGTTGTCAAACGGCTCGGCGAGATGCCTGTCTACGCCCGGCAGTTTGCGGCCATCTTCGGCGAGCTCACAATCGACCGGGTGGGCGAGGCGATCGCCTCGTTTGAGCGGGCGCTCGTCACGGCCCCGGCCCCCTTCGACTACTACGAGCAGTTGCTCCCGTTTTCGAAGATCGACGAAGAGGACATCGCCGACGACGACGAGCTCGCCGCCAAGTACGCCGCCGCGAAGGTGGCCGCCGAGGCCCACCCGATGAGCGTCTCAGCGAGGCGCGGTCGCGACCTGTTCTTCGGCAAGGCCAACTGCACCGCCTGCCACGTGGGGGCGAATCTGGCTGACGAGAAGTACCACAACCTGGGCGTCGGCATGCACAAGGACGAGCCGGACCTGGGCCGATTCGTCGTCACGAACGACGAGCAGGATAAGGGGGCCTTCAAGACGCCGACGGTCCGCAACGTCGCCCTCACCGCCCCGTACATGCACGACGGGTCACAGGCCACGCTCGAGGAGGTGGTGGAGTGGTACGACAAGGGTGGACACCCAAACCCGCACTTGAGCGACAAGATCAAGCCGCTCGCTCTCACGGAGCAGGAGAAGGCCGACCTCGTGGAATTCATGAGGGCCTGCACCGGGCCCACACCCACGGTCGAGACAAGCCGCCTCCCGGCCGATTCGTGAGCAGCACCCGCACCATCCTGCCCGTGATCGAGGCACGGCGGCCGCTCTATGTCGGCGTCGATCTCGGGGGCACGAACATCAAGGCGGCGCTCGTCGACAACGGCGGGCGGCTCGTGGCCTTCCACACCGAGCCGACCCAGGCCGAGCGCGGGCCGGAGGACGCGGCCGCGCGGATGGGCGAGGCGGTAGGAGTGCTTGCCCGACAGGCGGGCCTCACAGCGGCCGACATCGCAGCGGTTGGCCTTGGATCGCCGGGACCGCTCGATCTTCAGGTGGGCACGATCGTGCGGGCGGGCAACCTCGTGGGCTGGGACAATTTTCCCTTGCGGGACCGGGTGGCCGCTCACTGTGGCTTGCCTGTCACGTTCGCAAACGACGCCAACGCCGCGGCCTACGGTGAGTTCTGGGTGGGCTCGGGCCGTGAGTACGACTCGCTCATCCTGCTCACGCTCGGCACCGGCGTCGGCGGCGGCATCATCATTGGTGAACTAAACGTGGAGGGAGCCCACAGCCACGGCTCCGAGTGCGGCCACATGATCGTGGACCCAGCGGACTCAGCCCGGATGTGTCCCTGCGGCCAGACCGGTCACCTCGAGGCCTACGCCAGTGCCAAGTCGCTCGTGGCCCGGGCCGAAGAGGCGGTCGCCACGGGCGGAACCGGACCGCTGGCCGTCGCGGTGGTTGCGGGCGA
Organism: Pirellulales bacterium; assembly: GCA_040880915.1. Taxonomy (GTDB): domain Bacteria; phylum Planctomycetota; class Planctomycetia; order Pirellulales; family UBA1268; genus QWPN01. The sequence goes on from JBBEEF010000137.1 coordinate 8,693, forward strand.
ACCGCTCACGCCGGTCCTCATCGGCCGTGCGGCCGAGGCAGGCGACCCGCTGGCGACGGATCTGGTCATGGAGACGGCCCGCTGGCTGGGGATCGGGATCGTATCGCTGATGCACGCGATCGATCCGGAAGCGGTGATGATCGGCGGGGCGATGACCTTCGGCGGTGAGCAGGCGAAGGTGGGCCGGGCCTTCCTCGAGCGGATCCGGGCGGAGGTGCGGCGCCGCACGTTTCCCACGCTCGCCGCCAAGACTGTGATCGGCTACGCCAGCCTCGGCGGCGATGCCGGCTCGATCGGTGCCGCCGGCCTGGCCCGCCTGGCCGGCGGACAGCCTGGCTGACGCCGCGGGGCGATCTGGAGCGACGGCACCACCAACGAGGGTTGGGGCACGCGGCTAAGAGAGAGGCCGGGAAAACCCCGGCTACTGTCCATTTCCGGGCGGCCGGTAGAATCAGGGCATGCCCATTGAATGCCGCCGGATTCGCAACTTCTCGATCATCGCCCACATCGACCACGGCAAGAGCACGCTCGCCGACCGGTTGCTCGAGGCCACCGGCACGGTGGAGAAGCGGCAACTCAAGGAACAGATGCTCGACGACATGGATCTCGAGCGGCAGCGGGGGATCACGATCAAGGCCCGGGCGGTGCGGATGGAATACCGCCACGGCGGTGAACTCTTCGAGCTCAACCTGGTCGACACGCCCGGCCATGTCGACTTCCATTACGAGGTGTCACGGAGCCTGGCCTGCTGTGAGGGGGCCCTGCTCCTCGTCGATGCCTTCCAGGGGGTCGAGGCCCAGACGGTGGCCAACGCCTACGCGGCCATCAATCAAGGTCTCACGGTCGTGCCGGTGATCAACAAGATCGACCTCGTCCATGCCCGCATCGACGAGGTGCTCCTTGAGATGGAGCAGAGCCTGGCGATCATGCCCGACGAGGTGCTTCGGGTGAGCGCGAAGACGGGCATCGGGATCGACACACTCCTCGCCGCGATCGTGGAGCGGATGCCGCCGCCGACGGGGGATCCGAATGCCCCGCTACGGGCGATGATCTTCGACAGCCACTACGACTCCTATCGCGGAGCGATCACCTACGTGCGGCTGCTCGACGGCACGATCACGAAGGGGCAGAAGATCCGCTTCCTCCGAACGGGGGCCACCCACGAGGTGCTCGAGCTCGGGCAGTTCGTGCCCCAGCGGCGGGCCTGCGAGGCGCTCGGGGCGGGCCAGGTGGGCTACCTCGTCTGCAACATCAAAGACGTCAAGGACGTGCACGTCGGTGACACGGTCACGATTCCCGGTGACGGCGGGGCGGCGGCCCTGCCCGGCTACAAACCTCCCCAGCGAATGGTCTACTGCGGGCTGTACCCGAGCGACGGCGAGAACTTCGAGGAGCTCCGCGACTCGCTCGAGAAGTTGGCCATCAACGACCCGTCGTTCGAGTATGCCCCCGAGAGCAGCGAGGCGCTTGGCTTCGGCTTCCGCTGCGGCTTCCTGGGTCTCCTCCACATGGAGATCATCCAGCAGCGGCTCGAGCAGGAGGCCGATCTCGACCTTGTTCAGACCGCCCCCAACGTCACCTACCAGATCCTGAAGAAGACCGGCGAGACAATCGAGATCACGAACCCTCAGGATGTGCCCGAGACGGGCCAGATCGAAGAGTTTCGCCAGCCGATCGTGCGGTCCAATTTTCTCGTCCCGGTGGAGTTCATCGGCCCGGTAATGCAGCTCTGCACTGACCGCCGCGGCACCTACCTCAAGACCGAGTATCTCTCGCCCACCCGGGCGATGCTCAGTTTCGACCTGCCGCTGGCCGAGGTGATCTACGACCTCCACGACAAGCTCAAGAGCGTGACGCGGGGCTACGGCACAATGGACTACGAGCTGGTCGGCTACTTCATCGCCGACCTGGTCCGGCTCGACATCCTCGTGGGGGGCAAGCAGGTCGACGCCCTCTCGATCATCTGCGATCGCCGCGACGCCGATCGGCGGGGCCGGGCGATCGTCAAGAAGCTCCGCAGCGAGATCGACCGCCACATGTTCGAAATCGCCCTCCAGGCGGCGATCGGCACAAAAGTGATCGCCCGGGAGACGATCTCAGCCATGCGGAAGAACGTTACCGCCAAGTGCTACGGCGGCGACATCTCCCGCAAGAAGAAGCTGTGGGCGAAGCAGAAGGAGGGCAAGAAGCGGATGAAGAGCATCGGCTCGGTCGACATCCCGCAGAAAGCCTTCATGGCGGTGCTCGACACCGGCGTCGACCGGCAGTGAACCGGGGACTTCCCCGCCCCGCGGCCGCCTGTTCACGTCAGCGGACGGGCCTTCCAGCCGGCGCGGAGGGCTGCGGCCACATCGAGTTCGGGATCGTCGCCCACCAGGAGCAACTCCTCCGGCCGTAGGCCAAGCCGCTGCTCGACTGCCCGGAAGAACGCAGCCGCCGGCTTTCGCCAGCCGAGTTCCGACGAGGCGAACACATGGTCGGCCAGCGTGAGCGGTTCGACCACGGCGGCGATCGACAATAACCGCTCGTCGAAATTGCTCGCCAGGACCACCGGCAGCCCTGCCGCCCGGGCGGCCAGCACAAGTTCGCGTCCCGCGGGCACTGGCCGCCAGGCCTCGGGCCTGCCGAAATGCGCCCACAGGTCGGCGAAGATCACTTCGGTCGCGGCCGTGCCCGTGAACACATCGGCCACAATGCTCCGCCAGCGATCCGCCTCGCGAGAGCGGCTGGTGGCAAAGGGGATCGGGGCGGCGGCGTCGATCGCCTCCTGGCGTCGCCAGGCCGTCGTGAATCGCTCCCCGACCACGGCCGGGGCGAGGTGCACACCATGCCGCCGGGCAGCCTCATGGTAGGCCTCGACCACGGGGGGCCAGGGCTCCACGAGCGTATGCACGACATCAAATACCGCCGCCCGGACGCCCGGCGGCGGGAACATAACCGCAGCGGATTCGGCGCGGGCCGTGGGGGCGGGGGCGATCGGAGGCATCACATCCAAGGATAGGCGCGGCCGCCCTTCCGGCTAGCGACGCGGGATCAGCCCCAGGTCGAGCCCGAACACAAACATCATGAGCGTCAGAATCAGCGCGAGCCCCAGATACGACAGGGCCGCCACCACATTCTCGCTCGGCGGCTTGCCCCGAAGGAGCTCATACAGCAAAAACACCATGTGCCCGCCGTCGAGGACGGGGATCGGCAGGAAGTTCACGACCGCGAGATTCGCCGAGAGCATCGTCAGGAACAGGAGCAGCCGGCTAAAGCCCTCTTCGGCCGACTTGCCCGCCTGCTTGGCGATCTCGATCGGCCCGCCGAGCAGCCGGGGACTGATCGCATTGCTCGACAGCTTGCCAAGGAAGCTGTACACGAGCGAGAGATCCTCGCCGGCCTTGCGGAAACCCCGTTTGAACGCGCCACCGATCGAACCGGCTTTGACGAGCTCATACACCGGCTCGAAGACGAGGCCCCGATCGACCACGAACAGGTCGGGCGACTCGGCCGGCTCGAGTTCGACCTGCCGCTCGTCGCCGGCTTTGGGAGCGACGGAAACCTGCAGCTTGGTGCCGGCGTCCAACTGCTGGAGGATCGCGGCCACGGCCGGCCAGTTGGGCTCCTCTGTGGAGAGCGGCACCCCCTCGCCCGCGACGGCCTCCTTGCCGGGGACGAGAAACCTCACCCGGGTGAGGCGATCGCCGGGCACGATGCCTGCCCCGGCGGCCGGGCTTCCCGCAGCGACGTCCGCGATTTCCGCAGTCACCGTGACGGCAAGGCCCAGCGACGAGACCGACACCGGGCAGCCGGGCCCCGTCGTCTCGTCGTCACGCCAGGTCACCTCGCGGGGCGTGACGGTGAGTTCGCGATCGGGGCGGCCCTCGCGGCCGACCGTGAGGGTGACCAGTTTGCCCACCCGCGAGGCGAGCCGGTCGTCGAGCGTGAGCAGGTTGCCCACGGGCTCGTTGTCGATGGCGAGGACGGTATCATTCGGCTCGATGCCGGCCGCCGCCGCCGGGGAACCATCCTGCACGGCCTTGACCGCCCCGGAGACCATCGTGATCCCGGTGATCCGGCGCGGCTGCGGGGGCAGGATCACCTCCTGCCGCAGCGGCTCATCGCCGGTCTTCGCCCGGCGATCCACGCCGAGCGTGACTGGTTCACCGGGCACGCGGGCCAGCACGGCCAGCAACTCGGCGTATGTACGCACCTCGACCCCGTTGGCCGTGCGGATCGTGTCTCCTGGCTCGAGGGGGGGCTCGGCCCGCCCGGCGGCACCGGGAAGTCCCGCTGCCAAATCGGCCGGAAGCGTAAGCGAGAAGGGGCTCGTCACGCCGATCGTCGGCGCACCCAGGTCGGTGTCAGGTTTGAGGATAACTGTCCGCGTAACGTTGTCGGCCGGACGACGAACGGCAAACTCAATTCCCTGCTTCATGTCGCCAACGGTCACGCCATGCCGCAGGTCATTGAAGATCGGGTTGTCACGGTCACCGACCTTCACAATCTCGTCGCCGGTCCGCAGGCCGGCCCGCCAGGCGGCGCCGCCGCTCCGCACGCTCGAAATCGTGCAGGTCATCTCCCGGACCCCGAGGCCGTAGGCGAGCGAGGCCATCAAGATCGCGAAGATCACATTCATGATCACGCCGGCCGAGATGATCGCCATCCGCTTGGGGACGCTCTGGGCCGGGTAGCTCCGCGGGTCCCAGGCGGGATGCGGTTCGGCCGTCGGCTCGGGGGGGAGGTCGCCGGATGAGAAGGGATGGCCCGGACCCGCAGCCCGGGCCCGCTGGGCCTCGGCGGCCGCCGCGGCAGGATTGTCGTCCTGGCCGAGCATTTTCACATAGCCGCCAAGCGGCAGGGCGCCGATGCCGTATTCCGTCTCGCCCCACTTGAAGGAAAGCAGCTTGAGGCCGCCCACATCGAAGCCGAGGTAGAACTTTTCGCACTTCACCCCGCAGGCCTTGGCGACCAGGAAATGGCCGAGTTCATGGACGAAGATCACGAACCCAAGGCCGCCGGCCACCTGGAGGATCACCCACCAGCTCGACGGCTGGATGATCCACTCGAGCCACGTCGCAGCCGCCACCAGGCAGCCGCCTGTCACACACACGCCCACTTGCAAACCTCCTGCCTTGCCCAGGCGTCGAGACGGCGAACGTCGTCGAGCGTGGGATGTTCCTGAAAAGGGTGTTCGTCCAACAATCGGCCGCAGACCTCCGCGATGTCCGTGAACCGCAGCCCGCCGGCGAGGAACCCGCGGACGGCCTCCTCGTTGGCCGCATTGAGCACCGCGCCGGCCGTGCCACCGCGGGCGGCCGCCTCGTGCCCGAGCCGGACCGCCGGAAATCGGTCCAGATCCGGGGCCTCGAAGTCGAGCCGCATCGTTGCGGTGAAGTCGAGCCGCCGCGCCGGCCCCGCCATCCGGTACGGATGATCGAGGGCGTACTGGATCGGCAGCCGCATGTCGGGCGGGCTGAGCTGGGCGATGACTGCGCCGTCGACAAACTCGACGAGCGAGTGCACGATCGACTGCGGGTGCACCACCACGGCGAGCTTCTCCGCCGGCAGCCCAAACAGCCAGCGGGCCTCGATGAGTTCGAGCGCCTTGTTCATCATGGTCGCCGAGTCGACCGTGATCTTGCGGCCCATCGACCAGGTCGGATGCCGCAGCGCCTCGGCTGGGGTGACCTCCGCGAGCGACTCCCGCGACCGGGTCCGAAACGGCCCGCCGCTGGCGGTGAGCACGATCCGGCAGACCTCGCCCGGCCGGCCACAGGCAAGGGCCTGGTGGATCGCGGAGTGCTCGCTGTCGACCGGGATGATCCGCGCGCCCGTCTCGGCGGCCCGCCGCATGACGAGCGGGCCCGCCATCACGAGCGTCTCCTTGTTGGCGAGCGCCACGGTCTTGCCTGCCTCGATGGCCGCCCAGGTGCTCCGCAAGCCAGCAGCCCCCACGATGGCGGAGACGACGCGGTCAACCTCCGGCCCGGCGACAAGCTCATCGAGCGCTTCGGGCCCCACCGCCAGGCGGGTGCCTTCCGGCAAGGCTCCCGGGCCGATCTCACCGGCCGCCGCGGGATCCGTCACCACGACCCAGCGGGGCCGCAGCCGCCGGGCCTGCTCGAGCACCAGGGCGATGCTCGTGTGGGCTGCCAGCAAGTGAGGCACAAGCCGGCCTTCCGAGGCGGCGATCACGTCGAGCGTGCTTGTGCCGATGCTGCCGGTCGAGCCGAGCACCGCCACCCGCAGCCCATGGCTCGGAGCGGTCTCCTCGTCGCGGTCAGCCGGGCAACTAAGCCGGTGCCCGTCTGAAGACTCGCGGTGGGACACGGGCATGAGGGAGGCGGCCGGGGACGCGGGAAAGCTTCATTAGTTTAGCGGATGATGAGCAGGAAGTTCCAATGGTCGGTGCCTGCCAAGGGCCAGAGCGGAAAACCATCCCGGGGGCCGAATCCCCCGGTTTGTCGCCGGGTTTTTCCCGGCATACCATGGAAGCTCGCGAGATTTTGCCGCCTGCGCATGGGTGAGCGGCCCCTGAAGGAGACTGCATGAGCAAGAAGCGGGACACTCCCCGGCGGCAAACCGACCGGAAGCCGGTTTTTGGGGGCAACCTCGTGTGGTCTCTTCTGGCTGCCGGCGTCGCCAGCCTGTTCGCGATCAGCCTCATCGGCACGTCCCAAGACCTCAAAATCTCCTACAGCGACCTCCAGCGGCTCATTCGCGCCACCCAAGCCGGAGACCCAGACCGCTATGTGACCGTTTCGCCGGGAGATGACCCGGCCCGCTCCGCCCTGTTCGGAGACCTGCACGACGTCGTGATCGGGGCCTACGAGGTGGTGGGGAAGGTGCGGGAACTCACCCGCGGCCCGCGGCCCACGGACGAACCGCTGCTCGAAGCAGCGGCGCCGATCGGTGGCGGTGTCGCCCGCCGGTTTCGCACCGCGAAGCTCCCCAGCGAGACGTCCGAAGCGGAACTCAAGCAGCTGCTCAACGACCACAGCGTCTCGTTCCGTTACGAAGACCCGCCGAGCCCGTGGCGGAGCTGGATGCCGATGCTTGTGCTCACCGGACTGTTCGGTCTGCTCTTCTTCCTCATGCTCCGCCGGCTCGGCGGCGCCGGCAGTCCGATGGCCTTCGGTCGCAGCCGGGGCAAGATGTATGCCCAGGAAGATCTCGGCATCACCTTCGACGACATCGCGGGCATCGATGAGGCCGTCGAGGAGCTCCGCGAGGTGGTCGAGTTTCTCCGGAGCCCGGAGAAATACCAGGTGCTCGGCGGCCACATCCCCAAGGGCGTGCTCCTCGTCGGCCCTCCCGGCACCGGCAAGACCCTCCTCGCCAAGGCGATCGCCGGGGAGGCGGGGGTGCCCTTCTTCGGGCTCTCGGGCAGCGACTTCGTGGAGATGTTTGTGGGTGTGGGAGCGGCCCGGGTCCGCGACATGTTCCAGCAGGCGGCCGCCAAGGCCCCGTGCATCATCTTCATCGACGAGCTCGACGCGCTCGGCAAGACACGCGGCACCAGCGTTGTGGGGGGCAACGACGAGCGGGAACAGACGCTCAACGCCCTGCTCGTGGAAATGGACGGCTTCGGCAGCAATTCCGGCGTGATCGTGCTGGCCGCCACAAACCGCCCCGAGACCCTCGACCCAGCGCTCCTCCGGCCCGGCCGGTTTGATCGGCATGTGCTCGTCGATCGGCCCGATGTTCGCGGCCGCGAGGCGATCCTTCGGGTCCACATCGCGAATGTGAAGCTCAACCCGACGGTCGATATCGGCCAGATCGCCCGGATCACCTCGGGCTTTGTGGGAGCCGACCTCGCCAACCTCGTCAACGAAGCGGCCCTGCTGGCGGCCCGCAACAACAAGTCGTCGGTCGGGATGGAGGAGTTCAACGAGGGCGTCGAGCGGGTAGTGGCCGGGCTCGAGAAGAAGCGACGGGTGATCCACGAAGACGAAAAGAAGCGGGTGGCCTGCCACGAGGCGGCCCACGCCCTGGTGGCGTTCTCGCTGCCCAACACCGACCCCGTCCATAAGGTGTCGATCATCCCCCGCGGGCTGGCGGCCCTCGGATACACGATGCAGCGGCCCGAGGACGATCGCTATCTGCTCACCCAGAGCGAGCTCGAGAGCCGCATCCAGGTGCTCCTCGCCGGCACGATCGCCGAGGAAATGATCTACGCCGACGTCTCGACCGGTGCCCAGAACGACCTCGAGCGGGCCAGCGGAATCGCCCGAGCGATGGTGATGGAATACGGCATGAGCCGGCTCGGCCGGGTCAACTATCGGGAGAGCACGCGGTCACCGTTTCTGGCAGCCGCCGGAGCCGATCTTCCTGCCGCCCGCAGCCACAGCGAGCAGACTGCCCGTGAGATCGACGAGGAGGTTCGCCGAATTATCGACGCCGCCATCGAGAGCGTGCGGGGGATTCTCGAGTCCCGTCGCGGGGCGCTCGACGCGGTCAGCGGTCGTCTGCTGGAAATCGAGGTCATCGACGGGGCCGAGCTTCGCAGGCTCGTGGAGGCCTCGACCGGCACGCCCCAACTCGTGCCCGGCACGGCCACCGATCGCCGTCCCCCCCGCCCCGCCGCCGGCGACCTGCCCGATGCGGCCGCCGGGGTCGCCGACGCCTGACCGTTACAACCGGCATCGTCCTGGGCCGTGGTCTTTTTTTTCCAGCCGGCTGCCGATTGCTCCCTAGTGGGTCGCCGTCTGGGTGCGGCCCGATTCCCTCTGTCTCGTTGCCGGCCCTGCCGGCGGGCACTCCCATGTGGAAGAGCTTCTTGCTGGCAGCCGGTATCTTCGCCTGCGTTCTGGGCGTGGAGATGCTTCTGATCGACTCTGCGGTCGTCGTCTCCCTCGGGGGCGGTGGCGCGACCACCTTCCGGGCACCCGACTGGGTGCCGTGGACCTTGCTTTCGGTCGGCGCTGCGACGATTTTGCAATTTTACCACCTGCCGCGGACCTCGAGCCAGCCCACGCATTCGCCACGGTATCACTGATACTCAGCAGGCGGCGGGTTGGGCCCGGGAGACCTCCGGCACGAGCCAACGATTGCGTCGAATCGCAGCGGTCAAGTCGCGGGGCTGGTTAGCCATTCCCTGCACGGCCGGTTAGCCTCGAGTGAAACCCGAGTCTGAGACCAGCCATGCCCGCCACGGCCCTGCCCATCCAGACATCCTCGAAGCCGGCTCGTGACACGGTGCTCTACGACGGCCAGTGCCGGTTCTGTCGCGGCCAGATGGCACTCCTGCGACGGCTCGATCTCACCGGCCGGCTCCAACTCACCTCGCTCCATGATCCCGCCGTGGCCCGCGACTTCCCGGAAATTCCGCCGGCCGAACTGATGCGGGAGATGTTCGTCGTGGATCGCCAAGGCCGGGCCCACGGGGGCGTGCAGGCTTGGCGGATTCTGTCACGGCGGATCCCGCTCCTGTGGCCGGCGGCAGTCCTGCTTCATATCCCCGGCAGCCTGCCGGCGTGGAACTGGCTCTACCAGGTGATCGCCCGAAACCGGTACCGATTCGCGGGCCGGTGCGATGATGGCTCCTGTCACCTGCCGTAAAGAATAGCCTGGCGTGCAGGGGTTCACTGCGACGCGATTTCCCATGGCTCACATTCGCAGGCTGGATGCCGCGAAGCGATCCCGGATCGCAATCAGCCGCCTAGAGATGAGGCGGAGTCGTCTTTGCCGTCGAGCTCCCTGACGTCGAGTTCTTTGAGCAGTCGGGTCATTGTATTGGCGTGAACACCCAACAGCTTGGCCGCGTTGGCCTTGTGGCCGCGGGTCACTTCGAGCGCCTCGCGGATGGCCCGCTCGCGGAGTTTCGCGAGATCGAGGTAGGGCAGCCGTCCGGTCCCGGCGGTCCGAGCCATCGACTTCACCGGGATCGTCGGCTCCACCTGCAGCACATAGGCCTGCTCGATGGCGTGCTCGAGTTGCCGCACGTTGCCCGGCCAATCGAAGGAGCAAAAAGCGGCGAGGGCCTCGGGCGACGGCTCCCAGACCGGCTGGTGATAGCGATCGGCAAACCGCTGCGAAAAGAACTCGATGAACGAGGGGATGTCTTCGGGGCGTTCCCGCAGTGGCGGCACCCGCAGTTCGATCATGTTGAGGCGGTAGTAGAGATCCTCGCGAAACGTCCCCTTCTCCACCTCCAGTTCGAGTTCACGATTCGTGGCGGCCACGATCTGAACGTCGATGGAAACCGGTTCGCTCGCCCCGACCGGCAACACCTCACGCTGCTGAAGCACCCGCAGCAGTTTGGGCTGCAACTCCGACGGCATCTCGCCGATCTCGTCGAGAAAGACCACACCCCCTTGAGCGGCACGGAAGATGCCGAGCGACTTGCCTGCCGCCCCGGTGAAGGCTCCCTTCTCATGACCAAAAAGCTGGCTCTCCGCGAGCGACGGCGTGAGCGCCGCGCAATTCACGGGCACAAACGCCTTGTTTCGCCGGGGGCCGCTGCGGTGCAGGAGCCGAGCCCAGAGTTCCTTGCCCGTCCCCGTCTCGCCGCTCACGAGCACAGTGCACTCGACCTCGGCTGCCCGCTCGATCGATCGGGCGATCCGCCGCATGGCCGCATTCGACCCGAGCACCCAATTGGTCTCGAGCATCGGTTCGGCTACGCAGGTAGCCGTCGCCACGTCTTCCACGATGGCCGGGTCGAGCGACCCACCCCGCGGATTGCGGCCGGCGGAATCAGCAGTTCGGAAACTTAGCGGTCGGATCGACATCTGAAGCGACCTCCTCTCATGCAGCACCGAAGAACGAAAACCTGATCCATTCAAGGTTCCCGAAGTCTCTTGCTCACGCCCACGTAAGTATCTCCCCTCGGGGGCTCGGATGCAACAGTCCGGGCACCGCCCCGAACCGAATTCTCACACGCGGGTTTTTTTTGGTTTTTTCCGCAGAAAACCGGCTCGTGGACCGGCTCACGGACCGGCTCCGGCCTCGAAGAACATGAGGTGCTGCCAGGGCAGCCGGTCGAACTCCCGGGCCACCCGGTAGCCGGCCGGCTCGAGCTCAACCCGAATCTGGGCCTTTGTCATCTTGTGGAGCGGCTTGATGGGCACAGCTGGATCCTCGCCGCGGAACTCCGCCAGCACGAGCTGCCCCCCCTTGGCCAGGCTTTCCCTGATCCTGGCGAGCATCTGCTCCGGGTGCGAGAACTCGTGATACACATCGACACACAACACCATGTCGACCTCCCCCTTCGGCAGCCGCGGATCGATAAACGTGCCGAGGATTGGCCGCACGTTCATGAGCCCCTCGTCGGCGGCCTGGCGGGCAACCATGCGGAGCATCTCGGGCTGGATATCGACGGCGTACACGATTCCTTCGGGGCCCACCCGGCGGGCAATCTCGAGCGTGTAGAAGCCGTTGCCGCAGCCGAGATCACAGATCCGCTGGCCTTCCTTGACCGCGAGCGCCTCGAGCAGGAGCCGACAGTCCTCTTCTCGCTGGCGGCTCTCGCGGACGAGCCAGGGCGCGCCCGTGTAGTGCATTGTTTGGGCGATCTCGCGGCCGAGGTGGTGGGTGGCTGCCGGCGGGATCTCAAGGTCCGAGTCGACCGCCATGTCGATCGGCAGCGGCTTGGCCCGCGGCTGGCGCGGAGCTCTAGCGACCTCGGCCGGTGGCGTAGCGACCTCAGCCGGTGGGGCAGCGAAGGCGGTGGCCATGATGGATAGCAGCAGAATCGCGAGACGGCAGTGCATAGGAAGAGTATACGCGGGGGCTCCGTGGCTCTGCGCGGCGGTGGCTGGCGGCGTGGCTCGCCCGAGGTGCACCACGTCACAGTCCCCCGGCTCGCGCCGGGGGCTTCTATGACCGAGGATTTTATA
>JBBEEF010000138.1:0-3141 GCA_040880915.1 Pirellulales bacterium
GCGGGTTGGGGTCTGCCCCGTGAGCAATCAAGCCGGCCCGGGTGCGGGGCGTTCGGCATACACTCTCGTCAGAGACTTTCCCGTGACCCGTGGCCACCGGTGCCTTCGATGTTCAGCCGCCTCCCGGCCATGCCGCTCGTGGTCCTCGCCCTCGCTACGCCGGTGGTTGCCGCCACCGCCGAGCCTGAGACCTTTTCTGGCCCGCGGGCGATGGAACACCTCGAGGCGATCTGCCGCCTCGGGCCACGGCCGAGCGGGTCGGACGGCATGCGGCGGCAGCGGGCCATGCTCGCAGCCCACTTTCGCGAAGCGGGGGCGACCATCTCCGGGCAGGCGTTCCAGATCCGTGACCGGCGCAGCGGCCAGCCTGTGCACATCGAGAACCTCGTGGCCAGCTGGCACCCCGACCGCGACGAGCGGATCCTGCTGGCCGCCCACTACGACACCCGACCCTTTCCCGATCGCGACCCGGTGGACCCCCGCGGCGTCTTCATCGGCGCCAACGACGGGGCCAGCGGCGTGGCGCTGCTCATGGAACTCGGCCGCTTCATGCCCGCGCTCGCCGGCCCACTGGGAGTCGACTTCGTCCTCTTCGACGCCGAGGAGTACGTTGTCGGGGCCCGTGATCCCTACTTCCTCGGGTCCACCTTCTTCGCTCGCCAGTATGCGGCCGAACGGCGGGCCGGCCGGGGGCCCGTCTACCGCGCGGCTGTAGTGGTCGACATGGTGGCCGACCGTGACCTTCAGATTTGGCAGGAGGTGCAGAGCATTTCCTGGCCCGACACCCGCCCGGTCGTCGAATCGATTTGGGGCGTGGCGGCCCGGCTCGGCGTGCGGGAGTTTGTGCCCCGGCCGCGGCACGAGGTGCAGGACGACCATGTCCCGCTGCGGAACATCGGGAAGATTCCAGCCTGCACCATCATCGACTTTGACTACCCCCACTGGCACACGACGGGGGATCTGCCCGCCGCCTGTGCCCCGGAATCGCTCGAGACCGTGGGCAGGGTGGTCCTGGCCTGGCTGCGGGAGCAGCGGTGACGCCATGCCCGATCAACCGGCCTCCCTTGTCACGCTGGTCGTTCCCGAACTCGGGACCGGCGCCGTGCCGCTGATGGTGTCGCTCTGGCTCGTGCCCCGGGGGGCGGTTGTGTTGGCCGGAGACCGGGTCGTCGAACTCGTGGCCGGTGGGGTCACGATCGATCTTGAGGCGCCGGTGAGCGGCCGGCTCGTGAGCCAGTTGGTGGACGAGGATGAGCAGGTGACCGCGGGGGGCATTCTGGCCGAGTTTGAGGCGACCGCATGAGCAGCCACGGTGGGCTGTCGCAACCAGACCGGCGGGCCGTCTGGATCCTCGCCCTCGGCGGAGCCCTGGCGATGGCGCTGGTCCAGCCGCCGGCCGATCTCTGGCCACTGGCCTGGCTGGCACCGGTACCGTGGCTGGCGCTCATCACGCGGCCCGACAAGCCGAGGGGGAGCACCTGGGCCGCTGTCTGGTGCGGCGGGTTCGCCTACTGGCTCTTGGCCATTCACTGGCTGCGGCTGCCCCACCCGCCGGCCACAGCGGTAGGCTGGGTGCTCCTGTCTGCCTACCTCGCCTGCTATCTGCCGCTCTTCGTCTGGTCAGCTCGGCGGCTCGTGCACCACTGGTGTTGGCCGCTGGTGCCGGCGGCGGTCGTCTGCTGGATCGCCTGCGACCACCTGCGGAGTGAACTCTTCGACGGCTTCACGTTCGCGGGCCTCGGCCACACGCAGTGGCGGTGGCTGACGCTCATCCAGGCTGCCGACGCCGTGGGGGCCGTGGGCGTCGGGGGCATCGTGATGGCTGGTGCCGCGGGCCTGGCGGCCACGTGGACCACCTGGCGGGACGGAGGGCCGCTACCGCGATTACTCGTCCGCGAGTTGATCCCGGCGGTGACCGTTGTCGCCGTAAGCCTTGCGTATGGCACGTGGCGGCTGGCCACGAGCCCCGCCCCCGCAGACAAGCCGCTCGACGTGCTCCTCGTGCAGGGATCGATCGACACCGAGTTCAAGCACGATCCTGGGGCCGCGGCCGCCGTTGTCGGACACTACGACGAGTTGACTGTCGCAGGTCTCACGGCGGGAGACGGCGTTCTTCCAGACCTCGTGGTCTGGCCGGAGACGATGTGGCGATGGGGACTGGTGGAGATCGACCCCGCAGAAACACTCACTGCGGACGTTCTCGAGGAACTGCTCGGACCAGAGACGCCCGGGGAATCACCCACGGATCGCCAGGCACGCGGGCGGGCCACCGCCGCCGGGCAGCGGCTTGCCGTATTGGCGGCCTATGCCCGTCGCTACGGCACGACCTGGATCGTGGGAATCGACCGGCAGCGGATCACGCCCGCGGTCGCCGCTGGCGTCGAGTATTTCAACGCCGCGGTGTTCCTCGACCCGACCGGCCGACCACTGGCCTCGTACGACAAGATGCATCCGGTGATGTTCGGTGAGTACGTGCCCTTCGCCAACCGGTTTCCGATCCTCTACCGGCTTACGCCGCTACCGGGCGGCCTCACCGCCGGGACGCAGCCGGTCGTCGTCGACGTTGGCGGCCACGGCGTGGCCCCGACGATCTGCTACGAGACGGCCCTGCCGGGAGCCATCCGGTCGCTCGTGCGCAGCCTCGACGCCGCCGGACGCCGCCCCGACGTGATCGTCAATCTCACCAATGACGGCTGGTTCTGGGGCTCGAGTGAACTCGACATGCATCTCGTGGCCGCGATCTTCCGGGCCGTGGAGGTGCGGACGCCGGTCGTCGTGGCGGCAAACACCGGCTTTTCCGCCGCGATCGACGGTTCGGGCCGCCTCCTGGCACGGGGACCTCGGCGGGATACGGCCACGCTCCGGGTGGCCATCCACCCTGACGGCCGCTGGAGCCCCTGGCTGGCGGCGGGAAGCCTGCCGCTCTGGGGGACTCTGGCGGTCGTCGCGATGCTGGGGCTTGAATGGTTTGTCGGGCGGCGGCTTGTTGCCCCGCGTCCAGCACCGCTCAAGGGCCGTGACTATCGATCGTAGGCAGGGTGGCAAGCGGGGTGGCATGGATGGCGGGGTGGCAGGCGGGGTGGCATGGCAAGCGGGGTGGCCTTCGGTCCCGCAGTCCCCGGGCTTGCTACCGGGGGGTGT
>JBBEEF010000139.1:0-4326 GCA_040880915.1 Pirellulales bacterium
GTCCCCTCCGGGTCGCGTCGCCGTTGTCGGCAGCCTGCTTGCCGCATCCGCCCCGATCCCCCAGCCTCTCGTGGAGGGACTGGCGGCCAGCGTTGCCGGCTCAAGTCGGAAGTCAAAGTCTGCCGATTTTGTAATCGAGTAGTGATGCGAATACCTTGGCGGGTCACCCGATCCCGGCCATGGCTGTGGGTGGGAGACACCGGGCCTGATGGTGCGACGCGACGGGTTACGGATTCTGATCGGCTGCATGCTCACGCTGGTGGGCCTCACTGCCCAGGCGATCGACTGGGCTGATCCGGCATTCGAAAACGCTTCGCTCCTCGACTTCGACCATGACGAGGTCTACAGCCCGCTGCAACTCGTAGGCTCTGCTAAGAATCGGACCAAACGGCCAGCGGGAAATGATCAAGCCCACGGACCAGGGCCGATCATTCCCGAGCCGATGGTCTTCGATCTCGTGCGGCCGCTCAACGCCCGTGCTGGGCAAATCGAGGCCAATGTGTTGGCTATTTTTCCACTGGCGAAGGGGCCGGGTGGCGTCGCCGGCTTGCCCGATCCCATCGGAACAGTCCCCCTGCTGGGCAAGAGCCAGGGCGTCGAGTGGGCGCCCGAGGTCGAGTGGTGCCCGCGGGACGGCGTTACCTGGGAGGTCGAGTTCCCCTTCATCGACGATCGCCTCGAGGCGGTGAAGGTGGCCCACCAGCGGATGCTGGGCACTGGGTTCGACGACCGATTTATCCACGGCTGGCAAGCGATCGGTCTTAACGACTTCGATAGCGGCACCACCACGCTGGCCATGCTCTGGGTGGCCGGCTGGCGGTTCGACAAAACCTGGAGCATGATCTCGCTGGTCGGCGGCCGGCAGGAGATTGGACGGCCTGGCTTCCGAGCAACCGAGTATTTGCAAAACGTGAGCCTGTTCGCCAACGTGAGCGACGACCTGATCGTCGGCATCGAGACCAATTACCAGCAGGAAACGACCGGACCGGCCGCCTGCCTGCTGATGCCGCAGGTTCAACGGCGGCTGTCGGCATACTGGCAACTCCAGGGGGGCGTAGGCTATCGCTTTGCGACCGGCGGCAGCCTTCCAGAGGCGGCGATCCGTGTGATCTGGGCCAACTGATCCGCCTGCCCGGCATCCCAGAGGCATCGGCCTGAAGGGTGGCCGGCGGTGGAGCAAGTGCTAAACTGCGGGGTCCGGTTTTTTCGTTTTGTAGCGACCCCAGGATTCACGATGAACCCGACAGCCACTTCTCGCGGCCGAAGGCCCGCGGCTCCTCGCGAGAACCCGTTTGCCCAGCTCTCGACGCCGGTCACGCCCACCCACACGCTCCTGCTCGACGCCGATCCGGCCGCCGCCGATCCAGTGGCCGCCAAACGCGAGGCTCTCCGTCGCTACTTCCACCAGACATGCGAAGCCTACGACCGACTGTTCGCGCTGATTCGCGATGACGCGGCCTACTACACCCGCCACGAGCCGCTCAGGCATCCCCTGATCTTCTACTTCGCCCATCCGGCGGTGTTCTACGTCAACAAGCTGACTGCCGGCCGCTTCATCCCGCAGCGGCTCGATGCGAAGATCGAGGCGATGATGGCGGTGGGCGTGGACGAGATGTCGTGGGACGACCTCAACACGGCCCACTACGACTGGCCCACCGTCCAGGAGATTCGCGACTACCGGCTGCGGGTGCGGGAACTGGTCGACGAGTTTCTTACGACGATGCCGCTGGAACTGCCCATCAGCTGGAACTCACCGGCCTGGGTGATCCTGATGGGGATCGAGCACGAGCGGATCCATCTCGAGACCTCGAGCGTGATCATGCGGATGATGCCGCTCGAGCACCTCCGGCGGGGGGACAACCTCGCCGCCGATGAACGGGAGCTCTGGCAATCCTGCACCGACTGCGGCACGCCGTCGGCCAACGAGTGGCTTCCTGTCGCAGGCCGAGTTGTCCGGCTCGGCAAGCCGGCCCGCGACCGCACCTATGGCTGGGACAACGAGTACGGCAGCGACGAGGTGGTCCTGCCCCCGTTCCGGGCGGCCCGGCAGCTGGTCGCCAACGCCGAGTTCCTCCAGTTCGTCGCAGCGGGCGGCTACCGTGACGAGACGCTCTGGACAGAGGAGGGCCGCGGCTGGCTCCACTACACGAAGGCCCGCCACCCGCGGTTCTGGTTCGAGCGTGGCGGGGAGTATGTCCAGCGAAACCTGCTCGAGGAGATTCCGCTGCCGCTCGACTGGCCGGTCGAGGTTAACTGCCTCGAGGCACAGGCCTACTGCACGTGGCTTGCCCGGGAGACCGGCGAGAACGTGCTGCTGCCGACCGAGGCCCACTGGCACGCGATCCACGCCGACGCAGTGGCGGCGACGGCCGGCCGGCTCAACTTCGAGCAGGCTACCTGGGGGCGGGCGCCGGGCAACATTAACCTTGAGTACTTCGCCTCCTCCTGCCCCGTGACACGGTTTCCGCAGGGGGAGTTCTATGACGTTGTTGGCAACGTCTGGCAGTGGACGCGGACGCCGATCATGCCCCTGCCGGGCTTCGAGGTGCATCCACTCTATGACGACTTCTCAGTGCCCACGTTCGACGGCCGCCACAACCTGATGATGGGAGGCTCGTGGATCGCGACGGGCAACGAGGCGCTCGCTGCCGCCCGCTACGCGTTTCGCCGCCACTTCTACCAGCACGCCGGCTTCCGCACGATCCTCGAGGAGCCCGGCAACGAGGCAGCCACTGCCGGCTCGCAGCTCTACGAAACCGACAGCCTCGTCACGCAGTATCTCGAGTTTCACTACGGCGAACAGCTTCTGGGAGTGCCAAACTTCCCGCGGGCCTGCGTCGAGGCCACGATGCCGCTTGTGCCGGCCGACCGGCGGGGCCGCTGCCTCGATATCGGCTGTTCGGTGGGTCGCTCGGCTCTCGAGTTCGCCCGTCACTTCCGCCACGTCGACGCCATCGACTTCTCGGCTCGATTTATCCAGTCAGGCGTGCGGCTGCAGGAGGGGAGCGAGGTGCTCTACGAGATCCCGACCGAGGGGGAACTCACTGCCAACCGCGGGATCTCGCTCGAGCAGCTCGGGCTGTGCGAGCCAGCGGCCCGCGTTCTCTTCATGCAGGGAGACGCCTGCAATCTGAAGCCGATCTACACCGGCTATGACGTCGTCTTCGCGGGGAACCTGATCGACCGGCTCTACGACCCGGCCCTGTTTCTCGCCGGGGTCGGTGGCCGTGTGCTCCCGGGTGGACTGCTTGTGATCACATCGCCCTATACATGGCTGGCGGACTACACGCCCAAGGAAAAGTGGCTCGGCGGCCGGCGGGAACACGGGGAGCCGTTGACGACGTTCGCCGGCCTCGAGCAGCACCTCACCCCGGGTTTTGAGTTCGTCCACCGGCAGGACGTTCCGTTCGTGATCCGCGAAACGGCCCGCAAACACCAGTACACGGTCGCTGAATTGACCGTCTGGCGGCGGACTAGCTCGGGTCTTTCTCCGTGACCCGCACGTCGCGTACGCGGATCACGTCCGGGTGGTTGTGCGGGTTCTGTGCGGCATAAAAGCCCCCAGCGCCAGCTGGGGGACTGTGACGTGACGCACCAATTGGACACGGCCGGCGGAATGGCAGAATCTATGTCTGCCCGACTCGGGGGCGGGTTGCGGACGGGGCGAGGCAAACCTCGGCCTGCGCCCGGGGCCCAGTTTGGTTGCGGTCAACAAGCAAGCGCGGGTTTTGGTAGGTTTTTATGGTCGGCTGCCGCGTGGCAGCCGCTCCCCACCTTGATCCTGCCCCTGCCATGCCTTTCGACCCGTGTCGGGAATGGCTCGGGATCGATGCGGTCGACCTCGGCGATCCGCATCGCGTCCTGGGTATTCCCTTCTCCCAGACAAACGCCGACGCGATTAACGACGCTGCTGAGGCCCGCCTCGCCGGGCTACGGGGTATCTCGCCGGGGCCGTTCGCCCGGGCTCACGAGGCCTTGCAGGCCCGTGTTACTGAGGCCCGAGACTCCCTCCTTACCACGGCTGTGCAGATGCCTTCCGCGGAACCCGTGGATGTGGCGGCGGCGCCGGATCTTCCGCTGTCGTCACCGTTTGTGTCGGTGCGACGGCCAGTAGCCCGTCGATCGAAGAGACCCAATGGCTCGGCGGGCATCCTCATCACCGTCGGATCGCTCCTCGCGGCGAGCGTGGCGGTGGTGGCCTTCTTCGTGGTCAGCGGCAACGGTGTCTTGAAGCAGGTTGCCGTTGTCACGCCCACGCCCAAGCCAACTCCGGCGTCAAAACCCACCCCGCCACCCCCTGCCAAGGTGGAGCCCGCCCCGACGCCG
>JBBEEF010000139.1:4426-20347 GCA_040880915.1 Pirellulales bacterium
CCGCACGGGCCCGGATGATCGAGTCGCTGGAAGCCTCGCTCCGTGACGCCCATAGGGCACTCCAGCGGGAGGAATTCGACACTGCCGACCGGACCATCAAGGCCGCCTCGCGCGAGGTCGGCGACGACGTCGAGGCCAACTCCAGACTCGAACGCTGGCGGCTTTTCGCCACGTATGCCCGTGGGTTCATTGGCTATCAAGAGCAGGCATTCGAGGCGGCCACGGCCGGGCGAGAGTACGAGGCCGATGGCCGCACTTTCTCGGTGATCGAGATCACCCCCACGATGTTCATCTACAAACTGGCCGGCAAGATCGAACGCGTTCCCCGCGACCGGGTCGATCCCCGGATCGCGATGGCCATCGTCGAGTCGTGGTTTGCCGCCGACGGCCGGGCCGCCAACCACCTCTTTCTCGGGGCCCACTGGCTGTGCCTTGATCCCCCCGACACCAGGCGGGCCCGCGGCGATTGGCAGATCGCCGGCGTTGGCGGGGAGCAGGTGGGCCCGCTCTTGATGCTGGTCGACGACCCGGTCATCCGCCGTGCCGCCGGACGTTGACGCCATGCCAGAGCCGCTGCTTATCCCCACCGTCGCCGGCCCCGTGACGGGCACGGCCCGCCCTCCCGGATCGAAGAGCATCACGAACCGTGCGCTCGTCTGTGCGGCCCTTGCCCGCGGCGATAGTGCGCTCACCGGGGTCCTCGACAGCGAAGACACGCGGGTGATGGCGGCGGGGTTGGCAGCGCTTGGGGCCGGGATCGCGGCCGACTGGAACGCCGGTGTTGTCCGAGTCAGCGGCACAGGGGGAACAATCCCCGTGCGCGAGGCCACGCTCGATTGCGCGGCGAGCGGCACGACGATGCGGTTTCTGGCGGCGGTCTGCGGCCTCGGCGTCGGCACCTACCGGCTCGACGGCACGACCCGCATGCGGCAGCGGCCAATCGGCGACCTGCTCACCGCACTCCGCACGCTCGGCATCGACGCCGTGGCCGAGAGCCCTGGCGACTGCCCCCCCGTGGTGATCCGTTCCTCAGGTATGGCGGGGGGCACGGTTCGCGTGCGTGGTGACACCTCGAGCCAATTTGCCAGCGGGCTCGCGCTGGCAGCGCCCTGCACGGCCGGAGGCATGCAGATCGAGTTCACGGGCAACCTTGTTTCCTTGCCCTACCTCGAAATGACGCGACAGGTGCTGGAAGCGTTCGGGGCCAGCTGCACAATAACTGGCCAGCGTCACTGGAGCATCCCGGCGGGGGGCTACATCGGCCGTCGCTATGCGATCGAGCCGGACGCCTCGGCGGCGAGCTATTTTGCCGCCGTGGCTGCCATCACCGGCGGACGGGTCCGCATCGAGGGGCTCAGCCGCGCGAGTCTCCAGGGAGACATCGCCTTCTGCGACGCCCTCGAGCGGATGGGCTGCGTGGTTGCCTGGGAACCGGATGCGGTGACCGTCGGGGGACTGGCCTCCCGCGGCATCGACATCGACATGAACGCCATCAGCGACACCGTGCCCACGCTGGCGGTCGTGGCCCTGTTCGCGACCGGCCCAACAACGATCCGCAACGTGGCCCACGTCCGCGACAAAGAGACCGACCGGATCGGCGACCTCGTGCGGGAGCTCCGCCGGCTCGGTGCGGACGTCGAGGAACGGGCCGACGGGCTCACCGTCTGGCCGACAGACATTCCGCGCCGCCTCGGGGCCGCACGGGTTAAAACCTACGACGATCACCGAATGGCCATGAGCCTCGCATTGGCGGGCCTGCGGATCGCCGGAGTCGAGGTCGAGGATCCCGCCTGCGTCGGCAAGACTTTTCCGGGTTACTGGCGGGCCCTGGGCCGCCTACTCGGGCTAACCATCAGCACCACCCCGCAGACCTGAGCCGACCGCTGCTGCTGATTGCGTTCGTTCAGCAGCACTCCCCGTCCAGAGCGGCCTGTTCGAGCACGAGGGCGGCCCGCTCAAGCAACTCGTCGGCACGGTCAAAGGTCGACTTGGCCCCAGCGTCACCTGCGATCCCGATCCGCTCTTCCAGGGCGACGAAACCACCCCCGCAGTGTTGGCAATAAACCCGCTGGCCG
Organism: Pirellulales bacterium; assembly: GCA_040880915.1. Taxonomy (GTDB): domain Bacteria; phylum Planctomycetota; class Planctomycetia; order Pirellulales; family UBA1268; genus QWPN01. The sequence goes on from JBBEEF010000139.1 coordinate 6,502, forward strand.
AGCAGGTTCACCCGAATCTGCAGCAACCGCCCGCAGACCGGACACCGCTGGTGGTAGAACACATCGCGGGTGGTAGTGATGGTTTTGGACATGGCGATCGGACCTCGTGTGAGGGACTGACCGGCTGGCGGCTCGAAGCAGGAGTGCGTCGGTTCGCCAATCGGCCTCGGACATCCAAGAACTTGCCCTGGCTACTGCAGGAATCCCGGTCATCCGCCTCTCCCAACTGAGGCAGATCTTACGCCGCTTCAGACCGTTTGACAACCAGCCGTCCCGTGTGAATCAGGAGAGGATCGCGTGAGAATTCTGCGAGGCAGGGCGGTCTGGGGGGGCCGCAGGCCCTGAGGATTTTCCCACACCGTCCGGCCGGCTACACTGAAAGCGTTCGGGGGTTTTTGATTTTTGGCCCGCGTTTGATAGCCACGCGATGCTCCAGCGTCCTTTTTTTACACCTGTTGTCATCGGCTTCTGGGCCGTGGCGACCGGCTGGCTCTTCGCGGCCAAGATCATGCCCGCCTGGCGGCCAGGTTCCCCGCCGGGACATCAGGCCATCTACGCCACCGGCAACCGGCTCGTGCCGGTGGCCTGGACCGTGCAGTGCAACGACCGCCCCATCGGCTGGGCGCTCACGCGGGCAACCCGGTCGCAGCGACATGGCTTGTTCGTCGATAGCCGCCTCCACTTCGACCGGGTTCCCTGGGATGAGATGCTTCCCGGCTGGGCCGCAAGCCTGGCGCAGCGGCTCGTCGCCAATCAGGCCACCGATTCCTTCGATGCCCGCGGCCGGCTTTCGATCGATGACGACGGCGGCCTGCGTTCCTTTTCGTCGGTCGTCAACCTGCCCGGCACCCGCGACCCGCTCGTCCTCACGGGTACGGTCGATCAGGGACGCGTCTCGATCACCATGGCGGCCGGGGACATGCGGCACGAGACGACCAGGCACCTGCCCACCACCGTGATGATCGGAGACGAACTCTCGCCGCAGGCGACGCTGCCCGGACTCACCGAGGGCCGCCGCTGGACGGTGCCGGTCTACAGCCCGCTGCGTCCAGGGCAGTCGCCGCTCGAGATCCTCCATGCCGAGGTCGGCGGTGAGGAGACGATCTTCTGGGAAGATTCCCTCGTTCGCGTCCACGTCGTCGCGTATCGCGAGGATCCCTCGAGCAACCGCGAGCCCCGCTCCCGGCTGTGGGTGGACCGGTCCGGCCGGGTCCTCCGCCAGGAGGCGGCGCTCCTCGGTGCCCGGGTGGCTTTCGTGCGCCGCTCGGATGCCGAGGCCGCCCGCCTCGCGGCAGCCGAAGAGGCCGACGAGCAGCGAATCAGCCAGGCCACCGAGCGGGAGTCGGCAGCACCATGATCGAGTTCGACCACGTGTCGCGGACGTATGGACCGAAGGTCGCGGTCACCGATCTCTCGTTGGCGATCCCTCGGGGTGAGCTCTTCGCATTGCTTGGCCCCAACGGGGCGGGGAAGACCACGAGCATCAAGATGCTCGTCGGCCTGCTCCATCCCTCGCGAGGCGCGATTCGGATCTGCGGCCACGACGTTGTCGCCGATCCCCGGTCTGCCCATCTCCACGTGGGCTATGTGCCGGACGAGCCGTGCCTCTACGACAAGCTGACGGGACGCGAGTTTCTCTGGTTCATCGCCGACATGTTCGGCATGCCCCGGCACCTCGCCCGCGACCGTCTCGACCGCGAGATCGAATGCTTCGAACTGGGTGAGTTTCTCGACGACCTCGCCGAGAGCTACTCACTCGGCATGAAGCAGCGGCTCGTGTTCGCCGCGTCACTCCTCCACGACCCCGACGTGCTCGTGCTCGACGAGCCGATGGTGGGGCTCGACCCGCGGAGCGTGCGGATCGTCAAGGATCGGCTCTCCGATCGGACCCGCGAGGGCATGACGGTGTTCATGTCGACCCACACGCTGGCGATGGCCGAAGAGATGGCCGACCGCGTCGGAATCATGGTCCGCGGTCAATTGCGATTCCTGGGCACCGTCATGGAACTGCGGGGGCAGGTGGCGTTCGAGGCCACGTCGCTCGAGCAGCTCTACCTCGAGCTCACCAGTCCCCGTGGAGGCGGGGCATGACCGGCCGCACGGTCCCACCCGAAGCCGTTCGTCTTCTGCGACTTGACGAGGAGTCGCGGCTGTTCCTCCGGCTGCGGGCAACGCTTGTCTGGGAGACGGTCCGGTCGATGGTGGCCGGTTCGCGGCTGCGGGTTTCGCTTGTCGTGCTCCTGAGCGGGCTGTTCTGGGCGGCCCTTTACGGCCTGTTTGTCGAGGCGTTTGGCTTCCTCGAGGCCCTCCACGCCGACGTGATCTCCCTCCTGTTCAACGCGTTCTTCTCCTCGCTCATGGTGATGCTCGTGTTTTCCACGGCCATCCTGCTCTATGGCGGCATGTATCGCTCGCCGGAGGCCCGGCTCCTGTTGACGCTGCCGGTGCGTGCCGAAACGGTGTTCGCCCACAAGTTCCGCGAAGCGATGTGGTTCGCCAGCTGGGGCTTCATCCTGCTGGGCAGCCCGATGCTCGTGGCCTACGGCGTGGTGCGGGGCTCGGCCTGGCCATACTTTGTGCTCCTCCTGCCGTTCATGCTGGCCTTCGTGACGATTCCGGCGGCCCTCGGTGGGATCGCCTGCATCACGCTGGTCGGCTGGCTCCCGCGGCTCCGGCTGCATGCGCTGTCGATCGGGATCACCCTGGCCTGCGTGGTGATCCTCTGGCTGGGCTGGTCGCTCCTGGCACAGCCCCGATCCGACGCCATGTCGGCCGCCTGGTTCGAGCGGACCTTCGCCCGGCTGGCCGTCACGGAGCAGAAATTGTTTCCGAGCTGGTGGCTCTCCAGCGGCCTGATGGAAGCGGCCCGCACCGAGCGGGAGGGCCGGGTGTCGGCGGCTGGACTCACCGAGGGCATCAAGTTTCTGGCGCTGCTCTTCGCCAACGCGCTGCTGCTCCAGCTGGCGGCCGGGTGGCTGGCCCGCGTCGCCTACCGCCGCGGCTACAGCCACCTCACCGGCGAGGTGCCGGCCCGCCGCCGCCGTCGGGCCGGCTGGTTCGACCGCGTGGTCATGGAGGGGGGCTCCGCCGTAGGGCGACCGCTCCGGCTGCTCCTGGTCAAAGACCTGCGGCTCTTTCGCCGCGACATTTCACAATGGTCTCAGTTTTTGATCTTCTTCGGTTTGCTGGGGCTGTACTTCCTCAATCTTCGGTCCTTCAATTACTACAACGCCTACGCATCGATGATCGGATTTCTGAACCTCGCGGTTGTGGGGCTGATCCTCTCCACGTTCACCACACGGTTCGTGTTTCCGATGATCAGTCTGGAGGGAAGGCGATTCTGGATCCTCGGGCTGCTGCCGGTGCACCGCGATCAGATCGTGTGGTCGAAGTTCTTGTTTTCGTTTCTGGGCGGGCTCGTTCCCTGTGCTGTGCTCGTATTCCTCAGCGACTCGATGCTCGGACTCTCGTGGCGGCTGATCGCACTCCACGAATTCTGCTGCCTGCTCCTCTGCCTTGGACTGTCGGGCATCGCCGTCGGGCTGGGGGCACGGATGCCTGAGTTGCGGGAATCGTCGCCGGCCAAGATCTCGTCCGGCTTCGGCGGCACGCTCTGCCTCGTCATCAGCTCGCTCTATATCATGGTGGTGGTGATTGTGGCGGCCGTTCCCACCCACTTGTTCCTGCTCTCGCGGACCCTCGGCCCCACCGTGATCACCCCGGACGGATTTCTCGCCTGGGCGGGCGGACCCTGGGGCGCAGCGGCCAGCCTCGCGATCATCTCGCTGGCTGGAATCGCGGCCACCGCCGTGCCGCTCAGGCTCGGCCTGCGGGCCTTTCGGCGGTTGGAGGCGTGACCCGACGTCGGTGGTTAGCCCCGCGGCCGATTTGCGGTTGTCTTAGGGTCGGTCGATCGGGATGATCCAGTCCCTCGGAATTGCCCCATGATTCGCCAGGCGAAAGCCACTACGACTTCGTCCTCACGTCGCGACCTGCGGGTCGGGGCGGTGCAGTATCTCAATACGAAGCCGCTGGTCCACGGGCTGGCGGGCGGCGGTCTGGACGTGGTCTACGATCTTCCCAGCCGGCTGGCCGACCATCTCCGCTTGGGCCGTCTCGACATCGCCCTCGTACCGTCGGTCGAGATCTTCCGCCAGGCCGGGCACGCGATCGTCTCGAATGCCTGCATCGCCTGCCGCGGACCGGTCATGAGCGTCAAACTCCTGTTCCGCACGGCTCCCCACCGGGTTGCCACGCTGGCGGTGGATGAGGGGTCGCGGACGAGCGCGGCACTCGCGCGAATTCTGCTGGCCGAGCGGCATGGTGTGACGTCGCCACGCATCGACACGCTGCCGATCGGGGCGACGACGGCCGACACCGCGGCCGATGCCGTGCTGCTCATCGGCGACCGCGCGCTCGGGCCGGCGGCCGGGGGCGGCTCCTTTCAGCTCGTCTGGGATCTCGGCGACGAGTGGTGCCGCTGGACGGGCCTCCCCTTCGTGTTCGCCGTCTGGGCGGCGCGGGGCGGCAGCGTTCCTCCAGGGCTCTCCACCCGGCTGGAAGCGGCCCGCGACGAGGGTCGGGCCAACCTCGCGGCCATCGCCGCGGCCGAGGCCGGTCGGTACGGACTCACGGTGCCGCAATGCCTCAGCTACCTGCAGGACAACCTCCACTATGATCTCGGTGAGCGGGAACTCGAGGCTCTGCGGCTGTTTCGTGATCATGCAGCCAATCTGGGACTCGTGCCCCCGGTCCCCGAGCCCACCCTGCCCTTGGCTTGCCTCCGATGACCGCACCACTGCGTGACATCCTCGATAACGTGGTCGCCGGTGGCCGGCTCGCCTTTGCCGACGCCGTTCGCCTGCTCGAATCCTTCGACCTGGCCGCGATAGGTCGCGCCGCCGACGCCGTGACCCGCCGGCTCCATCCCGAGCCGTTTCGCACCTACAACATCGACCGCAACATCAACTACACGAACATCTGCACGGCCGTCTGTGACTTCTGCGCCTTCTATCGGGCCCCGAAGCACGCCGAGGGCTACGTGCTCGACCGTGAGGTCCTGCTCGACAAATGCAGGGAGACGCTGGCCCTTGGCGGCGACCAGATCCTGATGCAGGGCGGGCTGCATCCGACGCTTCCCCTCGAGTGGTACGAGGAGCTGCTTCAGGACATCAAGCGGCACTTTCCCCAGATCAACATCCACGGCTTCTCACCGCCGGAGATCCACCACTTCGCCAAGGTTTCGAAGCGACCCCTGCCCGAGGTGCTCGAGCGGCTCGCCCGGGCCGGCCTGGGCTCGCTGCCGGGGGGTGGTGGCGAGATCCTCGTGGATCGAGTGCGGGGGGCGATCACCCGGGGCAAGGTGATGACCGACGACTGGCTCGAAGTTCACCGTCAGTGGCATCAGCTCGGCGGCCGGAGCACCGCCACGATGATGTACGGCCACGTCGAGACGCTCGCCGAGCGGGTCGAGCACCTCGACCGGCTGCGGCAGCTCCAGGACGAGACCGGCGGCTTCACTGCCTTCATCTGCTGGTCGTTCCAACCCGAAAACACCGCGATGGACGACATCGTGCCGGCCGGACCGTTTGAGTATCTCAAGACCCAGGCGGTGGCCCGGCTCTACCTCGACAACTTCCCCAACATCCAGTCGAGCTGGGTGACGCAGGGCCGCGACATCGGCCAGCTCGCGCTCCTGTTCGGGGCCAATGACATGGGCAGCCTGATGATTGAGGAGAACGTTGTCAGCGCGGCCGGCACGGTCCACCACCTCACGCTTGGTGAGATGAAGACCGCGATCTCGGAGCTGGGCTGGACTCCCCGACGGCGAAACGTGTTCTATGAGCTGTTCGAGGACGAGCCGGTGGTGGTGCTGGCCGGCGATCAGGCGGCCCGGGCTGGATTCATGCCGCTGCCCCTCGCGGTCACCTCGCCGTGACCCCCGCCGGGTCATGGGGCAGGCTTCGAGCCTGCCAGAGCGGTGCCTTGAGGCCCTGGTTCAAGCCGCCATGACCGTCATGACCGCCGACCGCCTCACGCTCCGCTGTCGCTGGCTCGTCACGATGGCGGGCCCGCCGCTCGACAACGCCTGGCTCGTGATCGAGCGGGGGCGAATCGTCGCCGTGGGCCGCCGGGCCCCGCCTGGCCCAGCGGGCCAGACCATCGACCTCGACGACGCGATTGTGCTGCCGGGGCTTGTGAACGCCCACACCCACCTCGAGTTTTCGGAGCTTTCGCAACCGCTCGACACCGGCGGTGGCCTGCCTGCATGGATCACCCGGGTTGTGGCCGAGCGGCAGGCTCGACTGGCCGGCAGTGAGGCCGGGGCAGGAGCCGCCGCGGCGTTCCGCCGGGGCCTCGCCGAGAGTGCCGCGGCGGGCGTGACAACGATCGGCGAGATCGCCACAACGGTACGGGGGACGGGCTTCGGGCCTGCCGCATGCGGCCCCGGGCCGGCCGTGCGGATCTTTCGCGAAGGACTCGGCCTGCGGCCGGCCGCCGCCGAAACCGTCCCCCGGGCCGTCGCGGCCGACCTCGACCGGCTCGCCGCCGCAGGTATCGCCACCGGCGTCTCGCCCCACGCCCCGTATTCAGTGGCTGCGCCGCTCGGCCGCCGGCTCCTCGCCGAAGCCCACCGCCGCAGGCTGCCCGTCGCGATGCACCTGCTCGAGAGCGTCGAGGAAGAGGAACTCCTCGCGACGGGCGGCGGTCCCTTCCGATCGCTCCTCGAGGAATTCGGTGCCTGGGATTCAGCCGCCCCGCCCGCACTACTCTCACCCGCCGAGTGGATCGGCCGGCTGGCCCGGGCAACCCGTGGGATCGTGGTGCATGCCACCCACATTCGCCGCGACGAGGCGGCCCTCGCCCGCCTGGCCCGGCATCGCAACCGGCTGGCCGTTGCCGTCTGCCCGCGGACAACGCAGGCGATCTCGGGCATGCTGCCGCCGCTCACGATCCTGCGGGAGGCAGGCCTCCGGGTGGCGATTGGCACCGACAGCCGGGCCAGCAATCCCGACCTGTCAATTCTCGCCGAGTGCCGCACACTCGTCGCTGCCGGACTCTCCTCGCCCGAGGAAGCGCTCTGCATGGCGACCGTTCACGGCGCCTGGGCACTGGCGATGGAACACCGCGCCGGCCGGATCGTTGCGGGCCGCCCGGCCGATCTCGTCATCCTTCGTTCCGGCGTGGCAGCGACGGGTAGCGGCGATCCGTTCACCGCCGCCCTCGACCCGGCCACGACCGTGGCCGCAACGCTCCGGCGTGGCCGCGTGATTGCCGGCGACCTGCCAGGTCGGCTTGGCGTTTGAGACGGCGGCTGCCAGCTTTCGCAATCGGGTGCGGCGAGTGAGCCCAACGCTACAGCCGGCAGTTGGCAATCCGCGTCTCGATCATCGCCACGGCGCCGATTGCCTCGAGCCGCTCGATCACGGCATGGGCCTCGCCCCGCTTCACCATCGCCCGGACGGCACACCAGGCGGAGTCTTCGAGGGCCATCACCGTCGGCGACTTGAAGCCCGGCGTGATCGCCTCGGCCTCGGCCAGCCGGGCCCGGGGCACGTTATATTCCAGGAGCGACCAGCCGCGGGCGATCACGATTCCCTCGAGCCGGCGCACGATCCGGTCGGCGAGTTCGGGGCGAGCGAGGTTCGGGTCTTGGACGAGCACGGTCTCGTAGCAACCGATCTCGTCGATGATCCGCAGGCGGTTGGCCGCCAAGGTGCTGCCGGTCTCAACCAGGTCAACGATCGCGTCGGCGACGCCGAGCGTGATCATGACCTCGACGCTGCCGGAAAGATTGACGAAGTGGGCATCGACCCCGCGCTCGGCCAGCCACCGTCGCGTGACCCTTGGAAAGCTCGTCGCCAGACGTCGGCCAGCCAGTTCCCTCGGGTCGGCGATCAGCGAGTCGTCCGACACACAGAGGGCCAGCCGGCAGTGGCCCACGCCCAGGTCGAGCCGGTGCACCACCTCCGCCTCGCTCTCGGCCACGAGATCGCCCCCGGTGATCCCCAGGCCGATCGCCCCCTCGGCCACGAGCACCGGGATGTCCTCGGTACGAAGGAAGGTGATCTCGACCGGCACGTCCTTGCAGCGAGCGAACAGGTTTCGCTCGGTGCGGCGAAACGAGAGCCCCGCGTCGGCCAGCAGCGCCGTCGCCAGTTCTGAGAGCCGCCCCTTGCTCGGCACGCCGATCCGCAGAAGCCAATCGCCGCCATGATCGGTCATCGGTTTCCTCCCCCGGCGGCCCGGGCCGCCTTTTCGTCGAGCCCCGACACGCCAAACCGCCGGGCAAGTTCCAGTTCGACGTCCGCCAGCGGCACGTCACGGCAGGCCAGGAGCACGAGCACGTGATAGACGAGGTCGGCTGCCTCGGCCACGACACGGTCGTCGGCCTCGCCCGCGGCCGCCTGGACAAGTTCCCCGGCCTCCTCGGCCACCTTCGCTCCCGCCGCCGGCACCCCACCGGCAAGCAGCCGCGCGGTGTAGGATCGACTGGAGTCGGCCCCCTTCCGCGCGGCGATCACCCGCTCGAGGGCTGTGAGCACCTCGCCAACCTGCTGCTTCGATGCCTGCGAATCCGTCACGAACGACTCCGACGCCGGGTCCAACCGGGAATTCCTTCCTGCCACCGGATTCGCTCCAGTCGCCGTTGGAAGACAGCCCAACTCTAGCATGCCCGCCGCGGGATTCAGCCCGAGTCCGCCCCCGGCTGGGGACGGATTGCTGGTTTCTCGCTGGGCCCACCGCCGCCGGCAAATCGGCCCTCGCGATCCCCCTGGCTCGCCGGCTCGGGGCCGAGATCGTGAGTGTCGACTCGATGGCGGTCTACCGTGGCCTCGACCTCGGCACCGCCAAGCCGAGCCCGGCCGAACGGGCGGCCGTGCTCCACCACTGCGTCGACCTCGTGACGCCAGCCGAGGCGTTCAGCGTCGCAGCCTGGCTTGGGGCCGCCGCGGCAGCCGTGGAGAACTGCCGCTCGCGGGGCATGCGGATCCTGTTCGTAGGGGGGACTCCGCTCTACCTCCGCGGCCTGCGGGACGGCCTGGCCGACCTGCCCGCTGCCGACTTGGCCCTGCGGGCCGAACTCCTCGCCGAAGCGGCAACCGGCGGGCCCGAACATCTCCACCGCCGCCTCACCACGGTCGACCCCGACGCCGCAGCCCGGATCCACACCAGCGACACAAGGCGGGTCGTGCGGGCCCTCGAGGTTGCCACCCTCACCGGCCGCCCGCTCTCGGCAACGCATTCCCCGGCCCCCGATCCGCTGTTTGAGTCGCGGCTGATGATCCTGGACGTGTCCCGGCAGACGCTCACTGAGCGAATCGACCGCCGGGTCGAGGCGATGTTCGCCGCTGGCCTCGTCGAGGAGACGGCCGCGGCCCTGGCGGCGCCCGGTGGAATCGGCCCCACGGCCCACCAGGCGGCCGGCTACACCGAGGCGATCGACTTGCTGACCGGCCGGATCGACCGCCCCGAGGCCATCCGCCGCACCCAGATCCGCACCCGGCAGCTTGCCAAGCGGCAACGGACGTGGCTGCGGAGTTTTAAGGGGGCCACCTGGATCGGGGCGTGAACCGAGGGATTCCGCGAGGAATTGCCCTGCAATTCGAGCGGCGTTGCCCGGGCAGCCGATCCGCCACCGGGCGACCCCGAGGCCCGGCGGGCTCGGGAGCCAGTGCTAGCATCGGCGGTGCTAGCACATGATCTTGTGGGGGCAGCCCGCACAAACCACAAAATCGAAAAAATCGTTGCAATCGGTCTTGTCGGCAATAGGTTCACTCCTCGTCGCGACCCCGCGGCCCGGTGACCAAGGATGGGAGCCGGTTGTAACCACGTGTCACGGAGGACTTTCATGGCCGCCAAGCCACTCATCGGCATCAATACGGATTACCGCTCCACCCGCAAGGAGCACGCCGCCCTGTCGTTTGTCGCCGCTGGCTACTACGACGGCATCATCGCCTCCGGTGGCATTCCGGTGATTCTGCCCCCCCTCGCCGACGAGGACGACGTCGTGCAGGTGCTCGACATGCTCGACGGGATCGTGCTCGTCGGGGGTGCCGACCTCGATCCCCGCCGCGACGGCTACATGCCCCATCCGGCCGTACGGGCCATGGAACCCCGCCGTGAGGATTTTGACCGGCTGCTGGCCAAGCACATCTGTGCCCGGCACCTGCCGGTGCTCGGCGTGGGCAGCGGCATGCAACTGCTCAATATCACCGAGGGAGGCACCCTCTTTCTCCACCTGCCCGAGGATCTGCCGCGGGCGATCCCCCACAAGGATCCCACCGATCTGGCCCACCGCCACGCCCTGCTCGTGGAGCGGGGATCGGTCATGGAGCGGGTCTACGGCGACGGCGAGATCCGGGTCAACAGCATGCACCACATGGCGATCGACGACGTGGCGACGAGCTTCCGCGTGACCGCCCGGGCCCCGGACGGTGTCGTCGAAGCCATCGAGAGCGCCATCGAGGACTGGACGGCGATCGGTGTCCAGTTCCACCCCGAGGCCGACACCGCGTCGGCCCTCGACGTGAAGATCTTCGAGGAGTTCATCGTCGGGATCACTGGCGTCGTCCCCGAAATGCGGCTGGTCGCGTAAGGCCAACCCCCGGCCCATCGAAGGTAACCCATCTCACCGAACGCGGGTGACCCGATAGATATCGATGGCCGGCCCGTCGGTCGCCCCGTGCGGCCGGCGGGCCGGCTGTCTTTCCACGGCCAGGCCCGCGGCACAGGCAGCGGGTTCGAACTCGACGGCCCGGGCCCGACCGGGATCGGCGACGAGGGCCACGCCGTCAGGGGCGAGCGTGAGGGCGACCACATCGGCGAGCGCGACGGCATGGTGCTTCTCATAGAGCACGTCGGCCGCCGCTACGAGGTCGAAGCGGCCGAGGTCGTCGGGCATCCTTCGCCAGTCAAGCAGTCGCACGGTGAGCGTTTTAGCGGCGTTTACGGCGGCGTTGTAGCAGACCCCCTCGAGGGCCGCCTCCTCGTAGTCGCTCGCGATGGCAACGAAGCCCCGCCGGGCCGCGACAACCGCCGGCAGGCCCAGGCCACAACCAAGCTCCAGGAAGCGGCGGCCTTTGCCCTCCAGGGCTGAGAGCTCCTCGGCGAGCACGATGGCCGATTCCCAGACGTTGGCCCAGTAGGGAATCCGCTCGTCGCGGGCGAAGGCCTCCTCGTCGATCAGGGCGTCGACGTCGGGCGGGCACCAGAACTGGTAGGCCGTGCCGCAGACGTCGATCACCCTTTCGACGGGCTCAAACCGTTCGTATTCCGCCCTACGGACCATCCGTCATCCCCCCGACCGTCATATCCCGCAGCCTTTTTACCATCGGTTTTTCCTGCCGTGCGTCGCGTGAAGCCCTACCGTGTGGCACGATTATATGGTTCTTCCCTTTCCGCCCCCCGGGCCCACCATGCTCACCGACTACGACCTCCACCTCATCGGCGAAGGCCGCCACTGGCAGAGCTACCAGAAGCTCGGGGCCCACCTGGAATCGGTCGACGGCCGGCCAGGCGTCAACTTTGCCGTCTGGGCCCCGAATGCCCATCAGGTCGAAGTGGTGGGCGACTTCAACGGCTGGCAGGGCTCGGGCCACCGGATGCACAAGCGGATCCCGTCGGGCATCTGGGAGCTGTTCGTGCCCGGGCTCGCCGCCGGCGCGACCTACAAATTCCGTGTCCACTGCCTGGCGAGCTTCAGCGACCGGTCCGACCCCTACGGGTTCGGGGCGGAGGTACCGCCGCGGACGGCCTCGATCGTGACCGACCTCACAGCCCACGCCTGGCGGGACGCGGACTGGATGGCCACCCGGGCGGCCGCCAACGCCCTTGACGCCCCGCTCAATGTCTTCGAGATCCACCTCGGCAGCTGGCGGCGACCCGGCGACGATCCGCACCGCTGGCTCTCCTACGCCGAACTCGAGCAGGAACTCGTTCCCTACGTCGTCGAGATGGGCTTCACACACGTCGAGCTATTGCCCCCCACGGAGCACCCGTTTTCGGCGAGCTGGGGCTATCAGACAATCGGCCTGTTCGCCGCCACGAGCCGGTTCGGCACCCCGCAGGCTCTGATGTCGCTGATCGACGCCCTCCACCGGGCCGGTGTCGGGGTGATCATCGACTGGGTGCCGGCCCACTTTCCCCGCGACGGCCACGGCCTGCGGCTGTTCGACGGCACGGCGCTCTACGAACACGATGATCCCCGCAAGGGCGAACACCCCGACTGGGGCACGATGATCTACAACTACGGCCGCAACGAGGTGGCCAACTACCTGATCTCCTCGGCGCTGTTCTGGCTCGATCACTACCACGTCGATGGGCTGCGGGTCGACGCCGTGGCCTCGATGCTCTACCTCGACTACAGCCGCGAGGAAGGGGAGTGGGAGCCCAACTGCTTCGGTGGGCGGGAGAATCTCGAGGCGATCGAGTTTCTCAAGCAGTTCAATGTCCAGACCCACCGGCACTTTCCCGGCACCCTCACGATCGCCGAGGAGTCGACCGCCTGGGCGGGTGTCTCCCGGCCCACCTACGTCGGCGGGCTCGGCTTCAGCCTCAAGTGGAACATGGGCTGGATGAACGACACGCTCCGTTACATGCGGCACGATCCCATCCACCGCAAGTTTCACCACGACGAGCTCACGTTCAGCCTCATCTACGCCTTCCACGAGAACTTCGTGCTCCCGCTCTCGCATGACGAGGTGGTGCACGGCAAGGGCTCGCTGCTCGGCCAGATGCCAGGCGATCTGTGGCAGAAGTTTGCCAATCTTCGGCTGCTGTACTCGTACATGTGGTGCCATCCCGGCAAGAAGCTGCTCTTTATGGGGGGTGAGTTTGGGCAGTGGGATGAGTGGGATTTCGACAACAGCCTCCAGTGGCACCTGCTCGAGTGGGAGAGCCACCGCGGCCTCTCGCGGGCGGTCGCCGACCTGAACGACCTCGTCCGCCGGGAGCCGTCGCTCCACCAGCTCGACTTCGACGGCCTGGGCTTCGAGTGGATCGACTGCCACAACTGGCAGGACAGCATTCTGGTCTTCGTCCGCAAAGCCCGCGACCCCGCCGACTTCCTGATCGTGTGCTCGAACTTCACGCCCGTGCCCCGCCACGGCTACCGGCTCGGCGTGCCGCTGGGGGGCGATTACGACGAGATCTACAACAGCGACTCGGCCTGGTACGGCGGCGGCAACGTCGGCAATTCGGGAGCCCTTGTGGCCAAGGCGGAGGCCCACCATGGCCGTCCACATTCCGTATCGCTCACGCTCCCGCCGCTGGCGACGGTGGTGCTCAAGCCGCGGGCAACGCCACGCTAACGGCACCCGGTGGGTGATCCGGGATTTTCGTAGGCCAGCTCTTCCGCGGGGAGGGGTTGCCCGTTCCATCTCGCCGGTCGTTCGCTAGGGCATCCTGCCTGCGCTCACTCCACGCAAGCTGCGCTTCGGCATCCTGCCTCTCGCTTGCTTGCGAGGCCGGCTCGATAGCACGGGCAACCCCTCCCCCTGACCCTCTCCCACATACAAGCCCCGGGCGCGAGCCCGGGGACTGCGCACATACAAGCCCCGGGCGCGAGCCCGGGGACTGCGGGAACAAAGGCCACCCCGCCTGCAGCTCCGCGGCCACCCCGCCTCCGATAGACGACCCCGCCTGAGCCTGGCTGTTTCCAATTGGTGCGCCACGTCACAGTCCCCCAGCTCGCGCTGGGGGCTTTTATGCCGCTCACTCCACGCAAGCTGCGCTTCGGCATTCTGCCTCTCGCTTGCTTGCGAGGCCGGCTCGATAGCACGGGCAACCCCTCCCCCTGACCCTCTCCCACATACAAGCCCCGGGCGCGAGCCCGGGGACTGCG
>JBBEEF010000140.1:0-20283 GCA_040880915.1 Pirellulales bacterium
TGTCCAATTGGTACGCCACGTCACAGTCCCCCGGCTAGCGCAGGGGGCTTGTATGCCGCACGGGCCGGACAGGATTGCGATCCTCTCCCACATAGAAGCCCCGGGCGCGAGCCCGGGGACGGCTCCCACATAGAAGCCCCGGGCGCGAGCCCGGGGACGGCGGGTCGCTATCCATCCCGTCGGCCAGGCCGCCCCGCGTGCCATGCCGCTTGGGCCTGGCTCTTGTCCAATTGGTACGCCACGTCACAGTCCCCCGGCTAGCGCAGGGGGCTTGTATGACCGGCAGAGTGTGCGGCGATGATGCCCGCTTCGGCGGCGGCGGCCAGCCAGTCGAGCTCGGCCTCGCTCACGCACAACGGGGGCATGAGCACGACCACGTCGCCAAGCTGCCGGAGGAGTGCCCCGTGTTTGCGGGCCGCTTCGCAGGCCTGCCGGCCCCGCTGCTCATGCGCGAGGTGGTGTCGGCCGGTCGCCTTGTCGGCAACAAGCTCGATCCCCGCCACCAGGCCGCACTGCCGCACGGCGCCCACGCCGGGAAGCATCGCGAGCCGAGCCGCGTGGGTGGCGAGCCGCTCGATCTTCGCCGGCAGGCGATCAAGCACCCTCTCGGCCTGGAAGATCTCGAGCGAGGCGAGGCCCACCGCCGCGGCGAGCGGGTTTCCGCCGTAGGTGTGGCCGTGGTAGAAGGCCCGGCCGGCGGCATGGCTGCCGAGGAAGGCGTCCCAGATGCAGCCGTGGGTGAGCGTGGCGGCCATCGGGAGGTAGCCGGCGGTGAGCCCCTTGGCGAGGCAGAGGAAGTCGGGCGCGACCTCCTCCTGCTCGCAGGCAAACAGTGTGCCGGTGCGGCCGAAGCCGGTGGCCACCTCGTCGAGGATCAGAAGCACCTCGTGCCGGCGGGTCAGTTCGCGGACGCCCCGCAGGTAGCCTGGCGGATGGACGATGATCCCGCCGGCCATCTGAACGAGCGGCTCCATCACGAGCGCGGCGATCTCGTGGCCGTGGGCGGCGAGCAGGCCCTCGAGCACCCCGAGCGACTCGCCGAGCGAGGGCACGCGGCCGGTCGCGTCGGGCATCCCCGGCGGCGGCAGCCGGACGGGCGCGAAGGTGAGCGGCGCGAACATCGCCGTGAACCGGTCCACGCCCCCGACGCCGACGGCGCCGAGCGTGTCGCCGTGGTAGGCCTCGTCGATGGCCACGAAACGGGTCTTTTCCGGGCGAGCCGGATCGGTCTGCCGCCAGAACTGGAAGGCCATCTTGAGGGCCGCCTCGATGGCGGTCGAGCCATCGTCGGAAAAAAAGATGCGGTCGAGGCCGGCCGGAGCGAGTTCGCAGAGCTGGCGGGCAAACTCGACGGTAGTCGGATTCGAGAGGCCGAGGTTGGTGGTGTGGGCCACCTTGGCCGCCTGCGCGGCAAGGGCCGCATCGAGCCGCGGGTGGCGGTGGCCGTGAACGTTGCACCACATGCTGGCCGAGCCGTCGAGGTAGCGGTTGCCGTCGACGTCGACGAGCCACGCCCCCTCGCCCCGCTCAATCAGAAGCGGCTCGTACTCCTGCATCTGAGTGAAGGCATGCCAGACATGGTGCCGGTCCCAGTGCTCGAGTTCGGCGCGGGAGCGTGTCATGGCAGGACCACCTCGGTGCCGACGCCGGCGGCTAGCACCGTGTCGGCGCGGCCCTGCACCACAGCCGCCTCGATCACTCCCTGCGAGCCGACAAGCGCTACCGGCGTGCCAGGGGGGGCGTCGCCGTAGGTGCGGACAACACGGGTCACCGCGTGGTCGCCCACCTGCAGCCGGCCGGCTGCGATCAACCGTGGCAGCAGATCGGCCGGCAGGTTCGTGAGCAGGTTGCCGAAAGTGTCGACCAAGACAACCTCTCCCGTGAGGCCGGCTGGCGTGTGCCGGGGAGCGGGAATGGGAAGCGTCTCAAGGCCGGCGGCCCGGGGCCCGAGCGAAGTGGGATCGGCTCCGTCCATGATTGCTGCCGCGGCGGGGGCGAACACGTCGCGGCCGTGGAACGTGGTCGAGGCTCCGGACGGGATCTCGAGTTCGCAGGCCGCCTCGGCGGGCGTGGTCGCGAGCACCCGCATGAGCACGCCGTTATCGGGGGCGAGATAGTCCTGCCCGCCAGCCCGCACCCAGAGGATTCGCCGCGCGGTCCCGACGCCTGGATCGACCACGATCAGGTGGAGCGTGTCGGCGGGAAACGCGGGGCAGGCCTGGGCCACGAGCCAGGCCGCGGCCCGCACGTCGTGGGCCGGCAGGTCGTGGGCGATGTCCACGAGCGTGAACGGGGTGCGGGCGTGCAGCAGTCGTCCTTTCAGTTCGGCCACGTAGCCGCTGCCCGCGCCGAAGTCGGTGGTGAGCGTGACGATCCTTTGCGGAGCGGTATCCATGCCGAGAATCGTACCGCGGCTTGTCGGTCGGCGGGTTAGAAACCGTTGTTTGAGAGCGCACCCACGAGGGTTCACGCGAGCAGACCGGGGAGGTCGTCGAGGCCAATCGTTTCGACGGCGGGCCCGGCTGGCTCGCGGAGCGACTGGCTGTGGGGCGTACGGCAGACAATAGCGACGGCGGCTACCTCGTCCGCCCCGATCGTGTCGCGGATCCGCGTGAGCCGGAAGATGGCCGCCGACGAGGGAAACTCGCTCCACGACGCATCCACGAGCACGAGACCGTGCCGCGTGGGCAGGAGGAAGTCGGCCTCCTTGGTGCGGTCTCGCCAGAAGGCGAGTTCGGCCTGCGGGGCGGCGGCCGCGAGCAGCCGGCGGAGTTCACCGTGCACGCAGGTTTCCCAGAGCATTGCCGCGTGGGGGGAGTCGGCGAGATCCTGCTCGTCGCGGATGCCCAGGAGTGCGGCACACAAGCCGGTGTCGAGAAAGTATGCCTTCGGTGCCTTCGCTGGCGGTTTGCCTTGGGGCGGCTGCCAAGGCCTCACGAGCGAGACCACCCCCGCGTCGACGAGCGTGTCGAGCCAGATCGCCGCAGTTGAACCGGCGATGCCGATCTCACGGGCCAGCTCGGCTTTGTTGAGAGGCCGGCCGGAACGCTGGGCGAGTGCCCGCGTAAACCGTTCGTAGTCGTGGACGCTGTCGACACGGAGTTGAAGTGGCAGTTCGTGGGCGAGGTGTTCGGCGATGAGCTGCCGCATGAACTCGGTGACGTCGGCCGCGGGGTCGGCATAGACCGCCGGGAAGCCGCCCCGCAGAAGCCGGCCGGCGAGCGACAGGTCGGGGCGGGCCGCAGACACCTCGGCATGAGAGAGGCCGTCGAGGTGAAGCACGCGGCAGCGGGTTGGATCGTCGGCGAAGGCGGCGCTGGCGGCGGCGGCGAGCGTGATTGGCCGCGAGCCAACGAGCACGTAGTGGGCCGGGGGAGTTGGTCGGGATGCGATCTCCCGGGCCAGGTGGTGAATCAACCGTGGTGCCAGATGAACGTCGTCGATGACGACTGCCGGCGAGAGGCTGGCGAGGAAGGCTGCGGGGTCGAGGAGGGCTCGGGTTGCCTCGCTGGGGAGCGCGAGTGACGTGTGTCGATGAGTAGGGAAGAGGGTTTGGGCAAGATGGGTCTTACCGATGGCTCTTGGACCGTTGAGAATGAGTGCGGGTGGTAGTTGAGTTAGCGATGCAAATTGAGGGGCAAAACGCCGTGCGATTAAATATTTCATTGTGTGCGATTCAATCAAATGATTTACACAACAGAAGATGGGCGAAATAGGGGGAAGACGGCGTATCTTCGCCGAACCTTGGCCACCATAGAAGCCCTGGGCGCGAGCCCGGGGACTGCGGGTTGTTGGGCCTTCCCGCTGGCCATGCCGCTATCCGTTCACGACACCAACTCGCGTGGTCGCGCTAATCCTCGGGCCACGTCGCAGTCCCCCGGCTCGCGCCGGGGGCTTTTATACAGGCCTGCTCGCTTAGCCTCGCCGGATCAGCTCGATGCACTTCTCCCGGACTCTGGCCGGGTTCACGTTCGGGTTCTTCTTCTTGGCCTGGCCGATGAGGCCGGCGGCGGCCTGTTCCTTGCCCCCCTGCACGTCGGCCACGATCTTCGGGTTGGCCGCGATGAGCTCGCGGCAGAGGGCCTCGAGATCATCGTCGCCGACGGCTGCGATCCCCAGCGCGGCCACCACGTCAGCCACCGATTTTCCGCTCGCAAGGGCTTCGGCAAAAATCTCCCGGCCACGGCTGGTGTCAAAATCGCCGTTTGTGATCCGGACGATGATGTCGGCTACGGCCGCGGGCGTGAGCGGAAACTCGGCGATCGAGCCCCCCCGCTCGTTGAGCGTGCGGAGCACGTCCTGCTGCATCCAGTTGCTGGCGACCTTGCCGTCGCCGGTGAGGCGGGCGAGCTCCTCGTACCAGGCCACGAGCTCGTGTCCCTGATTCACAAGCACATCGGCGTCATAGGCCGGGATCGCCCATCGTTCGGCGAGCTCTTTTCGCAGCATGCTCGGCGGCGCTCCCATCGCCCCCCGCGTTGCCGCACCCTGCTCCTCGCTCACAGTCACTGGCACGAGATCGGGCTCGGGGAAGTAGCGGTAGTCGCTTGACTCCTCCTTGTGCCGCTGGGCCCGCGTCACGCCGGCCGCGTCGTCCCAGCCGCGGGTCTGCTTGGGGGCTGAGCCGAGCTCGGCCCCGGTGGCCTGCCACTCCTCCCACTGCCGGGCGGCCTCGTAGGCGAGCGCCCGCTCGACCGACCTAAATGAGTTCATGTTCTTGATCTCGACAATCGGCGTCTTGGCAAGCGAACCGTCTGCCCGCGGGATGTGGAGGTTGACGTTGGCATCAACCCGCAGGCTTCCTTCCTGCATGTTGCAGTCGCTCACGCCCAGGTAGACGAGCAACAGCCGCAGCTCGCCCAGCCAGGCGCGGGCCTCCTGCGGGGTGCGGAGATCGGGCTCGCTGACGATCTCGCACAGCGGCGTGCCGGTGCGATTTAAGTCGATGCGGCTGTCGGCCACCCCGGCCACCTCGTCGTGCATGCTCTTGCCGGCATCCTCCTCGAGGTGGACCCGCGTGATTCGGACCCGCCGTGAGAAGGCCCCCTTGGGATCGGTTACTTCCAGCCAGCCGCCGGAGGAAAACGGCAGGTCGTACTGACTGACTTGGTAGCCCTTGGGCAGGTCGGGATAGAAGTAGTGCTTGCGGTCCCACTTCGTGACCGGAGCGATCTGGCAGTTGAGCGCCAGCGCCGCCCGCACGGCCAGGTCGAAGGCGTGGCGATTCATCACCGGCAGCGAACCGGGCAGGCCGAGGCAGGTCGGGCAGACCTGCGTGTTGGGCGGAGCGCCGAAGGTCGTCGAGCAGCCGCAGAAGAGCTTCGTTTTGGTCTGGAGCTGGACGTGCACCTCGAGGCCGATAACGGTCGTGAAGGGCGCGGCGGCGGCTGGCGTGGCGGTCATGACCAGAGCGACGTGTCAGGAGGCGAGTGGGGGACGGCGACGATGCCAGTCGGTGAGCCGCTGGAAGCGGTCGGCCGCCCGCAGGAGTAAAGGCTCGGCGAGCGCGGGGCCCTGGAGTTGGAAGCCGATCGGCAGGCCCCCCTTGGTAAACCCGCAGGGAAACGAGATTCCGCCGATGCCGGCCAGGTTTGTGCCCACGGTGTACATGTCGACGAGATACATCGCCAGCGGGTCACCCGTCTTCTCGCCGAGCGGGAAGGCGGCCGTGGGGGAGACCGGCCCGGCGATCAGGTCCACCGTGCCAAAGGCGCGGAGGTAGTCCTGCTGGATGAGCCGGCGAACCCGCAGGGCCTTGGCGTAGAAGGCATCGTAGTAGCCGGCGGAGAGGGCATAGGTGCCAAGCATGATCCGCCGCTTGACCTCAGGCCCAAAGCCCTCAGCGCGGCTGCGGCAATACATCTCGACCAGCGGCGAATCGAAGCTGCCCACGTAGTCCCGGACGCTTCCTCCGGGCTCGGCCCGGACTCCCCCTCCGGGCTCGGCCCGGACTCCGTAGCGAGCACCGTCGTAGCGGGCCAGATTGCTCGAGGCCTCGCAGGGCGCGATCAGGTAATAGGTCGGGATCCCATACTTCGCGTGCGGCAGTTCGACCTCGTGCACAGTCGCTCCGGCCGCCTCGAACACGGCGAAGGCCTCGTCCACGCCGCGGGCCACCTCAGGGTCGAGCCCCGGGCCGTAATGCTCGGCGACGCGTCCGATCCGCAGGCCGGCCAGCGGCTCTTCGAGGAGCTGGGTGTAGGGGGGCACGGGCTCGACGAGCGACGTCGAGTCACCGGGGTCGTGGCCCGCGATCGTCTCCATCACGAGCGCACAGTCGGCGGCCGAGCGAGCCAGAGGGCCGATCTGGTCGAGGCTCGAGGCGAAGGCGACAAGACCCCGCCGGCTGATCCGGCCGTAGGTCGGCTTGAAGCCGGTGATCCCGCACAGGCCGGCGGGCTGGCGGATCGAGCCGCCGGTGTCGGAGCCGATCGCGACCGGCGTCATGTCGGCGGCCACGCAGGCGGCCGACCCGCCGCTGGAACCGCCCGGCGTTCGCGTCAGGTCCCACGGGTTATGCACCGGTCCGAAGGCGGAGTTTTCGTTCGAGCCCCCCATCGCGAACTCGTCCATGTTCGTCTTGCCGACGATCACGGCGTCGGCCTGGCGGAGCCGCGTGACAACATCGGCGTCGTAGGGAGGCCGGTAGCCGGCGAGCATCTTCGATGCGCACGTCGTGGGAAAGTCGGTGGTGCAGAGGGCGTCCTTGACGGCCACCGGCAGCCCGGCCAGGGCCCCGAGCGGCCGCCCCGCCCGGCGCCGCTGGTCGATGGCGGCGGCCTGGTCGAGGGCCTGCTGCCGGCCGACTGCCAGGAATGCGTTTACCTTCCCGTCTACCCGTTCGATCCGGGCCAGAAACGCCTCAGTGCAGTCCACGGCCGAGAGGTCGCCGGCCCGCACGGCGCTCACGAGTTCGATGGCGGTGCGGTCGAGCGGCTGCATGGCGGAAAGCGGAGAGGTGGGATCAGGCGGCGCCCGACTCGCCGAGCACGGCGGGCACAAGAAAGCAGGAGCCGTCATGCCGCGGGGCCGAGGCGAGCGCCTGCTCGGTGGTGAGCGACTCGGCCGGCTCGTCGTCGCGGAACACGTTGCGGGTCTCGAACGGATGGGCGAGGGGCTCGACGGCAGCGGTGTCGAGCTCGCCGAGCTGCGAAACGAAGTCAACGATCTTTGAGAGTTCGCCCGTCATCCGGACGAGTTCATCCTCGGTGAGGGCCAGTCGGGCGAGGGAACCGACCTTGGCGACATCCTGGCGGGAGAGGCTCATGACGGGCTTTGGTCTCGGGAACTGACAGCGTCTCGGGAACTGACAGCCTCCGAGACCCGTGAATTGTCCCGGAGGGTCGGAAGGCTCGACCTACGGACGAGCCCGCGGCCCCGAAGGCACTGCTTCCTCCGCCGCTGGCTTGGCCTGCTCGACCTTGGGGAGGTGGAAGGGCTTTCGCTTCACGAGCTTGGTCACATTGCCGCTCTTGATGCACTGCGTGCAGACCAGGAGCGTTGAGTTGGTTCCCTTGCCGATCGTCACCCGCAGCCGCTGGAGATTGGGCTTGAACTTGCGGCGGGTGATGCCGGTGACCTTGGTGCCGACGCCGCCCAAATACTTGGCTTTGCCGCGGATCGTCACCTGATTGCCGACCGAAAAGCCCTTGCCGCAGACCTGACAGGAACGTGCCACGGGAAAACCTCGGAAATGTGCGGGAAAACGAAGTTTGGAGTGTACCCGAACGGCCGATTCCCGCAACCCGGCCCCTTTTGGCGGCGCTGGGGCTACGATGATCCCATGCCCGTTTTCGATTACACGTTCATTGTCGCTGCCCCGCTCGCCGCGGTGCTGGATTTTCATCGAGACACCTCCGCGCTCAAACGGCTCACGCCCCCCCCCACGATCGTGCAGCTGCGGTCGATCGAGCCGCTGGCGGAGGGGAGCGTGTCGGAGTTCACGCTCTGGGTGGGCCCCCTGCCCCTCCGCTGGAAGGCAGTGCACCGCGACGTGTCAGACCGGGGCTTCACCGACGTGCAGGCCTCCGGGCCTGCGGCGAAATGGGAACACACCCACTCGTTTGTGCCCCTGGCAGACGGCCGCACGGAAATTCGCGAGCACATCGAATACGAGCACAAGCGCGGGTTCTGGGGAATCGTCACGCGGGTGCTGTTTTCCTGGCCGAGCCTGTGGTCCATGTTCGGCTACCGCCGCTGGGTCACGCAGCGGGCCCTGGAGCGGCGGTGAATGAGCCCCGCTCAGGGGAGCCTGAGCGACGCGAGCACCTCGGCGTGGACAAGGCCGTTGGTGGCCAGGCCGTCGCCAGAGTCGATCCGCGGCCGGCCGTGCCAGTCGCTGAACCGCCCGCCGGCCTCGGTCACCACCACCTCAACGGCAGCGGCATCCCAGGGATTGAGCCGGGGGTCGATCATCACCTCGGCCCGGCCGGTCGCCACGAGCAGATAGCCGTAGCCGTCGCCCCAGGTGCGGACCAAGCCGGCGGCGGCGTCGAGCCGCTCGCGGGCTGCCCGGCCGGTTGTTTCGCCCCCGGCCCAGCGGCCGAAATCGACGAAGTCGCTCGAGCACACAAGGGCCTCAAAGAGCGCGGACCGGGTTGAGACGCGGGCCGACACTGCCGCTGCCATGCCGCGACGGTGCCACGCCCCGCCGCCGAGCGTGGCGTAGGCAACCTCGTCGAGGGCGGGAATCGCAATCACGCCGAGCACCCCGCGGCCGTCGTGCCGGCAGCCTACGAGCGTGGCGTAGAGGGGTACGCCGCGAACGAACGACTTCGTGCCGTCGATCGGGTCAACGATCCACTCATACCCCGACGAACCGGCCGCCGCCCCTGACTCCTCGCCGAGGAAGGCATCGGCCGGGAAGGCTGCGAGGAGTTCACGCCGTAGGATGGCCTCGGCGGCCCGGTCGGCCTGGGTAACGGGCGAGGCGTCGGCCTTGCGTTCTACTTCGAGCCGGCTGCTGCCGAACCAGCGGAGCGTCTCGGCCGCGGCAAGCTGGGTGGCCGCCAGGGCCGCCTCGAGGCGGCCTGCAAGGCCGGCGGCGGGCTCGGCGGGTCGTGTCATGATGTCATGATGTCATGATGTCAGGGTGACATGGCTACGGGGCCGGAGAGGCTGCGTCGGGCGCCTTGAGGCTCTCCGGTGGCGGATTTCGCAGCGACGCCAAAAGAATCATACCGGCTCCGATCACGAGCCAGGAGTCGGCGAGGTTGAAGATCGGCCAGTCG
The DNA here is from genome assembly GCA_040880915.1 of Pirellulales bacterium. GTDB lineage: Bacteria > Planctomycetota > Planctomycetia > Pirellulales > UBA1268 > QWPN01. The sequence goes on from JBBEEF010000140.1 coordinate 9,231, forward strand.
ATCACGTCCGGGATGGTCACGTGGATCCAGTCGCGGACGGCATAGACATGGTCTCCCACCCGCGCGGCGGGCGCATGCCAGGCGAGGCCGGGAATGCCAAGCCGATCGTAGAGGTTGCCGATGATTCCACCGCAGATAAGCGCGAGGGCCACGACGAGCCAACTGCTGGCGCGGGTTGCCGGCCGGGCCACCATCGCCAGGATGCCGGCCAGCGCCGCCACGGAGATGCCCGCAAACAGCATCCCCATCCCCTGCCCCATACCAAACAGTGCTCCCTCGTTGAGGTTGGTCTCGAAGGCGAGGAACCTGGGCACAAGCTCGATCCGGCCCCCCATGCCGGGCATGCCCAGGGCCGCGAAGATGGCCGACTTCGTGGTTAAGTCGGCGGCCAGCGACACAACTCCGATGGCGGCGAAGGTCCGCCAGCCGTGGGCCGAAGGACTCATGAAGACGCCCCCTCCTGGGGCTCGAACTCTTGGCCGGACGGTCGCAGGGGCTGCGACGCCGGGCGGGTCAGCGGGGCTGGCGGGGGCGGCCGCCGTTCTCAAGTTTTTCCGCACAGCGAATGCAGAGCGGCGCGAACGGGATCGCCTCAAGCCGCTTCTTGGCGATCACCCCGCCACACTCCTCGCAGGTGCCGTAGGTGCGGGCCCGGATGCGGCCGAGAGCCTGTTGCACCAGGTCGAGCGTCCCTTCCTCGGTGGCCATGAGGCTGAGCGTGAATTCCTGCTCATAGGCGTCAGAGCCGATGTCGGCCATGTGGATCGGCATGCTGGAAAGGTCACCGCTAGACTCACTGCGGGTCTTCCGCAGGGCGGCATCGGCCATCGTCGCCACGTCACCGCGGAGTCGGGCCCGCATGGCCTCGAGTGCCGCTTTGAACACCTTCAGATCGGCTGCCTTCATCGGTTTCACCCACCGTTCGGGGCATGTTCCGGACGGGCAACCCCGCCTCTCTAAGCCGACGAGGATATCGTCACCCACCCCGCCTGTCAAACTGGCAGTCGACGTGGCGTGGTTATGAGCGACGGTGGCATTATGGCTCCGCTTGCTGGCCCGGGGAAGCCGACCTACCTTTACATGCTCCAGCGGGGCCCCGTACCGGGACCAGCGTCCCGTTCCGCTGGCGTGATCGATGGCTTCGGGGCGTACGGAGTCCGCCTGTGGCCGTCGCCTCGCGCACCGATCTCGCCTTTCAGAAATGCATCGCGCCGGCGTGCGGTGCCACCTACTCCGTCGACGAGGTCCTCACCGCCTGCCCGGCGTGCGGCAACCTGCTCGACGTCGAGTATGACTGGGACCGGTTGCGGCCCCCCAACTCGTTTGAATTCTTTGAACGAAAATGGATGCGCCGCAGCGACCCGCTGGCCTTCAGCGGCGTGTGGCGATTCCACGAACTGCTTCCCTTCGCTCCCCGTGAGAGCGTGGTGACGATCGGCGAGGGGCAGACGATGTGTCCGCCATCCGACGGCGTCGGGGGCTTCGTGGGAATGAACGCCGGACGGCTGTTCCTCCAGTACGAGGGGCTCAACCCGTCGGGATCATTTAAAGACAACGGGATGTCGGCCGCCTTCTCCCACGCCCGGATGATCGGGGCAAAGCGAGCGGCCTGTGCTTCGACGGGCAACACGAGCGCGTCGCTGGCCGTGTACTGCGCGGTCACCCGGCTGATGCGGGGCATCATCTTCATCGGCTCCGGCAAGATCTCCTACGGCAAGCTCTCGCAGGCCCTCGACTACGGAGCGCTCACGATCCAGATCGCAGGCGACTTCGACGACGCGATGGCCCGCGTGAAAGAGGTGGCGGGGAAGCTCGGCATCTACCTTGTCAACAGCGTCAATCCCTTCCGCCTCGAGGGGCAGAAGACGATCATGTTCCGGGTGCTCGAATCGCTCGGCTGGGACCCCCCCGACTGGATCGTGGTGCCCGGTGGCAACCTCGGCAACTCTAGCGCCTTCGGCAAGGCCTTTGCCGAACTCCGCAAGCTCGGCCTCATCGACCGGATTCCTCGGCTCGCGGTGATCAACGCAGCCGGTGCCAACACGCTCCATGAGCTCTACACCCGCCGCGGCCTGCGTTGGGATGGCGGGCGGGCCGACCTCGCCCCGGCCTGTCACTACTACGATGAACTCGACCGCGACAACCAGCGGGCCGACACGATCGCGAGTGCGATCGAGATCAACCGGCCGGTGAATCTGAACAAGTGCCTGCGAGCCCTCGAGGTCTGCGACGGCGTGGTCCGCGAGGTTTCGGAGCAGGAGATCCTCGATGCCAAGGCCCAGGTGGGAGCCGGCGGCCTGGGCTGCGAGCCGGCCAGCGCCGCAAGCGTGGCCGGGGCGAAGCAGCTCGTGGCAGAGGGGGTGATCGGCCGCGACGAACGGGTGGTCTGCATCCTCACCGGCCACCAGCTCAAAGACCCGACCGCCACGGTGGCCTACCACACGACCGACCAGAAGCTTTTCAACGAGGTCCTCGGCAGCCGGGGTGTGAGCCGGGCGAGCTACGCCAACCGGGCCGTGAGCGTGAGTAACCGCCTCGACGAGATCGTGCAGGCGATCGACCTCTACGGGTGAGGCGCGGGTTTCGTCGCTCACTTGGTCCTGTCTGTCACCCCGGAACTTCCCCATGCCTGCCGCTCCGCTTCGTCTTGTCGTCCATGGAGCCGCCGGCCGGATGGGCCAGCGGGTGATCGCCGGCGCCCTCGCCGAGCCGAGCCGCTGGCAGCTTGTGGCTGCGGTCGAGCGGACGGGTCACCCGCGGTGCGGCGTCGATGCCGGCGGCCTGGCCGGCTGCCCGGCCGTTGGCGTTGCCGTCTCAGACGCCTGGAACTGCCCGACCGACGTCGTGATCGATTTTTCGCTGCCCGAGGCCGTGGCGGGAATCATCGCCACGTGTGTCGAGAAGAGGATCCCCCTCGTCGTGGCCACCACCGGCCTCACCGCGGCCGACCACGAACGGATCGCCGAGGCGGCCCGCGGGATTCCCGTGCTTCAGGCGCCGAGCATGAGCCTGGCGGTCAACATCTCCATGGATCTGGTCGGCCGGGCGGCCACGCTCCTGGCCCGTCTTGGCGGTCGGGCCGACGTCGAGATCATCGAGTGCCACCACCACCATAAGGAAGACGCTCCGAGCGGCACAGCGCTCAAGTTTGGCGGGATCGTGCGGGATGCGATGGGGCAGGTTCGCGAGGCACATGGTCGCGATGGGCGGCCCGGAGCCCGCCCCGCCGATGAGATCGGCTATCACGCCGTGCGGGCCGGCGACAATCCGGGCGAACACACGATCCTGTTTGGCCTCGAGGGGGAGTCGTTCTCTGTCAACGTGCGTGCCACGAACCGCGATTGCTATGCCCAAGGGGCGCTTGCCGCTGCGGCGTTCCTGGCCGGTAAGCCAGCCGGCCTGTACTCGATGCGTGACGTGCTCGGGATATAGCGATGCACCACCCGCAGGCCGGTCACCGCCTGCTCGGACCACGGCCAAGCGCCCACCAGCCGAGAAGAATCTGCACGAGCAGCGCCGCGAGGCCGGCCCGCGGGTAGCCGCTCGCAAGGTAGAGCCCGCCGAAGGTGAGGCCCGCCGCGGCACCGGCAAGCTTCGAGCCCACCTGCAGGAGGCCGAACGTGACCCCCGCCCTGCCCTCGGGCGCCGCCTCCGCCACCGCCGCCCGGATCACGCTCTGTACGCCGCCGAGCACAAGCGCGAGGAGCACGGCCAGAGCATGGAGCTGCGGCACCGTCCGCACGAACCAGGCGAGCGTGAGCACGGCGATCCAACCGGCGAGGCAGGCGCCGAGCGCCGCCCGCCGCCCCACCCGCTCCGAGAGCAGCCCCACCGCAAGCGCCCCGGGCAGCGCCACCGCCTGCACCAGCAGCACGAGCCACACGAGGGCCGTCGGCTCGAGTTTGAACTCCTCGAGGGCCACGCTCGAAAACTGGGCAATCGCCGTCTGCACCGCGCCGAGCACAAGCATGCTGCCGAGCAGGATCGCCGCGAGGTGCCGGCCGTTGTGGTTGGCGGGACGGGCGAGCGAGCGGGCGAAGGCGAAGAGTTCGCCGGCCGACGTGGCGGCGTGGCCGCTGTCGCGATCGGTGCCGAACCGGGCCCGGGCCGCCGGCAGGGAGAATAGCAGCCACCAGATCGCGGTGAAGGCGAAGGCCGCCCGCAGGCCGTCGGCAAGCGAGAGGCCGAGCGTGTCGCGGGCGGCTACGATGCCGGTCGCGATCAAGAGCGCGATTCCGCCGCCGGCGTAGCCCGCCGCGAAGCCGAAGGCACTGAGCCGGTCGGCCATCGGTCCGGCCGCGATTCCTGCGAGCAGGCTGCCGGTAAAGATCGCCGCCATGTCAAATCCGACGTTGGCGAGCGCCACGGCGGCAAGGATGGCGACGAGAGCCGTTGGCGGGGCCGCCGCCAAGAGCAAGAGCGCCCCGGCGCCTGCCACGACGCTCGCGAAGAGGGCCGTCTTGTGCCGCCGCCGGCGGTCGGCCCAGGCCGAGAACCATGGGGCCACCAGGGCCGAGGCGAGCATCGCGGCGGCGAGCGTCCAGGCCCAGACGACTCCGGGATCAAGACCCCAGGGCCTCTCAGCGCAGACCACTTTCTCGACGTAGGCCACAACCAGCGTGATGAGCACGGTCGAGAAGGCACTCGCCGCCCAGTCGAGCATCACCCAGGCCACGGCCGTGAACCGGGGCGGACGGACGGCGGCACCTGCTTGAGCGGCTGACATGGCGGGCATCGTACCGACGCAGCCCCGACGCGACGGAAGGATCTTGGGGCAGCGCGACTTACTCGCAGATCCATCGCATCAGCGACTCGGCTGTGGGAAGCGAGGCTGTATCGGCCCAGCGGCAGAACACCGCCACTGCCGCCAGGAAGAGCACGGCTAGGCTGAGCGACGCCCAAGGGGGCATCGCCACCTGCCAGAGGGCCGAGGGGTCGCCCGTCGTCGCCAGGCCCCAGGCCCAGAGCGGCCAGACGTGGACGGCATGGTGCAGGATATAGATAGAGAGCGCGTGGCGGCTCAGGGGCGTCGCCCAGGCCACGAGTTCACGGCACCGCGGCACGTCGCCGTCGAGCACCCGGTGGAGCACGGCGAGCACAAGCGAGATCCCGCCGAGCGTGCCGAGCACGTAGGCCGTCGTGGCCGGGAACATCGCCCAAGCCTCGGCGGTGTGGCCGGTCACCCAGGTCGGCAGCCGCGGCCAGAAAAGGATAAGGACGGCGGATGCGAGGATCGCGGATGCGGCGAGATAGCCGACCCTGAGGGTCGGGGCTGGCGGGCTGCCGGCCGGCCCCGCCCGAGGCGGCTGACTGGTTTGCCGCAGCAGCGCAGGCGCGGCGGCATACCCCACAAGCGGAAATGCCAGCCAGGGAAACACTGGAAAATAGCCCGTGACGAGCCAGCCGAGAGCGACGTCGGATACCGTAAAGTCGTAGTCGTAGTAGCCCTCCGTCCAATGCTCGGAATAGCCCGCGACCTCCCGCATCGCCGGGGCGACGGCCACGACGAGCACAGCCGCAAACAGCACGACCCCGTCGGGCATCCGGCGGGCAAACTCCAACACCAAGAGGCCGAAGCCGATGGCCGTAAGAATGTCCCAGTTGAAGACGTCTTCCGGCAGCCAGATGAGTACGTTGAAGGCGAAGCCCAGCCCCACGAGAAACAGGCCGCGGCGGATCGTGCCCTTTGCGATTGCCTCCTGTCCCAAGCCCCGCCGCTCGTGCACGCCGACCCAGAGCCGGTAGCTCACCCCGGCGAGGAACGTGAAGATGGGGGCCGCGAAGCCCGTCGGCAGCCACCAGACCTGATGCACTCCAGCGAAGACGTTATCTGCCTCGCCATACCAGCCGGAGAGGTTTTCCACGAAGTGGACGACCACCATGAGAGCGATCGCCACGGCCCGCAGGACGTCGATCGAGGCCTGCCGGGCAGAAGCACGCGGCGTCACGACGACCCCCGCCAGGCGAGCAGATCGACCAGCATGAGTGCCGTCTGCACAACGAGCAGCACGACGATCGCCTTCTCGAGCCCCGTCTGGCGTCGGGCGAAACTCGAGTCGGCGGCCCGCTGACCGCAGGCCTCGGCCACCCGCTCGGCGAGGTCGGCGCGGCCCACGGCGAGTTCGTGCCGCTCGACGAGCCGCGCCCGCTCACGGAGCCGCTCGCCCAACTGGCTGGCAAGCGTGGGGGGATGGACGGGGGCCGCGTGTACCGCGGGGGCGACGAGCGCGAGCCGCCGGCCCACGGCCACCGCCTCGCGGTACCGGGCGGCTAGCTCAATCCGGCGATCGCCGGAGGCATGGTCGATCTCGAAGGCGGCCCCCGCGTCGGCCTCGATCGTGTCGAGGAGGGCCGTGGCCCGCTGTTCGGCGTCGCGAAGTGTCGCCTCGTGGGTGGCGAAGTCGGCCACGGCGTCTTCCAGCTGGCCAAGCCGCTCGCCCGGGCCCACGACCGCGGCTCGGCCTGCCGACCAGGCCACTAGACAGCCGTAGAGTGGGACCACGATCGGGGCCGGCGACACGCGAGCTGCCGGATCGGGCGACTGCGTCGTCGCCCACTCGCGAATGATGTCGGCCACGCTCCCCGGCGGGCCGCCTGTGTCCGCGGCTGCCTCGATAGCGACGATGAGCAGATCGATCGCCGCCGTGCCCGAGAGTGGAAGCCTGCGGAGCGATGCGGTTCCGGGCAGGCCAGCCGGGATCCCGACGGCTGCTGCCGGCCCCTTTTGGTCGCTCTGGTCGCGATCGTGGGCGATCATAAGCTGCCGCTCGATGGGCTTTGGGTTGCGGTGAGTTCGGCCGCCACCCAGCCGGCTACGTACTCGGCCGAATCGAAGACGCCGTTGAGCGTGGAGTCGTAAAGATAGTCTCCCACCACGAGCACGTTTGAGTGGGCGGTGGACGGCCGGTGGCGGCGGTCAGCCGGGAGTGGGTACCAGCCGCCAGGAACACCGCTCACGGCGCCGATCCAGCGGTGAACGCGGGCCTCGAGCACCTGCCCGCGGCAGGGAGCGAGAGGCTCGGGCAACGAGTCGAGCGCCGCGGCCACGAGCTCCTCTTCGGAAGCGTTTGCCCACTCCGCCGCCGCGTTTCCCCCGAGCAGCCAGCCGAGCACGCCGTGCCGGCCGAGCGGATCGCGGCTGCTCTCGACGTAGAGACAGGCCCCGCCGAAGGCGTCGAGCATGAGGTAGTCGTCCTCCCCCGGCACGCCCGCAACAGGCCGGTCGAGGAGGAGCGTGATCCGCAGGTAGTGGGCCGGGTGGTTGTGGTGGGCGATGTGCCGCCCGATGGCCTCGGCAAGCGTGGCATCGGCAAATGCGATGGCTGCGAGCGGTGGGATCGGAAGGGCCAGGATCACGATCTCAAACTCCTCGCAAAGCCGCCGGCCGTCCGTGTGCCAGGCCACGGCCAGCCGCCCGTTGGCTGCGGTGGTGATTTCGATGACGGTGGCATCGAGCCGCACCACCGCCGCAAGCCGCCCTGCGATCGCCGCAACGAGTTGCTCGTTTCCGCCGGCGATCCGATAGAGCCGCATGTAGGCCGGGTCGTTCATGAGATAATTTTGCAGGCCGTAGCCCGTGTTCGTGGCGGCCGGCTCGGTTGCGAGGTCGCTGTGGATCATCGTCTCGAGATACCGCCTCACGGCCGGCTCCTGGAGGCCGGCGAGCGTGGCGGCAAACGGGGTTGCGTCGCTCGCAACCGCAAGATCAGATCCCGAGGCGTAAAACTCGCCCGGCGACATTGCACCGCGGGCCCAGGCGTCGAACTCAAGGAGCGTTTGGCGGCAATCGCTGCCCAGTTCGGCCTGGGCGTCGTCGAGGTTGGCGATCCGGCGGCCGGCGAGGCAGACACTCGCTCCGGTCAGCGGCACCGTGGGCAGGCCAAGCGATTGAACGAGTTGTCGGAGCGGGTCGTCGCCGACCGGCGAGTAGTCGTAGAGTTCGGCGGCTCCCGCCTCGTACCGGACCGGAGCGGCTGCGAACGTAGGCGACACGACCTTGCCGCCGAGCCGGCTCGACGCCTCGAGGATCGTGATCGCAACCGGGGCGGCGGCGAGCCGTTCAATGTGCCAGGCCGCAAACAGCCCGCCGGGGCCTCCGCCCACGATGGCAATCCGGGGCGGCCGACGTGTTTCTTCTCCGCGATCGTTCACCATAGCCATTGAACGTCTGGCAGGATACAAAGTCGCGGGCGAGCTTTTCGGCTCGTTGTTTCCGAACGGGGACAGTCCCCGAGGCGGGGACAGTCCCCATTACTTGTTCCAGTTCTACGCCCCACACCCCGGCTCCGACCATGCTCGACTCAGCCCGCTGTGCCGCCACGTTCCCGGCTGTGATGCTCGCCGTATCGGCCCTCTTGGCTCCGCCGGCGGTTGCGATTTCGGATGCGGCCATCGCCAATCCCGCTGCCGAGGCACGCCGGCTGCAGGGGGAGTACAAGCGGGTGAAGACGCTTCTCGAGCGGCAGGAAATCGCGGCGGCGTTGCTCGGGCTCGGTGCGGACGGGGGTCGGCGATTGCATGCGATCGCCCGTGGTGAGTTTCTCAAGCGGCTGCCGACATACTCCGCGGCCTTCCAGCGAACAGCGGCAGATGTGCTTCGGCGGCGGGCACCGGCAGGTGATCCGACTGCGGAGATCGCCGCCCTCCGGCACACGATCTACGATGTCTCGAAGGCGGCCGAGTTGACGAAGGAACTGATCGAACAGAAGAGTGACCCGGCGCTTGCCAGACTCGAGTCGCTGCTCGCCGTCACGCCGGCCGACGTCCTTGCCGCCGATGCGACGCTTGTCGCGAGTCGCGAGGAACTGCTTGTGTTGGCCGGTTGGGCCGAGCAGGCCGGATCACTCGTGCCGGAGAAGGAGCGGGGGAAGCTGCCGCCGCTACCGGGCCGCGCTGAAGCCGTCGGCCATCTCGATGCGGCCGACGAGCTGGCGGCCCTGCTTGCCACGCCGCTATCCCCCGCCGACCGCCAGACGCTCATTGCCAACGTGCCGCTCGCCCGCAACCTCGACCCGGAAGAAGCCCGCGGGATCCAGCGGCTCAACCAGATCCGGGTTCTCGTCGGCCTGCCAGCGCAGGCGATCGACCCCGGGCTCGTCGCGGCCTGCCGGATGCACTCCGAAGACATGTGCACAAAGGATTTCTTCGCCCACGAGTCTCCCATTGCCGGCCGTGAAACGCCCTGGAAGCGGGCAGCAATCGCAGGCACGACGGGGTCGGCCGAGAACATCGCTGCCGGCACCGAGTCAGGCCCGGAGGCGGTCCTGATGTGGTGGCACTCACCCGGCCACCATAAAAACATGCTTGGCGACCAGAAGCGGACCGGCCTGGGACGATACGAGCGGCACTGGACACAGCTGTTTGGCTGACACTCGCTCGGGCAGAGCCGTCAAGGAGCACGTCGCCATGAATACTTCTCTCTGCATCCGCCCCGCCATGCGGCACCGCCTCTGCCTGCTTGTGTGCCACATAGCGATTGTTGGAATGCCCAGCCGCGTCGACGCCATCTGAGGCCTTGCCGCGCCGTCCGCGAGCAGCTTCGCAACGCTCGACGTCCAGGAAAAACTCGCCGAAACCGTAAGCACGCTATCGCTCCCGAATCTGACAACACGCTCGATAGCCTGCCTCTGGCAAACAAACTCCGCGCCGCAGTCGCGCTGCTGCCAACCCAAAGTCTGTCGAGCTGACGCTGGTTGGCGATGGTCCCATCGCGGACGCGGTGCTGCAGACGCTGTTGACGTCGCGTTTGAGTCTTACGCTGCGGGATGCGAAGGAACTCACTCCCGAGCAGATCGGGGTCGTTGCCGCAACGCTGGCCGACACGACCGTTCGTCCGGGAGTATTGGGAGCTGCTCGCCTTAGTCTCCCCGCTCTTGAGAAGCTCGACTCCGCGCTGCTCGCGGAAACACTCGTCAAGAGCACCGGGTTCAATTTCCCCGCCGTGACGGAGATTTCACCGGAGGCTGCCGCGGCGCTGGGAACCCTCCGGAGGAGATTGTGATCGAGGAACCCCGGCCCACTCAACGGGACCTACCGAAAATCCTGATGAGCCCCGTAACCGCTTCGAAACCGTAGGCGTCGTAGCTGGTCTTGAGGATCAGGAGCGTCACGGCCACCGCGAACACCACGCGGATAAACCGTGAGCCATGCCGCAGCGCCAGGTGGGTGCCCACGACGCTGCCCGCCACGTTGGCGACGGCCATCGGCAGGGCGACATGCCACCAGATATTGCCCGTCGCGGCGAAGATGGCGATCGCGGCCAGGTTTGTCGCTGCATTGAGCAGCTTGGACGCGGCCGCCGCATGGAGGAAGTCGAACCCCAGCACTCGCACGAGGAGAAAGATCAGGAAGCTGCCGGTGCCCGGACCGAAAAAGCCGTCATAGAGACCGAGGATGAAGGCGATGGCCGCCGCGAGAAATGCCTCGGTGCGGGGGGCGTAATGGGGAGTGTGAACCGCTCCGAGGTTTCGCTGGAGGAGGGTCTGCACGAGCACGGCCATGAGCAGAAGCGGCAGTACCTTCCGCAGCCAGTCACTCGGCACCCGCGTGACGATGGTCGCCCCGATCCCGCCGCCGGCGATCGCGGCGAGGATCGCCGGCAGGATGGTTGCCCAGGGAAGCCGCACCCGCCGGACATATGCCGTCGCGGAGAGGATCGTGCCGGAGATGCCGGCCAGCTTGTTGGTGCCGAAGAGTGTGGCGGCAGGAGCTGTGGGGAAGGCCCCGAACACCACCGGAATCGAAACCAGTCCGCCGCCGCCGGCGATGGAATTGACGAAGCCCGCGGCGAAGGAGGCGAGGGTGACCGCGGTGATTTCAAGCATTGGGAAAGCGTGCGGGGCTGGGAGTCACCGAGGATACCCGGCGTCCGGTGTTGCCCAGGGAAACTCCCACAGCCGGCCGTGGATTTCGACGATATACTCGTGAGCCTGAATGCGGCTTTTCGCGTGTTCCGGCGGTGAGCATTCCGGTGACCGGGGCACACAGCAGGGCAGACAGCACACGAAAACCGTCGTTTGGAGGGTAAGCGAATGGCTAGCGGCCACACTGGAAA
>JBBEEF010000141.1:0-7238 GCA_040880915.1 Pirellulales bacterium
GCAGTCCCCCGGCTCGCGCCGGGGGCTTTTATATTCCCACAAAAAGCACCGCGGCGAGCCGGGGTTGCCCCGCCCGGGTGGATCCGGTTAGCCTCCCCGCCTCCACCAGCTTCCGGTGCCGCGTGCGTTCCTGTCTTGTCATCCTGCCGGCTGTATTCGCCCTGGGCTGCGGCGGGATGGGTCGCAACGACTCCTCCCAGGGTGTTCAGCTCTACCAGCAGGGCAACTACCTCGGAGCCGTGAACCACTTCCAGGAGGCACTCGCCCGTCAGCCGGGCAACCCCGACTGCTTCTACAATCTTGGGGCCACCTACCACCAGCAGGCAAAGGTCTTCGGCAACGCCGCCGACCGGCAGGTGGCCGAGCAGTACTACCACCTCTGCCTGGCCCGCAACCCGGACCATGTCGCCTGCCAGCGGGCCTTGGCGGTGCTCCTTGTCGAGGAGGACCGGGGCGAGGAGGCAGTCGCAAACCTCCAGGGCTGGGCTGCCAGCCGCCCTGGCAATCCCCAGCCGCACATCGAGCTGGCCAGGCTGGCGGAGGAGCATGGCGATCTCCGGGAAGCGGAAAACCAGCTCGTCGACGCGCTGGCGATCGATCCCAACAACCCCCGGGCCCTCGTGGCGTTGGGCCAGTTGCGGGAATCCGCCGGTGATCCAGGCCAGGCCGTCGCCAACTACACGCGGGCCTTGGCGATCGACCCCGGACAGCCGGCCGTCTCTTCCCGGATCGCGGCGATTCAGGCATCGCAGGCCGGTGGCGTCCGGACCGCGGCACTGCCGCCGCCCACCATGCCGGCAGCCGCGCCCATGACGGCGGTGCCGACCGGAATGCCGGGGCGTTGACCATCCTCCGACAGACCCCTATCCTGCCGGCAGGATTTCCGGATTCCGGTACCCCCCGATGACCGACCGCGTCTTCAATTTTTCCCCCGGCCCGGCTGTGCTGCCCCTGCCGGTGCTGGAGCAGGCGCGGGACGAGATGCTCGCCCTGCCCGGCGTCGGGATGTCGGTGCTTGAAATCAGCCACCGCAGCCCCGCCTTCGACCGGATCCTCGAGGAAACCAGCGCCGGCCTGCGGGAACTCCTGGCCATCGGTGCCGACCACGAGATCGTGTTTCTCCAAGGGGGCGCGAGCCTCCAGTTCTCGATGGTGCCGATGAACCTCCTCCGGGGACAGACCGACAAAGCCGACTACCTGCTCACGGGCACCTGGGGAGCCACCGCCGTCAAGGAGGCCCGCCGCGAGGGAGCGGTGCATGTGGCCTGGGATGGCGCCGGCACAAACCACGACCGCCTGCCCGGCCCGGGTGAAATCACCCTCTCCGAGCGGCCCGCCTATGTTCACGTGACGAGCAACGAGACGATTCAGGGCGTGCAGTGGAAGCGGGATCCTGACGTCGGCGCCGCCCCGCTCGTGTGCGACTGCTCGAGCGACTTCCTCTCGCGGCCGATCGACGTGGCGAAGCACGGGCTGATCTACGCCTGTGCCCAGAAGAACGCCGGCATCGCGGGTGTCACGGTGGTGATCATCCGCAAGGACATGCTCGAGCGATCGCGAGACGACCTGCCCCGGATGCTCGATTACCGAACCTATGTGAAGGAAGGCTCGCGGCCCAACACACCGCCGGTGTTCGCGGTCTACATTCTTGGGCTCGTGTGCCGCTGGATTCGTGATGAGATGGGCGGCCTGGCGGGCATGGCGCGGCACAACGCCGCCAAGGCGCGGATCCTCTACGACATGCTCGATGGCTCCGGCGGCTTCTATGCCGGCCATGCCCGACCCGACTGCCGGTCCGACATGAACGTCACCTTCCGGCTGCCCGACGAGACGCTCGAGAAGCAGTTCACCACGGCCGCCACCGCCCAGGGCCTCGTCGACCTGAAGGGCCACCGTTCCGTGGGCGGCATCCGGGCCAGCATCTACAACGCGATGCCGCTGGCGGGCGTCGAGGCGTTGCGGGATCACATGCTGGCCTTCATGGAAGCGTCGGCCGCGGCCAGGGCCGGTGCGGCCCGCTAGAGGACCTGCCGCCGGCAGCGGCTCCCGGAGATTCCCCCATGCCATCGATTATTGTTCTCGACACGCTCAGCCCCGACGGGATAGCGGCGCTCGAGGCGGCCGCGATGCAGGGCATCACGTACGAGGTGGTGACGGGACTCAAGGGGGAGCCGCTCCGCGAGGCGCTCTCGCGTCATGACGGCGCCATCTGCCGCAGCGGGGTCAAAATCACGGCCGAGTCGCTGGCCGGCAACACCCGGCTGCGAGCCATCGTGCGGGCCGGCGTGGGCACCGACAACATCGACAAAGATTCGGCCACCCGGCAGGGCATCGTGGTGATGAACACACCCGCCGGTAACACGGTGAGCACGGCGGAGCACGCCTTCGCCCTGCTCCTCGGGCTGTCCCGAAACGTCGCGGCCGCCGATGCCAGCCTCAAGGGACACGCCTGGGACCGCAACAAGTTCATGGGGGTGCAACTGGCCGGCAAGGTGCTCGGGATCGTGGGGCTTGGCCGGATTGGCCAGGCCGTGGCGGCCCGGGCCCGGGCCTTCGACATGCAGGTGCTCGGCTTCGACCCCTTTCTCGCCCCCGACCGCGCGGCCGAGCTGGGGATCGAGCTTCACGGGAGCGTCCGCGACATGCTCCCGAACGTCGACTACCTCACGGTCCACACGCCGCTCACCGACGAGACGAGGCATCTCATAGGCATGGCGGAACTCGATCTCCTCAAGCCGGGGGTACGGCTCGTCAACTGCGCCCGGGGCGGCATCTACGACGAGCGGGCGCTCGTCGTCGGCCTCGAGCGGGGCGTGATCGCCGGCGTCGCGCTCGACGTGTTCGAGCAGGAGCCCTGTACCGACAGCCCGCTGTTCGGCATGCCGGGAGTGCTCGTCACGCCCCACCTCGGCGCGAGCACTGAGGAGGCCCAGTCGCAAGTGGCTGTGGAGGGCGTCGGCCTGCTGGTCGACTTCCTCACCGGCGGCACGATCCGACACGCGGTCAACGCGGCACCGATCGACCAGGCGGCGCTCGAGGGCGTGCGGGGCTTTCTCGACCTGGCCTGGCGGCTCGGCCTGCTCGTAGCCCAGCTCGACGCCGGCCAGCCCCGCTCCTGCTCGATTGCCTACCGGGGCGAGATCGCCGGCCGCAACACTCGGCTCGTGACGGCGGCCTTCGCGGCCGGCCTGCTTGAGCATGCCCTCGAAGACGTCAACATCGTCAACTCCGAGGTGCTCCTGCGGGACCGCGGCATCGAGCTGGTTGAGCAGAGCCGGACCGATCCCGGTGCGTTCAGTTCCGTGGTGGCCGTCGACCTCGTGTCGGGCGACCGGGTGCACCGGGCTGCCGGCACGCTCTTCGGCCGCTCGATGCCCCGCCTCGTGCAGCTCGAGGGGCACAGGCTCGAGGCCTACCTTGACGGCATCCTGCTGGTATTCACCCACCAGGACGTGCCCGGCATCATCGGCCGGGTGGGAACGGCCTTCGGCGAGATGGGGGTCAACATCGCCCAGATGACGGTCGGGCGTGCGACCCCCGGCGGCGATGCGATCGGCGTTTTGAACCTCGATCAGGAGCCCTCGCCGGAGGCGTTGAAGGCCGTACTCGAATGCCCTGGCGTCCGCTCCGCCCGGGTCGTAAAGCTTCCGCCAGCCGGTCGGCTTCCCCCCTGGATGGTGGGGTCGAAGCGGACCGACCGGGGGCCGGCAGGCTGAGCTTGGGGCTGGGCTTGAGGCTGGGCACTTCTCGCCCAGGCGACGGTCTTTGTCCGGTCAGGAATAATGAGCGGGTGGTATCGGGAACTTGAACCGGCGGCGCGTTCGGCCCCGTCGGGCACCTGCGCGGGCCCTGGTGTTGCTCCATGCCTTCTCCACCGGCATCCTTAAGCGACGAAGCATTCGACCGATGGGTCTCCGATCACGTTGCCGTTTTGTACCGCGTGGCCTTCCGGCTCTTGGGAAGCCGCCACGACGCCGAGGACGTGGTGCAGGACGCTTTCCGCTCGGCCTGGATGAGCCGGCACCTTTACGACTGCGGGCGGAGCGAGCGGGCCTGGCTCCTGGCCATTCTCCGACGGCGGGTGGCCGATCACTGGCGGAAGCGGGAACGGCGGGACGTGCCGGCGGGAGCCCCCCTCTGCCAGCCGGCCGGCGAGGATGCCGATCCGTTTGCCGACGAGCTTTCAAATGCGATGCAGCGGGCGCTGGGGCTCTTGCCGGTGGAACTCCGGGAAACGCTGCTGCTTGTGATCGTCGGCGAGTTGACGCACCAGGAGGCAGCCGATCTCCAGGGCATTCCGCTGGGAACCGTCCTGTCGCGGGTCAGCCGGGCCCGCAGCCGGTTGCGGCAGTTTCTCCTGGCGGAGCCGCCGACGGTCCGCAGAGGAGCCGCGACCCCCGCGGCCGGGACGGTCGACCATGAATGAACACGGTCGCACGATCGACGAGGTGTTGCGGGACATTGCCGTGCCCGTCGAACTGCCGCGGAGCGTCCGGCCCGAGGCGCTCTTCGCCGACGACCAGCTCGACCGGCTGCTGGCCGGCGTTGTGGTGCCGGCCGATCTTGCCGAGCGGGTGCATGCCAGGGTCGGCACGCGGATCCCGCGCCGACGCAACGGGGCCATCGACCTGAAGCGGTTCACGCGGGACCACGAGGCCGCGAGTGAGGCCGACGGCCCGAGGGCGGCCCCCCGTCACCGTGAGCGAACCGCGAGGGGCCTGCTTGGCCTGGCCCGCGAGACGGCCTCCGTGGTCATGGCCCTGGGCCTGGCGGGCTTGATCGCCGTCGCGGGGGTCGAATTCTCACGTCGGCTCGAGGGGCCGGTCAGCCGCGTGGCCCACACGGCCAATTCGCGAGCGCCGAGCCCGGCAAACGAAAGCCGCCCGCGGTCCGAGCCCCCGGCTAGGGTCGCGCCCGACGCCGATCGGGGAGGCATCGAGAGGACAGTCGCCGCTGCCCCGCTCGTAGACCAGCCAGACGACTCATCGCTGCCAGCGGTCGGCGACGTGCTGGCCGCGCCTCACGCAGTCGCAGCCACCGATGCCGCTCTGACAACCGCAGGCGAGACCGCTCCCAGGGTGGTCCCACGCGTGCTCGGCGCCCCCATGTGGCCGGCCCCGGAGGAAGCCCTCCAAGGACCACCGGCCATGACAACGGTCGACGTGCCGGGAGACTCACGACGGCATGTGCCCCGGGTGCGTGGGTATGACCTGGCCTTTGAGATGACCATAGGCGAGCAGCCCTTCATCGATCCGGCCGCCGATCCCACGCTTGCCGTGAGTCGGCCTCCGCTCACGCTGCGCTCGACCGGGTTTGAGACGCTCGTTTCCGGGGAGCCGCGCGGGCGGAAGAAGATTCGCGCCGAGGAGGTGCTGGCAGCAGTTCCAGCCAGGTCCGCCGCGGCATTTGACGGACCGGCGGTGCGGCTCGACATCTACCAGGTTCGGTCGCCATTGAGGCGGTTGGAGAATAGGCCGAGCATCCTGCTCGAGGTGGCGGCGTCGGCCGGCCGAATCCAGGGCGCCGCGGGCGACGAAACGGCACCGGTGGAATCCACGATCATGGTCGATCAGGCGGCTGCCGGGGATCCGGCCGTGTGGCCCCGGATCTGCCGTGGCCTGGGTGCGGTCGCCACGCACATGGCTCCTGCAGATCGGGTAACAGTTGTGCTCTGCGGTCCGCGGCCGAGGGTCGCGGTTCGAGCCGCCAACGCCGCCCAACTGGCGGCAGTGGCTGCGGACCTCGAGTGGCTGCCGGCAACCGCCTCGTCGGATCTTAGCGCGGGCCTCGACGCAGCTGCTCCGGCCCGACGGGTGGTTGTCATCGCCCACTCGAGCAGCCTCGACGGGAGCCGGGGAGGCGTGCGGGAGGCCCTCTCAGCCTGGCACACCGCGCTCTCCGCAACGGGCGGCGACTCGCTCTCCTGCAACCCAGCGGGGGGCACGCGGTTCATCGTGCTCGATCCCGCCACTCCGTCGCCGTCCCGCCACGGCGACCCGACCTTCGGCCGTACGAGTCCCGATGCCGTCTCGATCAGCCGGGCCCTGCTGCAGCAGGTGACCGGCCGCGACACGCTCGTCGCCCGGCACTGCGAACTGGAACTCCGCATCGACCCGCGAGAGGTGGCCCGGTATCGGCTGATCGGACACCGGCAATCCGCGATCGAATCATTGGCCGACGTCGTGCCCGGCGGGATCGATCTCCATGCCGGCGAGACGGTCCGGGCCGTGTATGAGATCGTTCCCCACAATGGAACTGACAGGATCGCTCTGGCGACCGCCTCGCTCACCTGGCGGACACCAGGCGGCAGCTCCGAGCGGATCGAGGCGACTCCGCGCGGAGCCACGTCGGAGCTTGGCGCCGGACTGCCGTCGTCGCACGGCTGCGAGATCCTGCTGGCGGCCGGCCTGGGCGAGCTTGCAGCCGGTTCGGGCCACATGGATCGGCGGCAGGCCGCACTTCTGACCACCGCCCTCGAGAAGCTCGCGGCCGATTGGAACCGCCGGGGTGACGTCACCCAATTCGCCGCAGCCCTCATGCGGACGATGGACCGCTCGGCCGGCGGCCGGCAGGGCACGCAGTGATCGCGCGGCCCGCTGCGGTCTGTTTGACGGCCTTCCTTGCACCCAGCACAATAGAATGCAGAAACCAATCTCTTTGCGACCGGGGTGCCATGCGAGCGATTCAACTGTTTGTCTGCCTCGGGGCCTTGGTTTCGCCGCTCCCGGTCCTGGCCGACGATTCGGCGGCCGACCTGTCTACCCGCAGCCTGCTTGACGCGCTCGAAGAGCGGCAGATGCACGACGTCATGCTGGCAGTGCTCGACCGCGTCGTGGCCGAAAAAGATGCCTCGGCGGAGCTCAAGAAGGAGGTGTCCTTCCGGCGGGCGGCCGCGCTCGTCGGCATCAGCCGGACGGAGGCCGACAGCAAGAAGCGGGCGGGCTTCCTCGACGAGGCGCAACTGGCGCTCGATACCTTTCTCAAGTCGGGCGAAATCACCGACCGGCAGGCGATCGCGGCCTACACGCAAAAGGGCAATCTACTCGTCGAGCGTGGCCGCTCGAGGGCAGACCAGGCGAACCGGCCGAACGCCGACGCAACGACGCTCCGGGCAGAGGCCGCCCAGCATTTTGACGATGCGATCAAGAGCCTCAAGGGCACGGTCAAGCCGGGCGAACCGATCACAAACGTAACAAACGCCGAGGATGCGGTCCTCAAGGTGCTCCGTGAGGTAACGG
>JBBEEF010000141.1:7338-19881 GCA_040880915.1 Pirellulales bacterium
AAGTGGGAGCAGGCCGTCAGCACGCTGGCCCCGTTGGTGGTGCTCGACCAGAAGGTGCCGCTGGCGATCATGCTCCGGTCGCGGGCGCTCAACACGACACTCGAAGCCCTGACGGGCGAGGTCGGGGAAATCGCCGCCCTGCCTCCCGACAAGCTCGCGGCGATGTACAAAAAGAATTTTTCCGAGGGAACGGCCTCCGATCCGAAAGACCAGGTCCGCGAAATCGCCACGCTGAAGTACAAGAAATTCGATGACACGGCCCGCCGGTTCGCCCTCGAGGACGTCAACCGCCTGCCCGGAGCCAGGCTCGACGCCGAATGGCTCGGCCTCAAATACCGGGCCGCCGCGATCCTCGACACACGGGCCGACGCCCTCGACCCGAAAGACGCCAAGGCCAGAGGCGACCGCACCCGGCTTCAGGCCGACGCCAAGAAGCTCGCCACCGAGGTTGCCAAGGCAAACGCCGATTTCGCCGCCGAAGCCCGCGAGCTCGCCGCCAAACTCGGCAAGGTCGTGGCCGAGGGGGAGAAGACATTCTCTCTGGCGATGGACGAGGTGAAGGTGTCGCTTGCGACCATGCAGGAGCGGCTCGCCGAGGTCAAGGCGGCTGGAAGCGACGCTACCAAGTCGGCCCCGGCGAAGGCTGCGGCGGGAACCGCCCGTGACGACTCGATCGCCAAAATAGAGGAGGCCATGAAGCTCGCGGGCCTCGCCAACCCGCTCGCCGCCGACCCGAGCGGCGATGGCGCGCTCAAGGACGCGTCGATCGACGACATCAACCAGGCCAGGTATCTCTTGACCTACCTGCTCTACGACGGGCAGCGGTACGAGGAGTCGGCAGGGCTCGGCCAGATGCTCGTCGAGCGGTATCCCAACGCCAAGGGCAGCCGTCAGGCGGCGAAGATCGCGATGGCGTCGTGGCAGCGGGCCGCCCAGTTGGCCGAAGGCAAGGAGCGGGACGACGCGCGGGCCAAGGCGGTCAAGCTTGCCGGTACGGTCATGCGGGTCTGGCCAGACGAGGCGGAGAGCGCCGACGCGGCGGTGATCGCGATCGGGGCCGCCGTGTCCTCCCGGGACGCGGCCGGGATCATCGCGATCATCGGACAGGTGCCTCCTGCCTCCACAAAGCGGTCCGAAATTCTGCTGCGGGCCGGTTCGGCCCTGTGGCGGGAGGTGCAGGAAGCCCGCCGCATCGACGAGGCGACGCGGCCCGACGCGAAGACGATCGCCGGCTGGGCCGCCGCGGCCCGGGAGGCGCTTGATGAGGGGCTGGGGAGCCCAGGGTTTGCCAGCTCACTGCCGGAGGGACCGCCCGGCACCCTGGGCATGGCCGGAGCCCTGTCGCGAGTGCAGCTCGCGATGGACGACGACGACGCGGCCAAAGCCCTCGCCCTGCTCGAGCAACCAGTCTACGGACCGTGGACGCTCATCGCCGCGAAGCATCCGCTCCTCCAGCAGGGGCCGCTGGCCGAAGCGGCGCTCACGCTTTCGCTGCGGCTCTTCATCCAAGCGGAGAAGTTCGAGCAGGCCCAGCAGGCGATGGACGGCCTCGAGCGGGTAGCGGGCACCGGCCAGGAGGCGTCCGCCAAGCTCACGGCGATGTATCTCTCGATGGGACGCGATCTGCAGACCCAGCTTGAGCAACTCGGCGCCGGCGGCAAGGCTACCGATCCCGCCGTGCGGGCCAAAGCCGAGCGGATTCTCGGCGGGTTCGAGAAATTCCTCGATCGGGTCGCCAGTCGCGACCAGAAGATCTCCTCGCAGTTCTGGGTGGCCACCACCTACCTCACGCTCGGGTCGAAGCGCGGCGGCGCCGACGTTGTGCCGGCGGCGAAGAAGGCGGCCTACCTCGCGAAGTCGGCTGACGTCTACGAAAGCCTGCTGGGCAAGACAGCGGACCCGGAGGTAGCCCGCTTCGAACCCTCGATCCGGCTGCGGATGGTCAACATCTACCGCGAACTCGGCAAGTGGGACGAGGCCCAGCAGCAGATCGACTGGATCCTCGCCGACCCCAAGCGGCAGAATTCCCTCGAGACTCAGATCCAGGCCGCAGAACTCCTCCAGGCAGCCGCCGACGCGAAGGCCAAGGAAGGAGACGCGGAAACTGCCAACACGCTCTACCGGGAGGCAGCCGGCGGCCGCCGTGGGGAGCCGGTGGTGATCTGGGGATGGGGCAACATCGCCAACCGCCTGGCCCGCCAGGGCTTTACGGGCACCGATGACAAATCACGGCAGGCCAGCGAAGCGTTCTTCAACGCCCGGCTGCGGATCGTGGAGTGTCTCGTGGCCCGGGCACGCCTGCCCGGCAAGCAGGCCGACCAGAAGACCCGCCTCGAGGCGGCGGAAACCGCGATCGTGATCACCCGGAAGCTCTACCCAGACCTTGGAGGGCCGGCGATGGCGACGAAATTCGAGGCGTTACTGAGACAGGTTCAGCAGGATCGTGGGGATTCGACCGTCAAGGGCTTCGCAGCCCTTGACGAGACGCCCGCGGCGGCAGGAGGTGATAATTGATCCGTGAGAAAAAACTCCGTTGTCGCCCGAGCTGGTGGTCGATCGCCGCCGGAGTCGCGCTCAATGTGCTTGGCGGCTTCGCCGTCGCCGACGACGCAGTCGTCACCCGGGATGGCACAACCGTGCGTGGCATGCTCGTGAGCGTGTCGCCTGATAGTGTCGAGATCGAGAGCCGCTCGGGCATCAAGAAGGTGAGCATCGTCGATCTCGTCGAACTCTCACTCGATGGCGAGCCAGACAGCCTGCGAGCGGCCCGGCGGCTGCTTATCCGCCGCGACGCTCGCGGAGCTATCGGCGAACTGGCGAAGATCGAACCCGAGGAATTGAAGGATGCCGAGCCGCGGATTCGCGAGGAACTCGAATTCATCACGCTCGCTGCTACTGCTCAGGCCGCAACGGCCGCCGAAGCAGCCGAGCGGGTGAAGCCGCTCGCGGACTTCCTCCAGAAAAACTCCCGTAGCCACCATGCCTACGCCGGTTACGAACTGCTCGGGGACATCCTCGCCAGGCAGGGAAAGTATCAAGAAGCTGCGGCCGCCTATGAGAATCTCGATCGAGGTCCTCCGGCTCTTCGCATCCGCTCGGCTTCCGCCAGAGCCGGCCTGCTCATGCAACAGGGCAAGTTCGTTGAGGCCGTCAAGGAGTTTGAGGCGGCGGAGAAAATCAACACCGAACCCAACGACGCGGCCAGCGCTCGCCAGAAGCGGGAATCCGCCCTGGGACGGGCCCGCTGCCTCGCCCAGAGCGGCAAGGCGGCGGAAGGCATCGCCGTGACCAGGCAGGCAATCCGCGATGCTGTGGTCAAAAACGGCACCGTGCAAGACAAGGATCTGCTGGCCGCCGCATTCACGGTCTTGGGAGCATGCCAGCGGGCGGCCGGTGGCCAGGACGAGGATGCCCGGATTTCCTTCCTCACAGTCGACCTTGTCTACAATCAGCTTCCTGTGGCGCACGCCGAAACGCTCGCCAACCTGATCGAACTCTGGACCGCGGCCAACCAGCCCGAGCGCGCCCGGGAAGCAGCCCAGGTCCTCACGACAAGCTATCCCGATACGCCCTGGGCTGCGAAGCATGCCGGAGCGGGAAAGGCCTCATGACCGGCGGGGGCTTCCGGCCGGGCCGTTCGTGAGGGTAGTCTGCACTCTCTCAGGCGACCCGAGAGAGCAAGCTCGTCTGACACAGCACACGCACAACACACGCTCTCAACCCTTCCCCAGGAGATGGTTCATGGACATTGCCGCGGATGACCAGGTGTGGATCGGACGATGGTCCCGAATGATGCGGTACTGCACCGCCCCCGCCATTCGCCTGTGCATTGTTCTCTGCCTGGTGGCGGGGGTTGCTGTCGTCACGACATGCGTGGCCCCCGCGGTGGCGATGGCACAGGATGATCTGGGCGAAGAAGAAGCGGCCTCCGGGGGCGGCAGCAACCTGCTCGTCTACATTGCGGAGGCCTGCGGCTGGGTGTTCGGACCCGTCTTTCTCCTCCTGTCGTTCATTCTCGTGGCCCTGCTGGTCATGTGCTTCCTCCAGATTCGCAAAGCCATTCTCATGCCTCCTGCCCTCGCGGAGCAGTTCGAGCAGCACCTCGAGGCCAAGGAGTATCAGCCCGCCTACGAACTGGCGAAGAGCGACGACTCCTACCTCGGCCACGTGCTGGCCGCCGGGATGGGGAAATTGCAGGCCGGGTATCCAGCCGCAGCCGCGGCGATGGAGGAGGCGCAAGGGGAGGAGCAGATGAAACTCGAGCACAAGATCAGCTACGTGTCGCTGATCGGTGCCCTGGCCCCCATGCTCGGGCTGCTCGGGACGGTGACGGGCATGGTGGGTAGTTTCAAAAAGATCGCCGACAATCCGGGCGTCGCGCCCAAGCCCGACCAGTTGGCGGGTGGCATCTCGACGGCCCTGGTGACGACGCTCATCGGACTCTGGATCGCGATCCCCGCCATCCTCTTCTTTCAGATGTTTCGCAACTGGCTCGAGGAAATCAACTCCGAAGCCGCGGAGGAATCGTCGCGGCTGATGTCGCGATTCCAGACAATGGGCAAGAAGTGATCGCCGCGTCCATCACGCAGGGAAGGTGACCATGGCAGGCAAGCGGAAAAAGACGGAGGGAAGCGACATCGACATGACGCCGATGATCGACGTCACGTTCCAGCTGATCACCTTCTTCATGTTCACGATGAACTTCACCGAGGCGGAGCAGGACCAGCGAATCCAGCTGCCGACCAGCCAGGTCGCCAAGCCGGTGGAGAATTCAGACATCGACCCCCTGACCCTGCAGCTCATGGAGGATGGGCGGGTGATCTACAACGGCGAGCCCGTAGCCCTGCTCGCTCTTGGGGACTATCTCGAGAACGAAAAGGCCGTGATGCTCGCCGCGAGCAAGGAGCCCTCCGCGGCGACGGTGGTAGTTCGGGCGGACGGGCGGGCGAAGACCGGGGAAGTTCAGCAGATCATCCGCAGCTGCCAGGAGAAGGGCTTCGACAAGTTCGTTCTGCGGGCCGAGTACAAGGGTCCTTGAGATGGCCAAGCGAAAGAGCAAGCTTGTCAGCAAAATCGACATCAACATGACGCCGATGATCGATGTCGTGTTTCAGCTGCTCACGTTCTTCATGCTCACGCTCAAGACTGTGATCGTCGAGGGCGACTTCAACATTCGCATGCCCCTCGGTGCCAGTGCCGGGGCGGCCGAAGATAATCCGATGCCGCCGCTGATCGTCAAGATGGCGGCCACGCCCGAGGGGCGGCTCGCAGACGTTCGGCTCGGTGGCAACAGGATCGTGGGGCCGGAATTGATCGCGGAACTGGCATCTGCCGATGTGATGCTCGACAACGCCATGGAGGCGGCCCGTCAAGGCGACAGGGGCCAGCTCAACGCCGCCCGCCGCGCCAAACAGCTTTCGGCCGAGAAGCTGACCCAGGCCCTGCAGGCCCAGTTCATCGACACCTTCGGCAACGACCTTTCGCGGGCCGAGTTGACCGAACTCGAACTCGACTGCGATCCGGGGCTCAAATACGACCACGTCGTGAGTGCCATCACGGCCGCCTCGGGGATCGTGAAGGGGGACGACGTGGTGCCCCTGATCAAGAAGATCAAGTTCTCACCGCCAAAGAAGGCGAAATAGCGGCCGGCCTGACCGGAAAGGGGACAGTCCCCTACGGGGACCGACGGAAAGGGGACAGTCCCCGCGGCGGGGACAGTCCCCGATGGGCGAACTTACCGCCGTGGGTGAAACTGTTCGTGTACGGCCTTGAGGCGGCCCGCGTCGACGTGGGTGTATCGCTGCGTGGTGGCGATGCTCGAGTGGCCGAGCATTTCCTGGACGTGCCGCAAATCGACCCCACCGGCGACCAGATGGGTAGCAAATGAATGCCGCAGCGTGTGCGGGCCGATGCCGGCCGGGATGCCGGCCGCATTCCCGTGTTCCTGCACGATCTCCCAGATCCGCATTCGCGAGAGCCGGCGGCCCCTGGTCGACAACAGGGCCCAGTCCGGTTGCCCACCGGCTCGGGCCGCGAACTGTCCACGGGGCCCGTCCAGCCAGACCCTGACCGCCATCACAGCCCGCCGGCCGAGCGGCACCACCCGCTCCTTGTTTCCCTTGCCATGGCAGGTGCAGAAGCTTTCTGCCAGGTGCACGTCGGTGAGCCGCATCGCCGAGACCTCGCTCGCCCGGCAGCCGGTGGCGTAGAGCAGTTCGAGCATCGCCCGGTCTCGCCGGCCACGGGGCGTACCAGGGTCGGGGGCGGCAAGCAGGCGGTCGACCTGGCCGGGCGACAGCGTGCCCGGAATCACCTCGTCTGGCCGGCCGGCGGCGAGGAGCTCAGCCGGGCTCTCGACCACCACGCCTTCAAGCTGCAGGAACGCGTAGAAGGTTCGCAAGGTGGCCGCCTGCCTGGCGATGCTCGCCCGGGCAAGACCCCGCCTGGCCAGCGACGCGAGATAGTCGCCGAGGTCGCCGACCGCGAGCGAGCCGGCCGCCCGCCCGCCGAGCCAGTCGGCGAATTCGCGGAGGTCTCTGGCGTAGGCGGCCTGGGTGTTGACCGCCAGGCCCCGCTCGTGCCGCACGTGGTCGAGGAACCGCTCGACGAGCAGGCTCGTGGCCGAGGGGCCGGCGGCCACCGCTCCGGTGTCGAGGATGATCCGGCGCGGGCGTGGCATGAGATTTGGTACCGGTGAACGCCCGCGGCTGCTAGACGTCGTAGCCCAGATTCGGGGCCAGCCAACGCTCGATCTCCGGGACGGGCATGCCCTTCCGAGCCGCGTAGGCCTCGACCTGCTCCCGCGTGATTCGATCCACGGCGAAGTATCGGCTTTCCGGGTGGGCGAAATAGAGCCCACTCACGCTCGCCGCCGGCATCATCGCGCAACTCTCCGTAAGCATCATTCCCGCGGCCCGCTCGGCGTCAAGCAGGCTGAAGAGCGACCACTTCTCGGTATGGTCGGGGCAGGCCGGATAGCCCGGGGCGGGGCGGATGCCGCGATACGTCTCGGCGATCAGGTCTTCGGTCGACATGCTTTCGTCACCCCCATACCCCCACTCCCGTCGGACCTTCGCGTGGAGCCACTCCGCGAAGGCCTCCGCCAGCCGATCGGCCACAGCCTTTGCCAGGATCGAGGAGTAGTCGTCGTGGTCGACCTCGTACCTGCGGCACAACTCCTCGCAGCCATGACCGGACGTGCAGGCGAAGGCCCCGATATAGTCGGCCCGGCCGCTCGCCCGCGGGGCCACGAAGTCGGCTAGGGCATGGAATACGTCCTGCCCCTTCCGCTCCCACTGCTGCCGCAGCGTGTGTACCCGGCCGATCTCGGTCGACCGGCTCTCATCCGTGAACAGGACGATGTCGTCCCCTTCCGAGTTGGCCGCGAAGAAGCCATACACCCCCTTGGCCACCAGCAAGTCGTCTCGCACGATCTCGTCGAGCATCACCAGGGCGTCGCGATGCAGCTTCCGGGCCTCCTCCCCCACCACCGGGTCGGCGAAGATCGCCGGATACTTCCCCTTCAGCTGCCAGGAGAGGAAGAAG
The DNA here is from genome assembly GCA_040880915.1 of Pirellulales bacterium. Classification (GTDB taxonomy): domain Bacteria; phylum Planctomycetota; class Planctomycetia; order Pirellulales; family UBA1268; genus QWPN01. Next base: position 14,884 of record JBBEEF010000141.1, read on the forward strand.
GGCGACCAGTCAATGAATTCGATCAATTCCGGCAGTGAAACCTGGTCGAGCACCCGCGCACCCAGGAACTCCGGCACGGCGATCTCCGCCGTCGCCCAGTCGGTCGTCCACCGCTTCTCGCAGGCAGCCGCATAGGGCACGAGCTTCGTCTGCTGACGGGTCCGGAAGTTTTCCACGTCACGGGCCTGCGCCACCCGATTGGCCTGCGAGTAGGCCTGCCGCGAGGCCGGATTGAGCAGCTTCTCCACCACCCCAGCCGCCCGCGAGGCGTCGGTCACATGGATCACGTCGTGGGAATACTTGGGGGCGATTTTGACGGCGGTGTGCCGGGCCGAGGTGGTAGCCCCGCCGATGAGGATCGGCATCGTGAGCTTCTCGTGCTCGAATTCCTGGGCCACCTGCACCATCTCCTCGAGGCTGGGCGTGATCAGGCCGGAGAGACCCACGACGTCTGCCTTGTGGCGGATCGCCTCCTCGATGATCTTGTTGCAGGGAACCATCACGCCCAGGTCGATCACGTCGTAGCCGTTGCAGCCGAGCACGACGCCCACGATGTTCTTGCCGATGTCGTGGACGTCTCCCTTGACGGTGGCCATCAGCACCTTGCCCCGGGACACGTGCGCGGTGCCCGCGGCTGCCCGCTCGGCTTCCATGTAGGGCAGCAAATGGGCGACCGCCCGCTTCATGACGCGGGCGCTCTTGACGACCTGCGGGAGAAACATTTTCCCCTCACCAAACAGGTCGCCCACTGTCTGCATGCCCCGCATGAGCGGACCCTCGATGATCTCGAGGCCAGTGGCGTAGTGCTGCCGGGCCGCCTCCACGTCCTCCTCGACATGGTCGGCAATCCCCCTGATCAAGGCGTGGGCGAGCCGCGCCTCGACGTCGAGATTCCGCCAGGTGTCGGCCGCGGCCACGTCGGCTGGATCCCGGGCCTTGACGGTCTCGGCATGCTCCACGAGCCGCTCGGTGGCGTCTGGCCGGCGGTCGAAGAGCACATCCTCGATCTTCTCCCGAAAGCCCGGCTCGATCTCCTCATACACGGCAAGTTGCCCGGCGTTGACGATTCCCATCCCCAGCCCGGCCCGGATGGCGTGGTAGAGGAAGCAGGCGTGCATCGCCTCGCGGACCGCGTCGTTGCCGCGAAACGAGAAGGAGATGTTGGAAACCCCGCCCGACACCTGCACCGCCGGCATCTCCTCCTTGATCCGCCGGGTGGCCTCGATGAAGTTTTTCGCGTAGGAGTTGTGCTCCTCAATTCCCGTAGCCACGGTCAGGATGTTGGGGTCGAAGATGATGTCTTCGGGCGGGAAGCCGGCCTGTTCGGTGAGGATCCGGTAGGCCCGCTTGCAAATCGCTACCCGTCGCTCGACGTCGGTGGCCTGCCCCTCCTCGTCGAAGGCCATCACCACAACGGCCGCACCGTAACGGCGGACGGTCCGGGCCTGGGCGAGGAACACCTCCTCCCCTTCCTTCAGGCTGATCGAGTTGACGATTCCCTTGCCCTGAACGCACTTGAGCCCCGCCTCGAGCACCTCGAACCGCGAGGAGTCGACCATGATCGGAACCTTGGCGATCTCCGGCTCGCTCGACAGGAGTGTGAGGAACTTCGTCATCACGGCCACGCCGTCGAGCATTCCCTCGTCGACGTTGATGTCGATGATGTTGGCACCGCTCTCCACCTGCTGGCGGGCGACGCTCAGGGCCTCCTCGAACCGCTCCTCCTTGATCAGCCGGGAGAAGGCTCTGGAGCCGGTCACATTCGTCCGCTCGCCGACGATCGTGAAGCTGCTCTCCGGCCGGATCTCGTACATCTCGAGGCCCGAGTAGCGGCTCCGCCGCGGCGGCGGGGCAGGCGTGCGCGGCGGATACTTCGCCATCGTCTCGGCAATCGCCTGGATGTGGGCGGGTGTTGTGCCGCAGCAGCCCCCTACGATGTTGAGCCAGCCGGACCGGGCGAAGTCTTCGAGCACTCCGGCAATCATCTCGGGCGTCTCGTCGAAGCCACCCAGGGCGTTTGGCAGGCCCGCGTTGGGGTAGCAGCTGACGGGGATCGGGGCGATCGCGGCGAGGTCGGCCACGTGGGTGCGGAGCTTCTCCGGTCCCAGTGCGCAGTTGATCCCCACGCTCACCAGATCGATGTGTTCGAGGCTCGTCCAGCAGGCTTCGACCGTCTGGGCTGAGAGCGTCCGCCCCCCCTCGAAGATCGTGAACGAGGCCATCACCGGCAGGCGGATGCCGGTCTCCGCGAAGACCCGGTCGATCGCGAACAGGCAGCTCTTGAGAACGAGCGTGTCGAAGGCGGTCTCCGCCAGCAGGATGTCGACGCCCCCCTCGACGAGCGCCTCGATCTGTTCTCGGTAGGCCGCCACCATTTCGTCGAACGTGACATCGCGGTGGCCCGGGTCGGACACGTTGCCCGCGATTGAAAGCTGCTTGTTCGTGGGCCCGATCGATCCGGCCACGAACCGCGGCTGGGAAGGATCCTTGGCCTCGGCCGCCTCGGCCGCCTCGCGAGCGAGCCGGGCCGCAGCCAGATTGAGCTCGCGGGTGTGGTTCTGAAGGCCGAAATCGGCGAGGGCCACGCTCGTCGTCCCAAACGTGCAGGTTTCGACGATGTCGCTGCCAGCCGCGAAATAGGCGGCATGGATGTCGCGAATGGCATCCGGCTGCGTGAGCGGCAGCACGTCGATGCAGTTCTTGAGATCCCGGTGGTGGTCGGCGAACCGCTCTCCCCGGAACCCTCGTTCATCGAGGCCCAGGGCGTGCACCATCGTGCCCATCGCCCCGTCGAGGATCGCGATCTTGCTCGAGAGGACGGAGCGGAAAAGGTCGTGGCGGCTCGTGTTCGGCGTAGGCATCAACGATCCTGGGGGCCAGGCGTGCGGGACAAGAAAGCGGCAGAATAAGTCGGGCCAATGAACGTATTCCAGAGCATCATAGGCGACCCTGCGGGAGGGGCATACTGGGATGACTGGATCGGGATGACGCCCCCGGTCGCCCCCAGGCAAGCGTCTTCCCGGCGACTCTGTTGGCGGCCAGCCTCGGCTTCAAGCCGCATCATCGACCACGACGATGCCCTCCGGGAGGAGTTGGTGGAATGCGGATTTTGGCGACGATCCCGGCGGTGAGAGCGACGGCTTGGCCCGCGGCGGACGCCGCCAGTCGGCCGGAGCCGGCTGCGGCCCCGTCTCATCCCCCGGCCGCGGAGGGCCGGCGTGAGCAGCCCGTGCCGATCGGGCGGCTCCGCCTGCGGCCGCAGCCGGTGTTTCCCTTCACCTCGGTTGCGGCCCTCGTGGCCCTGGCCGTCATGGCCTGGACGCTGGCGGGCTGGAACGACGCCCGCCGGGCAGGCAGGCAAGAGGCAGACGACAGGCTCGCCGAGCGGCCGGTCGCGATCCCGACGGAGGAGTCTGTCGTCCGATGACGCTTGACGCCCTCGACTTGGCCTTCATCACCCGCTGGGAAACCCTCGGCGACCGGCCCGCGCCGCCGGCTGCGGCCGTGACAACCGAATCCGTGCCATCCACTGGCAGATTGGGGAGCCCGTCTGCCGCCGTCGACGCCATGCTCGTCGCCCGGCTGCTCGAGGTCGCGCGGCCACAGTGGGAATCGCTCGCAGACGAAGTCGAGGCGGCCCGGCTGGCAGGCCATCGCGTGATCGCGATCACGGGCAGGGAACCAGGCGAGGGCCGCTCAACGCTTGTGGCCTGCCTCGGAAGCACGTTGCACGACCGGCGGCGGGACGTGACGACCCACTGGCACGCAGGCATCCCGGCTCCGAGCGACGGCCACACGGTCATGGGCCACGACCGACTGATTGTGCTTGTGGATGCCGGCGTGTGGTTTCCACCCGGCCCGATCCATCGCCAGCGACTGCTCGTCAAGAGCGTCGGCTGCGATGCGGCGATCATCGTGCGGCGGGCCGACAGGCCGGCCGCGCCCGCTCACGCCTTGGCCCTGGCGGCTATCGGTGTCACTCCGCTGGGAGAGGTGGTCACCTTCGCCGCGGGCGGCGGTCGCGAGCCCGGGCGGCCGGAGGGCTTCGCATGACCACGGCAGACATTTCGGCACCAACTCTGAGCGAGCCGCAGCACGCCGCACTGGCCAAGGTTGCCTGCGGGGTCGAGTCGCCCACCGGCGTCGTCCTGCTCTGCGGGCCCACCGGCGTCGGCAAGACGCTCGTGCTCGACACGCTGGCCCGGGCCTTCGAGACACGGGGCCGGACCGCGCGGCGGGAGACGGTAACAGACTGGCTTTCGAGCGGCGGCGACCTGCCAGCTGTTGTGCTGGCCGACGACGCCCACCTCGCGTCCGACGGTGAGCTGGCCACGCTCCTGGGCCGTTGCCGCCGCGGCAGACCAGCAGCGGTCGTGCTCGCCGGCCAGGGCCGGCTCTTCTCCCTCGTGGCCCGCGACACGCGGGTCGAGCAGGCGGTCGGCATCCGCGTGTCACTGCTGCCGGGGACGGTTGCCGACACCCGGGCCCTCCTCAACCGCGTGCTCGCGAGCCCGGTCGTACTTCTTGACGAGGCAGCTGGCAACGCGATCCACGAACTCGCCGGTGGCATGCCAGGGGCCGTAGTGCGGTTGGCGGAACTGGCGGGGGTGCTGGCGTCGACCCGGCCAGATGGCCGCCTCGCGGCAGACGATATCGAGGCCGTCCACCGCCGGATCGCGCCCCAGGCAGCATAAAGGCAGCCCGGTGGCACAGGAATGTGCCGCTCATAGAAGCCCCGAGGCGCGAGCCCGGGGACTCCGGGAACGACCGCCACCCCGCTTGCCACCCCGCTTGCACCTTGACGCAACCTCCTGTTTGGGGAGGGGTCGGCCGTGCCATCTCGCCGGTCGTTCGCTACGGCATCCTGCCTGCGCTCACTCCACGCAAGCTGCGCTACGGCATCCTGCCTCTCGCTCGCTTGCAAGGCCGGCTCGATTGCCACGGCCGCCCCCTCCCCCTTGCCCCCATAGAAGCCCCGAGGCGCAAGCCCGGGGCCTG